>JBBTUV010000003.1:0-201400 GCA_038063535.1 Patescibacteria group bacterium | reverse complement strand
TTAGTTGGTAGAGCGCCTCATTTGCAATGAGGAGGTCAGCGGTTCGAATCCGCTCGGGTCCACAGGGCCTATGGTCTAGTGGTATGACGCGTCGTTCGCAATGACGAGACTCGAGTTCGATTCTCGATAGGTCCACCAAACAGAAACCCCGACCGAAGTCGGGGTCCTGCGGCACGTATGTTGTGACAATTAAGTTTGATTGCCACACACTCACGCGGAGAGTATAGCACATTTGGGGAAAAATTGCAACTAAAGCAGAAAAATCCCCTCTTTCGAGGGGATTTTTCATGTTTTTGGCTTTGTGCTTGTAAGCCGAATTCTGTTCTCCGACCAAGGTCGAAGGATAGCTATTTATCTAGGCTCGCCATTGCTGTCGAGCTCAAGCGATTCTCCCCTCGATTGCTCTCAGGGCACGATCTTGCACACGCGTAAGGATTTAGCCGTTTCACCTCCACTAAAGGAGCTCGTCTCTGTTCGCACCTCGCAGCTTGCGCTGGGCGGGCGTTACCCGCTACGTTTAATCCCGCAGAAGCGGGACTGTGTGTTCGGACTTTCCTCTCCGATCTAAATCGGAGCAACTATCACCGCGCAAAACCTCGAGTATTATACACGGGTCTCTCTAAAAATCAACTAGTACTGAAGCTCTGCCCTATCTCCCGCCCTTAGATTATTTTTTTCCGAAAACCCCGCGGCTACTTCAAGCACGTATTTCGAATTCTCTTTCGGCCCGAAAAGCCTGGGATATGAATCAGGCGGAACGTTCTTGGCTATGTAAATCACTCGCATATCTTCCGCAAGCCATATCATATCTATTGAAAATTTCACGCCCTTCATCCAAAAATAATACGTGCCCGGCGCGGGAAAGACAAAAAGCATCCCCTCGCCGACCGCAAGCTCGCGCCGGCCGGAGAGTCCCCTCTCCTGCTCAAGCTCGGTGAGCGCAAGATCAACTTTAACATCTTGCCCCGCGAGCCTCACGCCTTTTATATCACCCGCGCGGTTTGCGGTGACCGAACTTACAGGCAAACCCTTCTCTCCTATTTTTTCATCCCCAGCGCCCAAGAAATATGCGCCGACAAGCAAAACGAGAAAAATAAGTGTTCCGCCAAGAAGATTTTTATTTATGGTCTCCATTTGTCCAGCCGAAGAGCCGGCCGATAGCGTCGGCGCTCTCGCGCTTGCGGGCCACTTTGATCGCGCCGTCTTGGGCGATGAGCTTGGCCGGCGAGGAAAGCAGGCAGTGGTGCGAAGCCAGAGCATCTTGATAAGCTCCCGAATCAAAAACTGCGAAATACTGCGGTTCGCCTTCCTTTAGTTTCGGAAGCAGGATGTAATTGCCGCCGGCGGTATACTTGTCGTCCGAATCGCAAGAGGAACCCGCGAGCCAGACGCTCTTCTGTGCTTTTGAGTTCGCATTATTCACTGGCACGATATGCCACTTCTGGTGAATAGCCCAAGTGTCGAGAAGGTCGTTCATGAAACTCCCGTCGATGACATACCAGCTCTTCGCATTCCCTTTCGGGATCGATTTCTCGGCGATGACGGAGAAAATGCTCACCTGCGCCGGAGCGACGATATAGCGTCCCCATTCCACTACCAGATTCGGATGCCTGACCCCCGCGTCATCGCAGGTTTTTTTGAGAAGCTTCACGATCCGCTCCGACATTCTTTTGGCATTGTAAAATGGCTTTTTCTCATAAGGCACCCCGAAGCCTCCGCCGATATCGAGCGTGTCGAGAGCGGGCTGATTTTTCAATAACTTTACGTAAAGATTCGCGGCTTCCTCGAGCGGTTTTAGGACACTCCTGGCGGAGGTGATTTGCGAGCCGATATGGTAGTGGAGGATTTTCAGATTTTTCATCCGCGGCAGATCGAGGATCTCACGCGAGGTAAAGCCGAAGCGGTCGATCTTCTTGTCCCAGTGGGTATCCGCCTTAGTGTCGAGGTTCACTCGGATGCCGACATCGCCCTTGTACTTGGCGAGCTTTACAAGCTCGTGCTCATCCTCGATGATCGGCATGATCGCAAGGTTCTTCCCCCGTAGTTCGTCGATGAGTTCAAGATATGCATCCGTCTTCGGGCCATTGCAAAGAACACGGAGCTTTGAGTGAAAACGCTCACCTTCCCAAAGTTTCTTGACGATCCAGAGCTCGTTCACCGAACCGACTTCCATGTGCGCGCCCTCGGAGATGAGCGGCATGATAAACTCTTTGTTCTGATTCACCTTCATCGGATAGTGGTAGTAGAATTTGCCCCGATAGCCGGCGATCTTCATGTAAGCACGGAAATAATCCTGGAGGTCCTCCAATCGCTCCTCAAGAATGAACGGGAAAACGATTTCGACCGGCGAGCCGTATTTTTTGACAATGTCGTTTAGATTGTAGAGGTAGTTGCCTTCACGCACGCAAAGCTCGCCACCTCCGTTCACGTCGAAATACTGCGTGTTGTATTCCTCCACCCCAAGCTTCCAGAATTTTTTCCAGTTTTTTCCCGATTTCTTAACGCGGCGTTTCGGTTTTTTGGCCATCTAATTACGATAAAGTATAGCAAACTCTTTTTTAAACTCAAGGAAGCTCCCGTCTAAAATCGACTGGCGGATATTTTTCACCAAGTTCACGATAAAGTAGAGATTGTGGATGCTTCCAAGCGTGCCAGCAAGCATCTCTTTTCCTCGGAAGAGATGCGCAAGGTAAGAAGGTGTGAAGTTCGAACAAAAATAACAAGAGCAGCCTGGATCCAAAGAATCTCGCATGGTTGTATACTTTGCATTCATTATATTCACTTTACCTCTCTTGGTGTAAAGGGTGCCGTTACGGCCGTTGCGCGTCGGAGCAACGCAGTCAAAAAGGTCCACCCCGTTCTCGACGCCCATAAAAAGGTCCTCCGGCTCGCCGATGCCGAGGATGTGCCGGGGCTTCTCTTCCGGCAAGATCTCGCTCACCCAACGCACTGGGTCTTGCATGTCCTCTTTTGCGAAAGACCCGCCGATGCCGAAGCCATCGAATCCCATACCAGAAATAATTTTTGCAGATTGTTTTCTTAATTTCTCATCTCTTCCCCCTTGCACAATCCCAAAGAGAGCCTGTTGCGAATTTTTCGACTTATGGAGTACTGAACACCGTTCAGCCCACCTATGTGTTCTTTCCAATGCCTCTTCTTGATACTTCGTTTCTTCCATCGGGCTCACGCATTCGTCGAATGCAAAAATTATGTCGGCGCCCAAGTTGTGCTGGATCTCTATAGATTTTTCGGGAGTGATGTAGTGAATGCTGCCATCGAGGTGCGATTTGAAGGACACGCCGTCCGCGCCTATTTTTGCAAGCCGAGGCGCATCCGAATCGTCGAATCGCTCGGGGATCATGAGCGAAGGGTCCGTGACCTCAAGCACCTTGGAAATCCCCTTCCCGTACGCAGCTCCTAGCGAGAACACTTGAAATCCGCCCGAATCGGTCATCGTAGGTCCCCGCCAGCCCATAAACTTCCCTATCCCGCCCGCATCACGCACCACTTCGTCTCCGGGCTGAAGGTATAGATGATAAGTGTTGCCGAGCACTATCTCCACACCCAAATCGCGTACCATCTCGGGCGTAAGCGCCTTGACTGCGGCCTTGGTCGCCACCGGCACAAATGCGGGAGTGTGAACCACGCCGTGGGCAGTAGTTAACACCCCAGCTCTGCCAAGCTTATCCTTAATTTTTTTCTCAACCTTAAACTGCATCAGTAAACTTCCTGTTGGTAACATCGCTCGCAATAAATAATCTCCGGCCGCTCGGGTGCGTAGCTCGTCTCAAATTCGTTCGGGCAAACTCCCTTGTGTCCGTGCTTCTCAACCTCGCACATGCACTGCCGGTGCCAAAGTTTCAAAGGATTCCGACGGCGCAAACGCGCGAAGTGCCGACAGTTGGGGCAAAGCCTTGGTAGAGCAATATTCATTCTCTTCAAAAAGGCAATCTCCGAGGGAATAATCTTAAATGCCTCGGTGCACTGCTCGTTGCACTCTCCGCGGTGCTGGCAGCCGATAACTTTGCCAACGATATCCTCCGGGGTATCTTTGATATGGTCCGGCAAATCTTCCGGCTCGACTTCGATTTTATAATCTCTATGCGTCTTTTCTTTCCACTTGAAACCCGAAGCCAACACTTCCTCTTTCGTCTTCGGGAAATATTCGCCGGCGATTGTCTCGTTGTAAAAAAATGGCGAGAGCTCAGGCGGGAAGAATTCGCCGTACTTATAAACCCGTCCTTTTGCATCCGCATACGGCATATCACTCATGTGCTTAACGATTTTCGGCACAAGCTTCCGGTATTCTTCTTTGGAGTACTTTTTGTTTAGAATTACATAATCTTGGTCTCGCACACCCACGCAACCGAATAAATTACTTGCACCATAGCACATGTAAGTATAGTTAGTATCGTTGGCACTATGAGTAAGGATGGCAAACAAATTCTTTAGGGCATTCACTCCTACATCTATACCTTCGTATAAAAATTCCATTTTAGCCCCCGTCCCATATCCATCGTAGCTTTCTTTCACATCCCATGCGTGTGTAATATATTTGGCATTTTCCGCTTCTCCGTAAACATCAAAGATATACTGACTGTTCTTGGAAGTGAGAATATTGTCTCCTGTAACATTTCTCGATCTCCAGATATACGCAAAACGTCTTGGATATTTTTTTATAAAATTTTTATACCCCTCTTCAAATTTCTTTAGGTTGTTGTAACTTCCAAAGTCATACTCTTTGATTTTTTTATCATACTCTTCTTTAGAGTACTGTTTGTTAAAAATGCAGTGGCTTTTATGGCGGAGATTTATGCAGCCCAGTGAATTTTGGATGTTAAGGCATGCTGTTAAGAACATTGAATCAATGCAGTCGTCACTGTCGTAAGTAAAATGCGTCCTATACAACCCTCCGTTGCAAGTATCGTCGTAATTTTGCTCCCCTTTTTGCATCGTATAAATATCAAAGGAATCTTTTACGTTCACGGCTCCATGGGCGTAGGCAACATTTTCATTTCCAAAAGAAGCGTAAATTAAGTAGCAATTTTTACAATCGTTGTTATGATTCCCATATTCAGTTTTAACACAGTTTGTATTACCTAAGTTCGCCAGCGGCACGCGGTGCATTAGTTCTTGAAACTGCACAAAGAAAGGTTTCGATAAATCATATTCCGTGCCATAATCAAGCGGATTCCATTTGTCGCTCCACCAGATGTCGCGATCATAGACGGTGAGCTTGGTCTCCGGCGAAAACATGGAAATTATCGGCTTGCCGGAGAATGCGCAAGTGTTGTGATAGAGCGAGCGTTCGTTCCTCCAGATCATCCTTCGAATTGATCGGCACTCCGGACACCAAGTCGGCGGAGGAACTTTTATTTTTTCGTAAAATCCAAAATCATCCGGCTCAATCACGAAGCTTTGCTTGCAGTTTTGGCATTGCCGGGTTTCTGAAGTCATTGCTCGATTTCGATAAACTTTAACTCTTGGATGTTTACCGGGGAGACAAGGAGCGCTTTCTGGTACGCATCGCGCGGGTCGGAGAGAACGGTGACGACTCTCGCGAGTACATGGGGCGCCAGGCCCGCGAGGTGCACTTCCGTTCCGACCGGGATCTCCATATCGCGCGGGAGCACCATCTCGAAGTTTCCTCCACCCCGGCCGGTAAGCTCTACAAAGACGTCGCGACCCGAGAGCACTACTTCCGTATTCTCTCCGGGGCTCGAGAACAGAACCGCCTTCGAAGTTTTGTCGTAGACTTCCGCGATCTTCCCTATCGGCGTGTCTCCGTAGGCAAACACAATATCGCCAGCGCTTACTTTTCCTTTCCCGAGATCAATGAGCAGCGTGTCATACGGCGAACGGTTCGGTTTTGCGAGGATCGTCGCGAGCGTAAGTCTGCGGTCGCCACTTCTCCCAAAAATCTCTTTGAGCTTTAGATTCTCGTCGAGGAGCGTATTGTAACCCGCCATCTTTGCACTCACCTCATTCAATTTCAATATCAGGTCTTCGTTTTCCTTCTCTAGAGAGTTTTTGCTTTTGAAAAGCAGGCTGAGGTTTGAAATTTTGCTTCCCGCGCTTGCGCCGCCCGAGAGCAGAGGATGAAAAATTTTCTGCGCTACGGCCGATAGCCCGCGCGAAATCGGAGCGCGGAAATAGATGAGAATGAGGATCAAGAGCGCGAGAGCTCCCCATTTTAAAATCTTTTTCCTCTTCTCTAGTTTATCTCGGAGGTAGCTCATCTTGATGGCCGACCAGAACATCCTCATAGGCCGGAAGGTCGTCGAGGATCACTCCCGTGCCCCGGGCCACGGCCGAAAGAGGGTCGTCGATCATGTAGACCGGGATTTTAAGGACGCGCGTAAGAAGCTCTGCTAGGCCCGAGAGGAGCGCTCCTCCACCGGAGAGCGTAATTCCCCGGTGCATGATATCGGAGAGGATCTCCGGCGGGGTCGTTTCGAGCACATTTTTAACGCCCTCGATGAGCTCCCGGACCGAGCCGGCGATGGCTTCCCTGACGTCCGAATCGGTTATCACCACTTCCCGCGGCAGGCCGGTCAGTAAGTCTCTGCCGCGCACCTCCGTTTCCATATATTCACGCGGTATCACGGAGCCTATCGCAATCTTAATTTGTTCAGCGGTGCGCTCACCCACCAAGATTTTGAACTCATCCCGCATATAGGAAATGATATCGTTGTTAAGACGGTCGCCGGCAACCTTCAAGTTTTTCGATCTGACAATGCCGCCGAGCGATATAACCGCGACATCCGTCGTTCCCCCGCCGATATCGATGATCATCGTTCCCACCGGTTCGCGGATCGGCAGGCGTATCCCGATCGCCGCCGCCATCGGCTCTTCGACTAAAAACACTTCCCGTGCGCCGGCCGAGCGCGCGGCGTCGTAGACCGCGCGGGTTTCCACGTTGGTCGTACCGGTCGGCACACCGATGAGTACCCGCGGACGAGCAAGTTTCGGTGCCATCTTATCGGCTTTATTTATGAGATAGGAGAGCATTTCTTCGGTGATCTCGAAGTCGGAGATAACGCCGTCGACAAGCGGGCGCACCGCCCGGATATGTCCCGGGGTGCGCCCGAGCATCTCTTTGGCTTTCGCGCCTACCGCAAGTATCTGATCAGTCTTGACATTGAGCGCCACCACCGAAGGCTCGGAGACGACGATACCGTGCCCCTTCAAGTAGACTAGGGTGTTCGAAGTTCCAAGATCGATGCCGATGTCGTTCGAAACTAATTTGTAGAATTTTTTAAGCATTCAGGATTTCCACCAATTTTCCAAGGGGCATCACTTCGCCTTTTTCTTGGTTTCTTTTTTTTATTTCGATTCCACCCTCTTTCATGCTCCGCTCTGATATTACTGCTCGATAGGGCATGCCGAGAAGATCCGCGTCCGCGAATTTCTCTCCGGCAGAAACTCCGGCGCGGTCGTCAAAGAGAACTTCGAGGCCGCCTGCGCGGAGTTTTTCGTAAACTTTTTCCGCCTCCCGCAAAATTTCCCCTTCGCCGAGCGAAAGCAAATGCACGCGATAAGGCGCGACGGATTCCGGCCAAATAATCCCTTTATCGTCCGAAAGCACCTCCACGATCGTGCCCATAAGCCGCCCCAGGCCGATGCCATAGCAGCCCATGAGAACAGGCTGTTTTTCGCCTTTTTCATCAGTGAAAACAAGGTTGAAGGGAGCGGAATATTTTGTTTTTAGGTCGAAAATGTTCCCTACTTCGATTGCTCTATGCTCCACCATTTTTTCCTTCTTGAGACCGAGCTGGTCTAGCACGTCGCCCCCCAAGACCTCTTTGTTCACAGCGATACCGGAATCCTCGTCCAAGTAAATCGTGTCTTCACCGGCGGGAGTTATCGTCTGAAATTCGTGCGAATATTTTGAAAATGTTCCACCCGAAGCGAAGGTAAGGTATGTCAGGTGCCCGATGCCGGCGCGCTCGTATACGGAGCGATACGCGCCTTTCATTATTTCGTAATAATTTTCGAAATCCTCTTGGCTCGCGTGGAAAGAATAGAGGTCTTTCATCAGGAACTCCCGCCCGCGCAGAAGCCCAGACTTCGCGCGCAACTCCATCCGGAATTTATTTTGTATCTGATAAACCGCGACCGGAAGATCTTTGTAAGACGAAACGTAATTTTTCAAGATTGGCACGATTATCTCTTCGTGGGTCGGGCCGAGCGCAACTTCGCGGCCGGACGAATCGCTCACTTTGAAAAGGTCGGTCATCGCGCTCCAGCGACCGGTCTTCTCCCAATTTTCTTTAGGCTGAAAAGAAGACATAAAGAGCTCCTGTGCTCCCGTCTTATTCATCTCCTCGCGGATAATATTCTCTATGTTCTTGAGAACCCGGAGTCCGAGCGGAAGAAAGCTGTATACCCCAGACATTTCTTTGTGAATGAAGCCTCCGCGAGCAAGGAGCTCGGCATTCCTCGAAACTTCGTCGGCCGGAGCTTCTTTTTTCGTTCTAGTAAAAAGCTTTGATTGTCTCATAAGTGCATCTTACCCGAAAAAGCCCGTATTTGCAAAAGATTCCGCTTTTTGCTAGAATTTCCCCGTGTTAAAGAAAGACGCAGTTTCGGGAAAAGAGCGAAGTGGTAACTCCCTGATCGAGGAGCTTTTTCTTGCTGGTGCCCATTACGGCTACCGACGTTCGCGCCGGCACCCTTCAGTTTCTCCGTATATCTACGCGACCAAAGGGTCCGCTGACATTATCGATCTCGAAAAGACGCTCACGCTCCTTGCAAGCGCGGAGGAGTTCGTAAAAAAATTAGGCTCGCAGGGTAAAGTGATCCTTTTTGTCGGTACCAAACCCGAAGCGAAGGAGGCGGTCAAAGCCGCCGCCCTCGAACTCGGCATGCCTTATGTGGTAAACCGATGGATCGGTGGAACCCTTTCTAATTTCGGAGAAATCAAAAAGAAGATAGGGGAACTTGAAGCATATCAGAAGGAGTCCGCGGAGAGCCGGGAGAAATACACAAAAAAAGAGCGCTCGCTCCTAGCGAAAAAAATGAAGAAGCTGGAAGCCTATTTCGGCGGACTGCTCGGCCTGCGCAAGATTCCGGACGCCGTTTTTACCGTCGACCCGCGCGCCGAATTGGTCGCCGCGACCGAGACGAAAAAGGCGGGTGTCCCGGTTGTCGCGCTCGCCAATTCCGACTCGGATATCTCCGATCTCGATTACCCGATCCTCGGCAATGACGCCTCGATGCCGGCAATAAAACTTTTCACCGAATCGATCGTCCGGGCCTACCTGGCCGGACGCGCCGAACCCGAGAAACCCGAAAAGCAGGAAGAGAAAGTGGAAAAAAAATAGCCAATGGCAAAAGTTACGACTGAACTAATCAAAGAACTCAGAGATTTGACCGGTATATCGGTAGGTGAATGTAAGCGCGCTCTCGAGGAAGCAAAGGGAGACAAAGTGAAAGCTCTTGAGATATTGAAGACTAAGGGCGCCGCTGTCGCCAAGAAGAAGGCGGACCGCGCACTCGGTTCCGGCTATATCTATGCGTATCTCCACGGAGACGGAAAAATCGGTGCGATGGTGGAGCTCCAATGTGAAACCGACTTCGTGGCGAAAAACGAAGTCTTCCGGAATCTGGCGAAGGAGCTCGCGATGCAGGTGGCCGCTACCAGCCCCGAAGATGTCGCAGCGCTACTCCTCGAACCCTCCATTAAAAATCCGACGGAAAATATCCAAGCAATGGTGGAAAATGTCACGCAGAAAACGGGCGAGAGAGTCGAGATCGGTCGTTTCTCAAGATTTGAACTCGAAAAATGATGACGGTGATCTTTATCTTATTTTTAGTTTCTCTTCTCGGGCTATTGTTCATGTTCGGGAGGAAACTCGTGCATCTCCGATCCGGTGCTATCCAGGGCAATGACGGGAATGCTCCTTATCCGCCCCTGCCTGACTGGCGGGTGCTCAAAGACGGCGCAGAGAAACATGCGAAACGGTACGGCTACGCCGCGACAGTCACAATCATCCGTTCCTATGTACGCTCAATGAATTTCCTTAAAAACAGATCCAAGGAGATGGCGGAGAAACTGGAGAACCTGATGCCGAAAAACGGGAACGGGGGTGGCACGGGCGGCGAGCCGAAAGGTACAAACAAATTCTTGGAAATGATCTCCGAGTACAAGCACAAGATCCGTAGGATCAAGCGGGAAATTCACGAGGAAGAGAACAAAAGCTAGTGAGCCGCCTCTCGGATTCGAACCGAGGACCCACACTTTACAAAAGTGTTGCTCTACCAACTGAGCTAAGGCGGCGTTTTACAAGAATAGCATATTCATCCTTAAAAAACTAGGGTTTTTCAGCTTCGATGGCTTCCTGCAACTTAAAGGATTCCTGGACACGATCATCAAGATCCTCGAGAGAATGAAATCCAGTGAGAAGCTCGTCGTCGATGACGAGCGCTGGAAGCGCAGTGTCCTTGATCTTGAAGATCGACAGCATCGAGCGCACCGCCGAAAGGTCGATCGAGTAATCGAAAGAGTAAACGCGGAGCTCCGGGTATTTATCACGGAGCGCTGTAAGCACCAGCCCTTCCCGCTCGCACTCGCCGCAATTTTCCGCGGTGGTGTAAAAATATAAAATGAAAGCAGATTTTGTTTTGCAGCGTTCGGCGATCTTCTTCGCCAAGAGATAGTCCTTAATCTCAAGCAGTGAATAGTATTTCTTGATGCTCAAAACTTCCTCCGCGGCACCGAGATTTTTCTCACCCCACTCGAGTTTCCGGGCGAGTTCAGCAAGTTCGTCGGAAAGTACCGCGCCGGAGACGTTTTTACAAGAGAGGTCCGAGAGCAGCGAATATTGTGTTTCCGAAGAGAGGAGGCTGATCGCTATCTGGTCTTGGATGGACTTCAGCTCCCCGATCTTTTTGCTGCCGAAATAATTCGAGAGATAGCTCGCGGAGAGAAAAAGCGCGATGGTAATCAAGAACACGACAAAATATTTTTTCCAGTCGAACATCTTTATCTCCAGGCCGGGCTTTTTGCGATAACGGTCTGCCAAATCGCCTTAAGAAGCCAAAAGGGAGCGACTAGCGAGAATATGACGAGGAAGTGAACAATCTTGAAGGAAAGTTTCCACTTCCCCTCCACCATCCTGTGCCCCATCATCATCGCGAAGGCGACAAATCCGATTATGAGAACTTCAAGGAAGATGAACGACTTAGTCGAAAGAAAGAAGGGATCGAAGTTTCCCAAGCTCGCACCGAGATCAAATCCGACCGTCTGATACTCCACGAATTTAGAATGGACAAACTCGCCCAGATTATAAAAAATCCTCACCAGGAGATAGCAGACGGCAAAGATCGAGGCAATACCCGCCGGTATGGTAAAGAAAGAGAAATTTCCGTATTTTTTTCGAAAAAGTATATCGCGATAATCGATCGAGTTGTTGATAAAACCGTAGATCCAGCGCAAGCGCTGGCGGAAGAGCTTGCGGACGGTCCTCGGAATTCCGGTGTAGACATAAGCATCATTGCAATGCTCGATTTTATATCGGTGCTTCTGCATCCGATAGGCGATCTCCATATCCTCGGTACTGTGCGCGCTTCGGTAGGGCCCCAGCTCATCGAAGACTCTCGTCCGGAAGATGGTCAGGGGGCCGGGGGTGACATGGATCGCCCCGAGCAGTCCCAGCATTTTTTTGGAATAGACCGACATGAGATATTCCATCTTTTGCGCCGACTGGATAATTGTTTTCGGCTTGGGAACAACCAACGACGGCGCAACGGCCATGACCGAAGGATCTTTCTCGAAATAACTCATGAGGCGCGGAAGCGCATCAGGGTCAGCAACCGAATCCGAGTCGAGACATCCGACAAACTCTGTCTCGGTGTGAAGAAGCCCGAGGTTGAGAGCGGTATACTTGCCTCCGTTCTCTTTCGTTAAAATTTTGACGCGGTGATTGTCAGAGAATTTCTGCATCTCCTCGAGCGTCCGGTCGGTCGATCCATCGTCGATAAGAATGATCCGCACCTTATTCTCGGGGTAATTGAGGCGGAAGATCGATTCCACGGTTTTCCCAAGAGTTCTTTCTTCGTTCCAGGCAGGAACTATCACTGTCACTTCCGGATAATTCTCAAGTTTGGTCTTTCCCTTTCGAACGACGATTTTTCCCCGATTCTCGAAAAATGTAACCAAAAAGAACACCTGCACATAGACGGTGAGGAAAATAAAGAAATAAAAAATAGCGCCCGAAACAAAAGTCATAATTCCTTTCATTCTAGCGCTATTTCAAAAAAACGCAAACCCGTCTGCTGACTACATTTGGCCGCCGCCCATTCCACTGCCGTCTTTCATAACGCAGTCTTTACACCTTCCCTTGTGAGTGAAGATTTCGTAGAGAGCCGCGAGGCCGACGAGAAGGTATACCAGCCATTCAAGCATTGCCCATGAACCCAAAATCATGTGCACGACGTTCCAGTCGCTGCCCGCAAGGCCGCCGAGACCAACGAGCAACCAGTTCAATCCCCCGATAATCAGGAGAATATACGAGAAACCATGAAACCCCTTGTGCTTCATCATCATAATGACTAAAGATAATTAATTAGTAATGTGTTAATTATATCACAAAATTCTATGCTATAATGGGGATATCATGGAAGAAACCGAAATTTCGCAAGACTCACCCTCCACCGAAAATACCCTTATAAATCAGCCTCCCGTGGGAAATTCGAGTCTGGACACGAAACAAATCGCAGGAGCCATAGTAGTTGCCGGAGTGATTATCGCGGGCGCGATTTTGCTCAAGGGCGCCGAGCCCGCGGTGCCAAGTGGAGGGAACGAGAGCACGGATGAATTAAGCAGTGAAATTAGACAGATCTCACAAAACGATCACATTCGGGGCAACCCCGGAGCCAGCATTTTCATCGTGGAGTATTCGGATCTCGAATGCCCGTTCTGCAAGACATTTCACGGCACTCTCAAAAGAGTAATCGAGAACAACAAAAAGGTTGCCTGGGTTTACCGTCATTTCCCGATTCCTCTCCTTCACTCCAAGGCCATGCTAGAAGCAGAAGCGACGGAGTGCGCTTGGGAGCAGGGTGGCAATGATACTTTTTGGAGATACACCGACAGAATTTTTGAAGTAACCCCGTCCAACAACCGACTGCCGGAGGAAGAACTGCCGAAAATCGCGGGTGAGCTCGGACTGGATGTCGCGGCCTTTAGTCTGTGCCTCACGAGCGGCAAATACGAAAGTAAAGTCCAGGCCGATATTGAAGACGGGAGAGGAGTGGGAGTCAACGGGACGCCGGCATCGTTTATTGTCTTTGAGGGAAAAGTCGTTGATACGATTCCGGGCGCCCAGCTCTACAACACAATAATCAAGCAGCTAAGTGAGATAGAGTAAAGCTACTCAAAATAATTTTTAAGCCGATAGATTTTGTCATGTTGGCGCAGTTTCTCGTGCACCTTTGCCTCGATCTGACGGATGCGTTCGCGAGTTACTCCGAACTCCTCGCCCACCCGTTCGAGCGTGTGCTGGATTCCGTCCGTGAGACCATAGCGCATCTCGAGAATCTTTCTCTCCTTCGGCGAGAGTTCCCCGAGCACTTGTCGTATCTGATCCGCCAGAATCCTACGGGAAGATTCCTGGTCCGGGCGGAGAATTTTTTCATCGGGGATGAAGTTCTCAAGCGTAGATTTGTCGTCGTCGTCCCCGACCGGCTGCTCGAGCGACACCGTTTCCTGGGAAATGTTCTCGATCACGTGCACCTTCTCGACCGGGATGCTCATCTCGGTGGCAATCTCCTCGGCCAGAGGCTCCCGCCCAAGATCCTGGGAGAGTCTTCGGTGGACCTGTTTGTATTTTGAAATCGTCTCCACCATATGCACCGGTATGCGAATCGTGCGGGATTGATCGGCGAGAGCCCTGGTGATTGACTGGCGGATCCACCAGGTGGCGTAGGTTGAGAATTTGTAGCCCTTTTTCCAGTCGAATTTCTCCACCGCCTTGAAAAGTCCGAGATTCCCTTCTTGGATGAGATCGAGCAGGGAGAGGTTTGCGCTTCGGCCCACGTACTTTTTCGCGATCGAAACTACCAAGCGAAGGTTCGCCCGAGCGAGCAAGTTCTTCGCTTCCATATCGCCCTGCTCGATCCTCTTCGCGAACTCTCTCTCTTCGTTGGCACGCAGAAGGGGATACTGACCGATCTCCTTCAAGTACATCTGGATCGAATCGTGGCTTGGAGATTGTTCCAGGCCCTTGTCCGTGATCTCGGTGTCGAGATTTAGGAGGTTGCCGCCCTCAAGCACGTCGATCGAGGCTTCGGCGAGCTTTTCGTAAAGTTCATCGAGGAATAAAATATTATTCTCGACATCGGGGAATGTCTTCAGAAGTTCGTCATAAGTTATAAAACCTCTCTTTCTTCCCTTTTCGATAATTTCGCTGGATAGTTTCTCAAGTTCGAGCGTCTTCTTCCCGGGTTTTTTCTCTCTAGTTTTCTGCACGCTCTTTTTCGGTTGGGGCGCTTTTCTTTTCCTTTTTATTTTTTTCTTTTTCATTTTATAAACTGACCTTTACCCGGCTGTTCTTAATTCTTTCTATCTCTGCGCTGATTTCTTGGCAGTCCTTCAGGATCTCCGGGGAGCTTTTACCCAAGCCTTCGACCTTCGCAAGCTCCCTCATCTTATCTTGAAGCTTCCCCCGAAGTTGTTCCTCTTTCAAATTGAGCAAAAGTTCCCTTACTTCTTCTTCGATCTCACTGCTCCCTTCGTAAAAAGCTTCCGCCTCGAAAATCAAATCGTTTTTTTCGCTTTCATTTGTCCGCCGCTCGCTCTCCGGAAGCATTTCGGTAAGTTCCATCTTTATTTTTTCCGGCGCAATTTCCGGGTCAGAGAGAGTTTCCTGCCAGAAAATAATTCCGAGAAGCCGCCGCGCGATCCTCTCTTCTCGACCCAGCCTCTCTTCCCTCTCCTCGAGATCGGCCACGCCACTTTCCTCCACGGGTGCTTTGCTCAAGTCTTCCTCCAGCGCTTTTTCGGAAATTCCCGACTCCTCGCTTATTCTTTTGAGAAAATGCCTTTTTTCAATAGCACTTTCGAGCGCTCGGACATAGGGAAGCACTTTCTCGCGGATCTCTTTTCCAAGCCCCCGAGCATCCTTCGCGGTCGCCTTGACCTTCCCGAGCATAAACTCGACAATGTGCTTGGAGTTCCGGACTGCTTTCTTCCAAGCCTCCGGGCCTCCGCTTGCGATTATCTCTGCGGGGTCCTTGCCGCCGGCAAGGTCGGCGATCTTTACGTCCATTCCGAGCGCAAGCGCGACTTTGGTCGCCCTCTCGGACGCAGCCGTGCCAGCCTTATCCGCATCAAAAGCAAAAATGATGTTGCCGGAGAGCCGGCGAAGAAGACCGAAATTGGAGACGACATTGGTCTCGGAAAAAATAGAGTCGGAAAGCGCAGTCCCCGAAGTAGCTACGGTATTTTTAAACCCCGCCTGATGTGAAAGCACCAGGTCCATCTGCCCTTCGACCAGGATTGAGAAATTGTTTTTCCGGATTGAGCTTTTTGCCCTGTCGAGTCCATAGAGAACGAAGGATTTCGAGAAAATTGGGGTATCGGGGCTGTTCAGGTACTTCGCTTCTTCTTCACCCTCTCTTTCGGGGAAAATTCTCCCGGAGAGCGCGATAATGCGACCGCTCGAATCAGCCATGGGAAAAATTATCCTCCTGCGGAACCGGTCGTAGTAGTCTCCTCCGTCGTCGCTCCTCTTCACGAGCCCGGCTGTCGAGAGCACCGAGATGGGAAAATCTTTTTTGAGCTGCTCCAGGAGCGCCCGCCACCCGTCCGGCGCGTAACCTAAGCGGAAACTTTCGATCGTCTCCTGTTGTAGCCCTCGCCTCTTCAGATATTCCCTGGCCTCCGTGTTTCTCTCAAGCGCTGATTCGTAAAACCTTACCGCCTCTTCCATCGCGGAGTAGAGTTTCTCCTTTTCATCCTCCGCCTTCGGGTTGTAAGCCGGCAAAATCACTCCAGCGCGCTCGGCAAGGAGCTTAAGCGCGCCTCGGAAATCAAGACCCTCGAACTCTTCAACAAAAGTAAAAATATCACCCTTCGCGCCACAGCCGAAGCAATAGTATCCGCCCCGATCCGGCGAAACGAAAAAAGAGGCCGTCTTTTCATTGTGGAACGGGCATTTCGCCTTCCAGTTCTTCCCGGCTTTCTGGAGTTTCAAGTACGAAGAGACAACTTCCTCGATCGATAGCCTCTCCTTGATTTGTTCTACGGGAGAGCTCATAAATTTTTATTCTACCTCCGGGGCAGGAAAATCGCTTTTTCCACCCTTCTTCACAAATCCGGTCCCGGCCGGAATCAATCGGCCGATTATCACGTTCTCCTTGAGGCCGCGCAGAGTATCCACCCCGCCCTTGATGGCGTTCTCGATAAGCACCCGGTTGGTGTTCTGGAAAGATGCCGCGGAAAGCCAGCTCTTGGTCCGAAGTGCTACTTCGGTTATTCCCAAAGCGATGATTTCCGCTTTCGCTTCTTTTTGGCCAAGCTTCGAGACACGCTCGTTCTCTTCAATCAAGGCCGTGTGTTCAACAATGTCTCCAACCGAGAAAACCGTCTCGCCCGCGTCTTTGACCCTTCGGCGCGAGAACATCTGTCGGATGATGATCTCGGTGTGCTTGCGCGAGATCGAAGCGCTCTGCAGTTCATAAACTTTGTTGATTTCGCGAATGATGTACTCCTCCACCATTTCCTTGCCGCCGAACTTGAAGATTTCGGTGATCTCGGCCGAGCCGTCGGTCAAGAGTTCGCCAGCTTTGAGTTTGTCCCCGGGCTTTACGATCGGAAGGCGCCGATGCGGAACGAGATATTCCGTTTCGGATTTCTTATCTCCCGCCGCTCCAAGAACCCTGATGACTTTTCCCTCCCCTTCTTTTTCTTTTACCTCAAGCACCTTGCCATCCGTTTCTGAAACGACTGCCGGGTTTTTCGGGATGCGGCGCTCGAAAATCTCCTCGACGCGCGGCAGACCAGTAGTGATATCCGTTCCGGCGACCCCGCCGGCGTGAAAGGTTCGGAGAGTAAGTTGGGTCCCGGGTTCGCCGATCGCTTGAGCGGCAATGATGCCGACCGCTTCCCCAAGATCCACCAGACGGTTCCTCCCGAGGTCAAGGCCGTAACATTGCCGGCAGAGGCCATGGACGGTCTTACAAGCAAGCGGGGAGCGCACAAAGGCTTCCTTTGCGCCGAGTTTCTCTATTTTCTGTGCTTCCTCTTTCGTGACCAAAAATCCTTTTTTGTAAAGTACTTTTCCGCTTCCATCTTTTATATCGG
The DNA here is from genome assembly GCA_038063535.1 of Patescibacteria group bacterium. Lineage (GTDB taxonomy): Bacteria > Patescibacteriota > Minisyncoccia > Phycocordibacterales > UBA9973 > UBA9973. The sequence continues at coordinate 184,092 of JBBTUV010000003.1, read as the reverse complement.
CGCCGAGTACCCGCCCGTGGATATTTTTAGAAAGAGGAATCTCGATGCCGGAAATGTTTTCTGCGCTGACAAGCTTCCCGTCTTTAGTACCGCAATCTTCTTCGGTAATCACGACGTCCTGCGCCACATCCACGAGCCTCCGGGTCAGGTAGCCGGCCTTGGCGGTATTGAGGGCGGTGTCCGAAGCACCTTTGCGCGCGCCGTGGGTTGAGATGAAGTATTCGACCGGAGAGAAACCTTCCTGATAAGATGAAAGGATCGGAAACTCGAGCGTTCGCCCCTGATTGTTTTGGATCAGGCCCTTCATCCCGCTCATTTGTATGAGCTGCCCCATCGAACCGCGAGCTTTCGAAGTGAAAATGTCATAAGTCGATCCCTTTTTGTCGAGGGTTTCCGGCAATACTTTCTCGAGCTCTTTTTTGACATACGTCCAAATCTCGATGATCTTCTGGTATCTTTCTTCCTCAGAGAGAAGCCCCTCGTTCCACTGGGAATTCACATCTTCCTCTAATTTTTTGCCTTCGGCGACTATTTTATCTTTCTCCTTCGGAACGGAGATATTGTCGAAACCCCAAGTGATTCCGGAGAGGGTGGAATACTGAAAACCGAAAGCCTTGATCTTGTCGAGAATCGCGGGCGTATCGTCCACTCCGTAGTGAAGGATCAGCTCGTCCACCAGGGACGAGAGCCTGTTCTGGGTCATTTCATCGTTCACGTAAGCGAAATCGTTGGGAAGGATCGAGTTGAAGAGAAGTTTTCCGACAGTTGTGTCGAACATTCCGCCCGCGAATTTCTTGTACTTCGGGGTATCGGTAGCAAGGACCTGGATTTTCGCACGCAGAGATACCACGCCATATTCGAATGCAGTGATAGCGGTATTCGGGCTCGAAAAATATTTCCCTTCGCCGAGTTCTCCGTCCATCGATTTGGTCATCCAGTAGGACCCGAGCACCATGTCTTTCGATGGGTGAACGATTGGGTCACCGTTTTGGGGCTTCAGGAGATTCTTATTCGAGGCCATAAGTTCTTTCGCCTCCCACTGCGCTTCGTCGGAAAGCGGAACGTAGACGGCCATCTGGTCACCGTCGAAATCCGCATTGAACGCCTGGCAGACAAGCGGATGCACCTGGATCGCGTTACCTTCGATGAGTATCGGGTTAAAAGCTTGAATACCCAGGCGATGCAAGGTCGGAGCGCGATTGAGAAGCACATATTTGCCCTTGATCACTTCTTCGAGCATCGCCCAGACTTCCGGAGTACGCTCTTCAATGAGTTTGTTTGCCCCGCGGATATTGAAAGCGAGTTCTGCCTGGAGGATCTTCGAGATTACAAAAGGTCGAAAAAGTTCAAGGGCCATATGCTTAGGAAGTCCACATTGGTTGAGCTTAAGGCCCGAACCGACCACGATCACCGAGCGCCCCGAATAATCGACGCGTTTCCCAAGAAGATTTTGCCTAAATAGACCCTGCTTCGACTTCAGGTTGTCGGAGAGCGACTTGAGTGGCCGCTTCTGCGACTGGCTCATCGCCGCGCTCTCATTCTGCCTGGCGATCGAATTATCGATCAGCGCATCCACTGCTTCCTGGATGATCCTCTTTTCATTTCGCAGGATCACGTCCGGTGCATTGATCTCCTTGAGTTTCTTCAGGCGGTTATTTCGATTTATCACTCGCCGATAGAGGTCATTTAAGTCGCTGGTCGCGTGCCGGCCGCCGTCAAGCGCCACCATCGGCCGGAGTACCGGCGGAATGACCGGAATGACGGTAAGGAACATCCACTCCGGCTTAATACTGGAATATGTCATCGCTCGGATCAGAGAGAGCCGTTTCTGTAATTTCTCTTTTTCAACCCCGCTCACTTTATCTATCATCACTTCGGTATGACGCTTGAGCTTTCCGAGGTCTAGGTTCTTGAAGATCGAATAGATCGCCTCCGCGCCGATGTTCGCTTCGAAGGCAGTGCCGTATTTGAGGGAATAGTGATGGAAGGAAATTTCATTCAGAACCTTTCCCTCGTAAATTTCGGCTATCTCCTTCTTGGTGTTGGAGAGAAGTGCTTTCAGTTTCTCGCGGCTCGCTTCGTCGGGAACATTCTTGAGTTTAGTTTTGTATTCCTTCTCGAGTCCCAAGATGATCTTCTCTTTTTCCTCCTCGTAAACCCGGGTAATGATGTAGCCGGCAAAGTAGATGACCTTCTCTAGGTCTGATACGGAAATATTTAGAAGAATGCTCATCCGGGATGGAACTCCGCGGAGAAACCAGATATGCGCGACCGGAGTGGCAAGCTCGATATGTCCCATTCGCTCCCTCCGGACGATCGAGCGCGTGACCTCCACTCCACATTTTTCGCAAATGATGTCCTTGTAGCGGATACGGCGGTATTTTCCGCAGTAGCACTCGTAGTCCTTCTCCGGCCCGAAAATTTTCTCATCGAATAGCCCGCCCCGCTCGCTCCGTCCGGTGCGGTAGTTAATCGTCTCGGGCTTGGTCACTTCTCCGTAAGACCATTCTTTGATCTGTTCGGGTGACGCAAGTTTGAGCTCAATTTGATCGAAATCGGTTGTGTTCAGTGTTTTCATATTATTATTGCGATTTACCTTTCTTCATTAAGTTTACATTGAGTGCGAGGCCTCGGAGGTAATTGAGCATCACGTTGAAGGACGCAGGCGAGTTCGGCGCTTTTATTTTCTCTCCCTTGATGATCGAATCAAAGGTCTGGGAACGCCCCATAATGTCGTCCGATTTGATTGTGAGCATTTCCCGGAGAGTGTAAGCCGAGCCGTACCCTTCGAGTGCCCAGACTTCCATTTCCCCGAACCTTTGTCCTCCGCCCTGAGCCTTTCCGCCGAGCGGCTGCTGAGTGATCAAAGAATACGGCCCGATCGAACGCATATGGATTTTGTCTTCGACCATGTGGTGAAGTTTAAGGAGATACATGTATCCAGTCGCCACATCACTGTCAAACGGCTCTCCGGTGCGACCGTCAAAAAGTTTCATTTTGCCGTCTTCGGGAAGTCCCGCTGCTCGCAGTTCCTCTTTTATCTCCTTGTGACTCGCCCCCAAAAAAGGAGGGACGATTGCCTGATAGCCGAGACTCTGGGCCGCCATTCCGAGATGCATTTCAAATATCTGCCCGAGGTTCATGCGGGAAGGAATCCCTAGCGGCGAGAGAATTATGTCAACCGGTGTCCCGTCCGCCGTGTAAGGCATGTCTTCCTCCGGAAGCACGATCGAGATAACGCCCTTGTTGCCGTGACGGCCGGAGAGCTTGTCGCCGACCGAGATATTTCTGATCTGGGCCACTTCGATGACTATTTTTTTGATGATACCGGCCTCGAGAGTATGACCCCCCTCCCGGGAGAAAATTTTTACCCCGATGACCCGCCCGTTTTTGCCGTGCTCCATGCGAAGCGAGGTGTCTTTCACATCCCGCGCTTTTTCCGCAAAGATCGAGCGCAGGAGTCTTTCTTCCGGCGTCAGTTCGGTCTCGCCCTTCGGGGTAATTTTCCCGACCAGGATGTCGTTCTCCCGCACTTCGGCACCGATGCGCACGATCCCGTCCTCATCGAGATCTTTGAGCTTGAGTTCTCCCACGTTCGGTATGTCGCGGGTGGTGATCTCCGGCCCGAGTTTGGTGTCGCGGACCGTCGCGATGAATTCTTCGACATAGATGCTCGTAAAGACGCTTTTCTTCACCAGCCGTTCGGAGATGATAATCGCATCTTCATAGTTCGAACCGGACCAGGAAAGAAAGGCGACGAAAATATTCTGACCGAGCGATATCTGCCCGGCGACCGTGCTTGAAGTGTCAGCCAGGATGTCCCCTTTCTTCACTTTCTGCCCGACTGCCACGTTCGGACGATGATGGAGGACGGAAAAGTTGTTGTTCCGGAGAAAATTGACGAGCTCATAGGTTCTTTCTCCGGAGCGGCCTCTCACGATGATTTTTTTTGCGTCGAGGTATATGACCGTGCCGTCTTCGTAAGCCACCAGCAAGCGCCCCGAATCGCGAGCGGCGAGGTCCTCGATGCCGGTCGCAACGAGCGGAGCCTCCGGCAGCACGCAAGGCACCGCCTGCTTCTGCATGTTCGAGCCCATCAGCGCGCGGTTCGCGTCGTTGTGTTCGAGGAATGGAATGTGGGAAGTTGCGATCGAAAATGCCTGATTGGTGGCGACGTCGATAAAATCCACCTGCTCACGAGGAATTATTCCCGGCTGATTTTTAATCCTGGCAGTGACTTTTTCCCTTGTTATTCTGCCTTTCTCGTCATAAGGAACGCCGGCGTGAGCGATATTGTATTTCTCTTCTTCGAGAGCATTGAGATATACGATTTCGCCGGTAATCTCCCCTTTTTTCACCTGAATATACGGGGTTTCGATAATGCCGAAATCATTGATCCTGGCGTAGGCGGCAAGATGTAGGATAAGGCCGATGTTCGGGCCCTCCGGAGTGTGGATCGGGCAAACTCTGCCATAGTGTGAAGGGTGTACGTCCCGAACTTCGAGGCCGGCCCGTTCTCGGGTTAGGCCGCCCGGGCCGAGGGCAGAGAGATAACGGATGTGCTCAAGCTCGGCTAGGATGTTCTCCTGGTTCATAAATTGGGAGAGTTGATTGGTGGTAAAAAATTCCTTGATACGAGCCTGAAGTGGGCGCTGGTTAATGACTTGGATCGGCATAGCGGTATCCGCGTCAATAATCGACATCCTATCCTGAATATTTCGCTTGATCTGCATCATACCGGTGCGAACTTTTTGCTGGAGCATTTCCCCCACCAGGCGTACTCGCCGCTGTCCGAGGTGGTCGATGTCGTCCGATTTTGCATCCGGGGTATTGTTTAGATTGACGATGTGCTCAAGCACGGTCACGAGATCGGCTCCGGAGATCGTCCTTCGAGTAAGTTCTGCCTCCGCGAGCGATTTGCCGAAGCGCTGATTGAAGCGGAAACGCCCAACCGGTGAAAGGTCGTAGCGGTCCGCGGTAAAAAGCGAGTTTATGAATTCCTTCGCGTTCTCGGCCGTTGCCATGTCCCCGTCGCGTAAGCGTTTATATATCTCCACATACGAGTCATCGAGCTTCTCCGAGGAATCCTTTCCGAGACTTTCTTTTATCGCCGTCTGGGCGGCCGGATTTTTTTCGAAAGCTTTCAGTATCGCCTCGCTCGTCGAGTACCCCATCACTCGTAGAAGCGAGGTGGCGGGGAATTTTCTTTTCTTGTCAATCCGTACGTAAATGCCCCCGTCGGATTCCGATTCGATCTCGATCCAGACTCCACGCGCCGGGATGATTTTTGCTCCGAAATATCTCTTGGTCTTGCCTTCGGTTTCTGTGAAGAAAACCCCATAAGAGCGAGCGAGCTGCGGCACGATTACCCGCTCAACGCCGTTGATGATGAAGGTACCGTGCGGAGTCATAAGCGGAAATTCGGACATGAAGATCTCCTGCTCGCGGGAAGTGCCTAGGATCTTGTTGGTGAGTTTTACCCTGATTTTGAGCAGTCCATGGTAAGTAAGTTTGTTTACTTTCGCGTGGTTCTCATCGCAATTGGGCTCACTCAAAGAAAGTGAGGAGAATTGGAGCTCGAATTTCTTTCCGGAATAGTCCGAAATCGGCGAAAACTCCTTGAGAACTTCTTTCAAGCCGATTTCGACTAGCCACTTGAAGGACTTGAGCTGGGACTCGATCAAGTTCGGAAACTCGATCAGGGGCTTTTTGTATCTGGAAAAATATTTCTTGGGGCGAGCCGGGGCGCTTTGCATAATACAAAAATAAAGCTTTTGGGGCTTTTAATTTATAAATGCTTCACCCGAGACTCAATCTAGTACTACTAGTATACTCACCGGTGTTTTTTTGTCAAATTTTTCCACTCGTCGATCTTCTGATGGTGGCCGGAGAGGAGCACTTTCGGGACACGGTAAGTTTTGCCCTTGTATTTGAGAGCTTCCGGTCGAGTGTAGACTTCACTAGAAGATACTCGCTCCTCTTCGAGCGAATCATAGCGTCCGAGGACGCCTGGAATCTGGCGGGAGATAGAATCTATAAGTATCATCGCCGGGAGTTCCCCACCGGTGGTCACATAGTCTCCGATTGAGATTTCTTCGGCTTTGGTGATTTTTTTCACGCGAGCATCTATGCCCTCATAACGCCCGCAGATCAAAATTGTGTCTTTGTATTTCTTCGCCGCACTCTTTGCATAGCCGGTTGTAAATTTTTTACCCATTGTTGAGAAGAAAATTATCTTTGGATTCTTAGCCCTAATCTTTGCAAAGGCCTTCAAGAATAATTCCGGCCGAAGTACCATGCCGGGGCCACCGCCGTACGGCCGGCCGTCCACGCGTTCTTTGGCCGGCGTGAAATCTTTCGGGTTATAAAACCTGATCGATATTTTTTTGCTTTTAACCGCCCGTCCGACAATAGACTCTTTGAGATAAGAGTCGAATACTTCGGGAAAAATTGTAATCACATGAAAACGCACTAACTAGATTCCTTTCAAGTCCTCCATCGCTTGATCAACTGTTTTCATGGGGGTCTCTGGTCTCGGGGGTCTGGGCTCCGATTGCATGCCGCCCGTGCCTCCTTCGGGCTCGTTGATCTTCAGGTTCACTCGGGCGTTGTTCTTCATGCCGATGATGCGCAGAAGCGTCCGGATGGCTTTCGCGGTATTGCCCGCGCGGCCGATGATCTTACCCATATCCGCCGGATTCACAGTCAGGGTGATAAGCACGCCCATCTCGTCGACCGTCCGCTCGATTTTCACGTCGCTCGGGTTGTCGACCAGCGCCTTCACCACGTATTCCAAGAATTCCCTGTCTGATTCTTGCATGTCTGTGTTTATATGATTTTTAATAGCTTTTGAGAGTGTCCGACCTTACTGATTCACTGCTCTGCTCTGATTATATCAAGTTACTTTTTCTCTTTCAACTCTTTACGTTTCTTGGTCGGAGATTTGCGCGGAAGCACGTTTATTTTCTTGCCTTCTATCACTTTCTCGTGCACTAGGAAGTTATGCATCGTGTCGGAGAGCTGGGCGCCGTGGCCGAGCCAGTATTTTATCCGCTCCGTTTCGAACTTGACCGCGCCGGCCTTCGGGTTATAGGTGCCGAGAATTTCCAAGAACCGGCCGCTCTTTGCGCTGTTCCTTGAATCCGTCAAAACCGCTCGAAAAGCCGGGTCGTTCTTCCTGCCGATTCGCTGTAATCGTATCTTCAACATGAAAATGAGTTTAACATAATCCGCTTAAAAAACAACCAGCGCCGCACCAGAATCGGTGCAGCGCTGTTTACTTCGGCCGTCCTGCTTTAGGGACGGCGTGGGCGCACATAGGGCGCCCGGGCGGTGGTATCCCGCGCGCCGTCTCGCCGAAGCGAGTTGTAGCGCGGGTCATTGTACATGTGAGTCCGCTCGCGAGAGGGTGAGATCACCCCCCACGAACTGATATACCCACCACCGCACTGCCAGTCGTAGGTACATCCCCGCCGGCCGTACATTCCGTACGAGCCGTAGGGATTGGCGACCACGACCGGTTTGTTCGTCTCCGCATCGGCCGCAGCGCGCGCGGTGGAAGTGTCCCTCCCGACCTCCATCGCCCTGTTCTTCAGGCAATAGTCAGCCGCGGCGGTGGCACCGAGAATGGGCGCTGATCGCTCGAGGCATGCTTCCGCGGTACCCATCACTGCTACCGACGGGGCCGACACCTCGGCGAGCTTGTATCCGGTGCTCGCACATCCGGTGAGCGCCATGATGGCGCACAACGCGAGATAACGCATGGATCCTCCCTATTTGTAGGGGGCGCTAAGCGCCCGTTCATGTATCCTCGTGCAGTATATCATATTTGTGGGCAAAAGTCAAGGCTAGAAATATGCTATATTTTACATAATGAAATCCCTAGTTGGCCTCATGTTTATTACCTCAAAAGGTACAGGCTACGTAAAGATAGAAGGTAGAGATAAGGATACTGAAATACCCGCAAGCGCTCTCAATACCGCGCTTCACGGAGACAAGGTTGAAGTGCGGGGCAATGAAATTGTAAAGATTCTCGATCGAGCAAAGATTGCTTTTTCCGGGGAGCTTGAGGAGCGCGGTGGCATCCATTACGTTATGCCCGATAACCCGAAAATGTATGTAGACATTCTCGTTTCTACCAAAAACATCGCCGGCGCTAAGCTCGGCGATAAAGTTTTTGCGGAAATTATTTTCTGGAAAGATGCCAAGCTCCCTCCCGAAGGAAAAATAATCAAAGTCTTCGGTCGGGCCGGCGAGAACAGCGCGGAGATGCACGCGATCGCAATGGAGCGCGGATTCGCAGAGGATTTCCCGGCCGATGTGCTCGCCGAAGCCGAGCGGATCAAACACCGCGGAATAACCGAAGACGACTATCGCGAGCGCAGAGATTTTCGAAAAACGCTCACTTTCACCATAGACCCGGCCGATGCAAAAGATTTCGATGACGCAATTTCCATAAAAGAAGTCCCGGGTAGAGGATGGGAGATCGGAGTGCACATCGCTGATGTGACACATTATGTCCGGCTCGGCTCGGCGCTAGAACGTGAAGCACGGAAGCGCGGAACTTCCGTCTACCTTGTCGACCGCACCATACCGATGTTGCCGGAAGCGCTCTCGAACGATTTGTGCAGTCTCCGACCGGAAGTCGACCGTCTTACGATGAGCGCGGTTTTTATTTTGGACAAAGAGGGAAAAATAAAAGAAGAATGGTTTGGGAAAAGCGTCATTCACTCGAAAAAAAGATTCACCTACGAAGAGGCCGAGGAAGCGATAAAAAAGCCGTCCGGCGCGCACCACAAAGAGCTTGCGCTCGTGAATCAGTTCGCAAAGAAAATGACCCGTGAGCGGATGCTCGCCGGAGCTATGTCGCTCGACCAAGAAGAAGTGCGTTTCGTGCTCGACGGGTCAGGCCGACCAATACAGGTAGTGAAAAAAGCCCGGGGCGATTCGCATCGCCTGGTCGAGGAGTTTATGCTCCTTGCCAATCAGAGGGTGGCAGAGGCGGTCTCAAAAGAGATATCCGTATACCGCGTGCATGATCTCCCGAGCCGGGAAAAAACCGAGGACCTGCGATTTTTCCTCGAAAATTTCGGCTATCGACTCCCCTTGCGCGGCGGGGTAATACCGAGCCAGGAGCTCAATCGCTTGCTCGAAAGCCTCGAGGGCAAGGCAGAAAAAGACACGATCCACCGCGCGGTAGTCCGCTCGATGGCCAAGGCTATCTATTCCACGAAAAACATCGGCCACTTTGGCCTTGCCCTCAAATACTACACGCACTTTACCTCCCCCATCCGCCGCTATCCGGACATCATGGTCCATCGTATTCTCGCCGAGCACTTGCGGGGGGTAAAAATAAAAAATGAGGAACTTTATGAATTCGAGGAGTTGTGCACGAGTGCCACCGCGGCCGAAAAGCGGGCACAGGATGCTGAATGGGCATCGGTAAAATATAAACAAGTCGAGTACATGTCCTCGCGTATTGGAAAAATTTTCGAGGGTATTATCTCGGGCATCGCTGAGTGGGGCATTTATGTCGAAGAGAAAGAGACAAAGTCGGAAGGGCTCATCCGGATGCGGGATCTCGCCGACGATTATTACGTTTATAACGAGAAGAAGATGGAACTCTCGGGTCAGCGCAAAAAAAAGAAATTCAGACTGGGAGATAAAGTGAAGATAAGGGTAAAATCGGTTGACTTGGAGAGAAAAACTATAGATTATGTATTAGTATGAAGGCCCCCAGTTTTTTTCGTTTTCTTTTCCTCGGCACCCTGTTTGCAGCTATATTTTTAGGAAGCCTGGCGCTGCGAGAGGGCGTCCGGACGGCCCCGCTTGCCGCGAATTCTTCCGGTTCAATCCTCGAAAACCAGAAGAAAATCTACTATTCAAAAAATCCCGGAGCGCAACTGCGCACCTCCGCGCGGGCATACCTTGCAGGCGATCTTGGCACCGGGGAGATCATCCTCACAAAAAACGAAAAAGAGATCCTGCCAATAGCCTCGATCTCAAAACTGATGGCGGCGCTCGTAGCCAGCGAACTATACAAGCCAGACGACGCAATCAAGGTAAGCAAAGAAGCGGTCGCGACTGAAGGGAAAAACGGCTCTCTCCACGCTGGGGAGGAATTTAAATCGGGAGACCTCCTTTACCCGCTTCTACTTGAATCTTCGAACGATGCCGCTGCCGCCCTGGCGGAACGCTTCAGTGCAGAACTTTTTCTTTCAAAAATGAACGAACGGGCGCGCGAGCTACTCTTGCTCTCGACGACTTATCGCGACTCCTCCGGCCTCTCGCCGGGCAATCAATCAAGTGCTTCCGATCTTTTCCGGTTGACAACGTACCTAAAAGAAAAAAGACCGGAGCTGCTTGCCATTACCACCGAGCGTTCCGCCACCAGGGGTGGCCATTTCTGGGCAAGCAACAATCAGTTCCTCACTTGGGCGGGCTACCTCGGGGGAAAAAGCGGATATACCGGACCGGCACGGCAAACCGTCGTTTCTCTTTTTTCGGTGCCGTTTGCCGAAGAATCGCGAGAGATCGGCATTGTACTGCTTGGCTCAGCCGATCGGAAAAAAGATGTCGAATCAATTCTTGGATATTTGAAGAGAAACATCACCTACGGCACGGCCGCGGAGCGCGACGCGCTTTTTGCAAAAGTCGAGGAAAAGGTTGTGCCGCCTCCCCCGCCGGAGCCGAAAGAGCCGGATTTCGTAACCCTCGTCCTCGGCGGAGACATTATGCTTGATCGGGGTATAAGAAGTTCGGTAGCGAAAAATTTTGGCGGTGATTATTCAGAACTTTTCTCAAAATTGGAAATTTTGAAAAATGCGGACATCGCTTTTGCGAACTTAGAAGGCGTGGCTTCGGATAGAGGCACCGATATAGGGAATCTCTACTCTTTCCGCATGGACCCATCGGTTGTGCCGGCTCTGCGTGGCGCGGGGATAACCATTCTTTCGGTCGCAAACAACCACGTCGGCGACTTCGGCCGCGAAGCCTACGAGGACACTCTTTCGCGTCTCACCGAGAACGAGATTCTCGCGACCGGAGGCGGAATGACCCGCGAAGAAGCTGAACGACCCGCCATTGTCGAAAAATACGGCATGAGAATCGGGTTCCTAGGGTTCTCCGACAAAGGACCGGGGGGTATGGCGGCAAGCTCAAACCGCTCCGGGATACTCCTCGCGAGCGACCCGAGATTTGACGATATCGTCGCGAATGCCGCAAGGCAAGTCGATGCTTTGGTCGTGTCATTTCATTTCGGAGAGGAGTATCAGGATAAGCATAACGGCCGTCAGGAGGTGCTCGCGCACCGGGCGATCGACAACGGCGCGAAGCTGGTCGTCGGACATCATCCGCACGTGATGCAGGATTTCGAAGTTTACAACGGCGGGTATATCGCCTATTCGCTCGGGAACTTAATCTTCGATCAAAGATTCTCGGAGAGAACTATGCAAGGGTTGCTCCTGGGTGTGAAATTATATAAAGACGGCTCGATGAGCGTGCAAAAAAACATCGTCAAACTCTCTCCCGCCTTCCAGCCAGATAAAATAATTTTGGGCAAGGAAGAAAAAAACGACCTTTAGTTACTCGGCGATTGCTTCGGCTTCGGCGAGTTTGACGGAGAGAAGCTTCGAGGCGCCGTCGGTGCCGATGGTGACACCATAAAGCACGCCGGCGCGCGTCATCGTCTCGCGGTTGTGGGTGACAAGGACGAGCTGGGACTCTTTGGAAAGTTTCTCGAGCATGTCGCCAAACTTTCGGGAGTTCGATTCGTCGAGCGCCGCATCGGTTTCATCAAGCACGAGGAATGGCGGCGGGTTCACCTGCGACATGGCAAAAAGGAGCGCAATTGAGACAAGCGAGCGCTCTCCGCCGGAAAGCGCGGCGAGTTCTTTCACCTTTTTCTGCGGGAGATTCACGTTTATTTCAATCCCCTCCTCCGGCTCCTCGATCTCTTCAGTTTCACCCGCCTCCTCCTCCAATTCTTCGTTCTTCCTTTTTACTGGCGCCACAACCCCCAGCCTCGCGCTCCCGCCGCCGAACATAAGTGCGAAAAATTCTTTGAACTCGACGTTGATTTTGTCCACTCCTCTCTTAAATTCCGTATCGATCTTCTCCTTGAGCTCAGCGATAAGCCCGACGAGCGATTCCGCGCTTTTCTTGAGGTCCGCCAGCTCCCGTTCGAGAAATGCATCCCGATCGGAGAGCGCCTGAAATTCTTTTTGTATATCCGCCCCTCCACTTTCACCCGATTCTTCTAGTTTTATTTTTATCCTCTCTATCTTTCTGCGTCTCTCCTCCTGGCCCACCCGGTCGGTCCCTTCGCTCTCATCCGCTTTTTTATATTCGTGCACCGCCGCGCCGATGAGCGCCTCGCCTTCGAGAATCTCCGTGCGAAAGGCCTCTGCTTCTTTCGCCAAGCTCCCCCCCCTTACTTTGAGAACCTCGAGGGACGAAGAAAGCTCCTGCTGACGCAGTTTGAGAGCGTATTTCTCCTGCTCTTTAGAACGCAGGGACGAAATTTCCTTGTTGATCTCATTCCTTAGGTTTTCGATCTCCTCTTGCGCAAGGGAATGTTCCCGGTCAATCCTTTCTTTGTCTTTCTGGGCGGCATCCTGGCTTGCCCGCGCTTCCACAAGTTCCTTCTCCTCAACTTTCCTTTTCTCTTCCTGTTCGGGACTCGTCGAGAGGATCTTCGAACCGCAGACCGGGCAGATGTCCGAAAATTTTACTTTGCTCTCCTTGATCTCGATGATGCCCTCAAGGCGCCCGAGTTTGCGCTCGATTTCGGCACGCTCGGCCACAAGGCGAGCGGCCCTTTGTTCGAGCGGCTTGAGCGCATCCAGCTTTTTGTTTTCGCCGTCTACCTCCTCTTTTTCTTCCCGATGCTTCTTTGAAATCTCGCCGAGCTCGCGTTCGATCCTCTCCTGTTCTTTCCCAAGGTCAGATTTTGCCTTCGTCAAATAGCGCCATTCGTCGGCCAAGTACCCGCGGTAGAGTGCCCGAAGCTCTTTGCGCAATTCTTCCGCACGCTCGTACTTCTCCATCTGTTTCCGGAGAAACGCGAGGTGTGGAGCATTTTCTCTCCGGAGCAGCGAAACCTCCTTCATGTTCTCCTCTGCCCGTTCAAGTTTGCGCTCAGAATCCCTCACCTTGTAGCGGTAGATCTTGAGCCCCAGAGCGTCTTCCACCATCTCACGTCTCTCTTTCAGATTTGCGGAAAGAATTCTATCCGCTTCGCCCTGGGAAATGATGTGGTGCCCAGAAGATCCGATGTTGAGCGATGCGAGGAGATTCACGATGTCCTTCAAGCGCACTTCCGTGCCATTAAGAGAATATATGCTCTCCCCGTCGGGATAGACTTCGCGAGAAATCGAGATCGTATCGAAATTAAGATTTATGTCATTACCCTCTTCGACTGTTAGTTTGAACACCCGGTCGGCATTATCGAGAGACACCGTCACTCCAGCCTTCGGCGAACGCGAGAGTGATTTCGAGCCCTTGAAAATAAGGTCCGCACCGGCCTTGCCACGCATCGATTTCATCGACTGCTCGCCCAAGACGAACCGGAAGGCTTCCACCACATTTGATTTTCCCGAGCCGTTCGGGCCTACTACCGCGACGATCGGATGCTTGAATTCGAGGACGGTTCTCCCCGCGAAAGATTTGAAGCCGTGAAGTTCGAGGTTCTTGAGCCGCATACTAGTCGAGCCAATTTTTCACTTTTAACGCCTCGCGAGCGGCTTCCTGTTCTGCCTCCTGTTTCGACTTACCCCGGCCGCTTGCGATCATCTCCGGACCAAAATATATGCCGACAGTGAAATGCTTGTCGTGGTCAAGGCCTGATTCGGAAAGCACCTTGTATGAGGGAGTGACTGAAAAGTATTCCTGGGCTCTCTCTTGCACGAGGGATTTCGCGTCCCGCCATAGTTTCTTCTCAATTATCCCTTCGGTTCTCGGGAGAAGCGTCCCCTCGACGAAGTCCTCCGCCCGCTTGTACCCCTGGTCGAGATAGAGCGCGCCGACGTAAGCTTCATAGGTATTGGCCAGTATGTAAAGTCGAGCCTTCCCGTTTCCCTTCGACTCGCCTCGTGAAAGGAGAAGATGCTCGTTCATGCCAACTGCCTGGGCAACTTCACCGATGATGACAGCGTTCACCAAAGCACTTCGGAGGGCAGTGAGCTCTCCTTCCGTATAAGTGGGAAATTTTTTGTAGAGATAGGAAGTAACAATAAGCTCGAGGACCGCGTCGCCAAGAAATTCGAGACGCTCATTGTGGGAAAGGCCGGTGCTTGGGTTTTCGTTCAAGTACGAGCGATGAATGAAGGCCTGCTTCAACAGATCTTTGTCTTTGAAAACTATGCCCGTCTTTTTTTCGAATTCGGAAAAGTCTTTCATTGCTTTTTGGTTATTTTTTCCACCGCTTTGGCTAAAAGGCCGATAATATCGGCGTAAATTCGAAGCTCGGGAATCTCGGAGAGGAGATACCACCTGGCCCCATCGAGCCCTCCGGAGGGAGCGAGCACGAGCTCGCGATATTCGCTCTCGGCTAAATAGTATGTCACTTTTTTGAGAATTTTTCCTTTCTCGGGGTGCGACGCGATGTACTCGTTTTCTCCGAGTTTCTCGACAATATTGATCTTAAGCCCAATCTCTTCCTCAATTCTTTTTTTTGTACTCTCCTCTTCATCTTCCCCTTCTTCGATATGTCCTTTGGAAAGTGTCCAGTAGCCGAAAACATCGTGGACGAAAGCGAAGTAGGTCTCATTTCCCCTCTTCGAGTAAATAACCGCGCCGCCGAATTTTTCCACCGGGAGTTTGCTCGGGTCGACAGGTTCGTCTTTGCTTTTCCTCCGGCTCTTTTCGTCCTTGCCCGGTTCACCGATTTCCTTGTAAACCGCGCCCAGGACGCCGTTCACGAATTTGCCGGAATTTTCTCCGCCGAAAGTTTTGCCTAGTTCGATCGCTTCGTTGATCGCCACCTTCGGAGGCACTTCTTTGCGGTCGCCGAAAAGAAGCTCGGTAAGGCCGATACGAAGGACGTTCCTGTCCACCAGAGAAATTTTCTCAAGCGGCCAATCCGGAGCGGCTTTCTCAATGATTTCATCAACTACTTTCCTCTTTTTGAGCACGAGGCCGGCGAGCGTATAAACGAAAGAATCCTCTTCGAGGCCGGGCGCGAACTCCTTCGTATTCCGCGCGAGGGCTTCCCTCAAGTCGAAATTCTTTCCGGCCTTGAAATCCCACTCGAAAAGCGTCTGGAGCACTATTGACCTTGAAAGGTGCCGATTTGCCATTTACTACGTCCTCGCCTTTTTTTCTTTCTCTTTCTTTTGCTTTCGTTCCGTTTTCCGTACGAGATCAAGAACTTTTTTCCCTCGGTAAAATCCGCAATTCCTGCATACCCTGTGAGGTATCATGGGGGCCTTACAGTTAGAGCAAACTGAAAGTTTGAGGGCCCTAAGCGCGTGATGCGCCCGGCGGTTTCCTGTATGGGATTTTGTGCTCCTCATTCGTACTACCATAGTGAATTTATCCTAACACAGCAGTGCTGAAAAGCCAAACATTATGTGATATTATTCCCCTATGGCAGAAGACAGGGACCACAAGAAACTGGGCAAAGAATTGGAGCTTTTTTATATCGACGAAACTATCGGTAAGGGCCTACCGGTCTGGCTCCCAAAAGGTGCGGCTATCCGACGGGAAATCGAGCGTTTCATCGTCGACGAGGAGATAAAACGAGGGTACCAGCACGTTTACACTCCGGACATCGCACGCCTGGCGCTTTATGAAAAATCCGGCCATTATCCATACTACAAGGATTCGATGTATGCGCCGATCAAAGTAGAAGACGAGGAGTTTATGCTCCGGCCGATGACCTGCCCGCACCATTTTCAGCTTTATCTCTCTCGACCGCGGAGTTACCGCGATCTGCCAATGCGCATCGCCGAGCTTGCCAAGCTCTACCGCTTCGAGCAGTCGGGCGAACTTATGGGCCTCCAGAGAGTGCGCAGCTTCTGTCTTTCGGATGCTCATATTATCTGCAAAAGCGAGGGGGAGGCAGTCCAAGAGATGGGCCAAGCGCTCGACTTGATCGAATTTGCGAACGGCGTCCTAGGGCTTGAGTTCGGCAAAGACTATTGGTACAGACTTTCCTTGGGTGACCGGGCTGACACAAAAAAATATTACAAAGACGATGCCGGCTGGGACATGGCAGAGAAACTTCTGCGCGGCTTGATGAAAAAGCGCGGTGTCAAATTCGAGGAGATGAAAGGCGACGCCGCTTTCTATGGGCCGAAGATCGATGTGCAGATGAAAAATGCAAATGGGAAGGAAGATACGGCATTCACCGTGCAATACGATCTGTCCTCGCCTGTTCGTTTCAATTTGACTTTCGTGGGCGAAGACGGCAAGGAGCATCGCCCGTTCGTTGTGCACCGTTCCTCGATCGGCTCGATCGAGCGCACTATCGCCTTCCTCATAGAGAAATACGCCGGTGCTTTCCCTCTCTGGCTCTCACCGGTGCAGGTGAAAGTTTTGCCGATTTCGAGCGAAAAACATTTGGAGTGCGCACAGGATGTTTATAAATCTCTCATGGACGCTGGCATTCGGGCCGAGCTTGATGAATCGAATGAGACTCTCGGCAAAAAAGTGAGACAAGCCAAGGTGGAAAAGGTGCCTTACTTGGTTGTTATCGGTGACAAGGAAAAAGAGACTCGCAAATTCACCATCGAAGGCCGCAATGACGAAAAAATCGAAGGAATTCTCATCGAAGACTTCATCGCGCGCCTAAAAGAGGAAATCAAAAATAAATCTTAAATATCGATCTCGGCGAGTTTGGCGTTCGATTGGATGAAAGATTTGCGCGGCGGGACTTCCGAGCCCATCAGGATATCGAAAATTTTGTTCGCTTCTTCAGCATCTTCGATGTCGACTTTCTTTAAGATCCTGCGGGAAGGATCCATCGTCGTCTCCCATAACTCTTCCGGATTCATTTCACCCAAGCCTTTGAATCTCTGAATGTGCACTTTGGCTGTTTTGGTTTTAGTTTCTTCGGTTTCCTCTCCCTCAGTAGGCTCGGGACCCTCGGCTGGTTCTATCTCATTCACGGTTGCGTCTTTACCGACAACTTTCGCTTTCTCTGCATCGGTATATGCGTAAAAAATTTCTTTTCCTTTTTTTATTTTATAAAGTGGAGGCTGAGCGATATAAATATAGCCCATCTCGATCACTTGCCGGAAATAGCGATAGAAAAGTGTCAGGAGGAGGGTCCGGATGTGCGAGCCATCCACGTCCGCGTCGGTCGCGATGATTACCTTGTGATAACGGATCTTTGATGTGTCAAAGGTGTCCCCGATTGAAGTCCCGAGCGCTATCACCAGCGCCCGCACTTCTTTCGAGGCAAGCATTTTGTCGATGCGCGCTCGCTCGACGTTAAGAATCTTCCCGCGAAGCGGCAGTATCGCCTGCGTTCGCCTGTCTCTGCCTTGCTTGGCGCTCCCCCCTGCCGAATCTCCCTCTACGAGGAATAGTTCGCTCTCGCTCGGGTCGCGGCTCTGGCAATCGGCAAGTTTTCCGGGAAGGGTCATGCCCTCAAGCGCGCCCTTGCGCAAGACCGAATCCTTTGCCGCCTTGGCGGCCTTCCGAGCCTTGAGTGCCAAAATAGACTTGTTTATTATGGCTCTTGCATCGTCAGGGTTCTCTTCAAGAAAATTCGCAAATGCATCTCCGAAAACGGTCGCCACTGCTCCTTGGGCCTCCACGCTCCCGAGCTTCGCCTTCGTTTGGCCTTCGAACTGAATTTCTTGGAGCTTCACAGATATGACAGCGGTCAGGCCCTCGAGCACGTCCTCGCCGGTAAAACCTCCCTCTGCCTCTTTCAGCATTTCGTTTTTCTTTACGAAGGTGTTGAGCGTGCGCGTAAGAGAAGTCTTGAAACCGGTCAGGTGCGTTCCGCCTTCGGCGGTGTAAATATTGTTCGCAAATGGGGTTATCCGCTCGACGATGTCGTCCACATACTGAAGCGCAATCTCCACCCCGACTCCGGCTTCTTCTTTGGAAACGTAAAAGATATTTTTCTGGACCGGCTTTTGGAGCTTGTTGTAAAATTTGACGAGCGATATTAAACCTCCTTCGAAATAAAAAGTGAGCGATGGTAGCTCGAGACCCAAGTCTCTAAAATAAAAAACGTCGTCTCCGGAGGGACCTTTTTCGTCCCAGCCACGGGCATCGATAAGAGTGATACGCATGCCGCGCACGAGGTACGCCTGCTGACGCAGGTGCGAAACGATAGTGCCCCAGTCGAACCTGATATCCTTGAATATCTCCTGGTCCGGCTCGAAGGTGATGACGGTGCCGGAGAGTTTGGAAGGTCCGACCTTTTTTACTTTCGATTTTTTTTCTCCGCGGGAATATTCCTGCAGGTACTCCCCGCCGTCTTTGTGAATGACGGCACGGAAGTAGGATGAAAGAGCATTCACGACCGAGGCACCGACGCCGTGCAGACCCCCGGAGACTTTGTAAGCGGCCTGCTCGCCGCCGAATTTCCCTCCAGCATGAAGCGTGGTCATGACCGTCTCGAGCGCGGAAACTTTCGTCTGCTTGTGGATGTCGACAGGGATGCCCCGGCCGTTGTCGGTGACACGAATCCGATTGCCCGGCAGGAGCACGACTTCGATGTCGCTCGCAAATCCGCCCATCGCCTCGTCGCGGGAGTTGTCGAAAATCTCCCAGACTAGATGATGAAGCCCCTCCGGGCCGGTCGTTCCGATATACATGCCGGGCCGCCGCCGGACTGGCTCCAAGCCTTCCAAAACCGATATGTCTTTCGCGCTGTAGTGGTGTCCACTACCGTTTTTTGCCTCTTTTTCTTTGGCCATTTATGTCCCTATTATAGCAAATTCTGGCAGACATAGCCAGTAAAAAAGTGTTGAAAAATATGGATAAAAAAGGAAAGGGCGCCTACTGTTTGTAGCCGCCCATTCCACGGTTGCGGTGCGTTAGGAGTACTTACCTCCCAAACGTTCCGCTGTCATACCGGCTCCGGCGACGTGGAACTTCGCCAGTCGGTACCTCCTTCTTTTCAGGCAACTGCAAGTGCTGGGGATCCTGCGGGGTGGCGGGTTGGAAGTCCGCCTCGGGGGTGGGGTCAGTGGGCTTTTCACACATCTCTGCTTGCCTCCTAGAAGAAGGGAAAGAACAAAATCAGCCTTCGGGAGAAGGCTGATCTTTGAGTTGTAGTTTGTTTTACAGCACAAAGATCAACCTTCTTGCCGAGAAGAGAGAAAAAGGCAGAAAAAGTAAATCTTTGCGCTGTGAATAATCATAAAAATATTTTATCAAAAGTAAACCAGGTATGCAAAATTAAGAGTGTGGAAAAGGAAAAGGGCGCTACAACCTCGTAGCGCCGCTTTCTCACTGCGATCTACTGGCACCACGATGATTGGGTCCTACGGGGAGGGATCCTGCATGCTCCTGTCGTTGCCGGGAGCATCGGGTTTGGGTTGAATCAGCTCAGGGTGACGTTCAACCAGCCGCTGCGCCGTTCGCCAGTCGAGATTCTTGTGCGTGGCTGCTCTTTGAGACTGCACTTGTTTGGCGGCGGCTTCGTCCGCCCATTCCTGGCAGTCCCACGGTCTCGGCAGAGGCATCTCTTTTTTGCTCCTGAAGCGAGAAGAGTTGGTGGTGCGATTTTGGGAGCTTCGCTCCCGGTGGAAAGAACTTCTGCTTGTGCTTGCTCAGCCGATACCGGGGAACTCCACGAGGGAATCCAGGGGCTCGGTTTCTTCCTGCGCCTCGACCGGTATAGGGTCGGGGGTGGGAGGTTGAACAACAGGACGTCCCCCGGTCGTCAGAAGCGGACCGGGTTCGTGGCATCCCTCTCTGGGGCGCACCCTGCTGGGGTGTCTCAGAAAGGTTGGATCCAGGTGATCCATAAGCAATCTCCTCGTGTTGGGGTGAGCCTTCGCTTATATTATACCAAACCTTCTCCAAAAATCAACAATATGTGGAAAACCTTTACTTTTTTCCCCCTTCTCATTAAACTCATTAGTATGTCAACTATTGAGATCACTTCCCCGGACGAAGAAGCAATCAAACGCTCGCTCGAGAAACGGACGGACCCCGAAGGCGCACGCATCCGGCGCTATCTCGCCATGCCGGACCTCTCCCGCACGCCCGGAAGCCCAGTCAAAGAAGTCGTCGACCGAGCAAGCGCGGTACCCTCCCTGAAAGGCTTTGACAACATCAAAATCCCCGAGATCGTCCCGACCGAGATACTCTTCGACCTTTTCAACATGCCCCCGGGGCACCCGGCGCGGAGCCCCTCGGACACTTACTACGTCGACGAAGGTCATGTCCTTCGCACCCACGACACAGTATTCTGGTATTACTATCTGAATCAACCGGAGATAAAGAAAAGGATCGCCGCGAAAGACACTCTGGGCGCCATCTGCTACGGCAAAGTCTACCGCAAAGATGAGATCGACCGCTCCCACATGAACGTCTTTCACCAATTCGGCGGCTGGCTCATCGCGCCCGACGGTGTGCGTACGATTACGCCCGATGATCTCAAGCATACTCTATCCGAAGTCGCTACGAGCATCTTCGGAAATATAAACTTCCGCTTTTACGATCACCAGTTCCCCTACACCGACCCCTCTTTTGAAATGGAAGCGGAGCTCGGCGGCAAATGGGTAGAGATGGTGGGCTCCGGGATGGTAAGAAAGAGCGTTCTTAAAAATCTCGGGCTCGAAGGCTACAACGGCTGGGCCTTCGGCTTCGGCCTCGAGCGTCTGGCGATGGCCTCGATGGAGCTACCGGATATACGACTTCTTTGGTCCGCAGATTCGCGAGTAAAGGCCCAGCTAAAACTGAACCAAAAATTCAAGGAGGTAAGCAAGTACCCGCCAATCGTGCGCGACATTTCTTTCATTGTGGCCGCAAACTTCGTCCCGAATGACTATTTTGACTTTGTTCGCGAGATAGCCCCCGGACTCGTGGAGCAAGTGGAGCTTCTTGATAAATACGAAAACGTAGAAAAATTCGGAGTGGGTAAATTAAGCTATGCCTACCGCATCACCTACCGCTCGCTTGAACGCACGCTAACGGGAGAAGAAATCGACATTTTACACAAAAAGCTGGAATCCGAGACGAAAAAGAACTTCGGCGGAAAGATTCGATAAGTTATTTATACGCTAGAGAGAGTTTGCAATACGCACACTCTATATTTTTGCCGTAGGAATTGAAATTGCATTCGCGCTTGAGCCACTCCCCGCTCTCGACCAGGCGCGCATAGTCCGCAATATCTTTCTCGAGAAGTCCTATATCTTCTTTAGTTATCTTTCTCTCATAAAAATCGCCGTCGGCCTCGACAAATTCCAGGCGCCCGATGATGGGCAGTCCCCGCGCTTCGGGCGCAAGGAGGTGCGCATACATGGCGAGTTGGCGAAGATACGCGCTCGGCCGGCCCTCAGGATCGAGTTTTTCTATTTCCGATTTTCTTTTCGCACTGCCGGTCTTAAAATCGACGACTCGAATTGCATCCGGCAGGCGCTCTACTAGATCGATCTTGCCGTAAAGAGAAAAGCGCGGTAGTTTCTCGAGACGGCCTGAAAGGCTGCGCTCGCTTTTAAAATCCTGCCCCAGCTCAGGCAGCCGCTTCAGAGCGAAACGCGTGAGCACCTCCGCTACCGACTTTTTTACCTCTTCAGCCTCGGCGCCCTGCCAGAAACCGGTCTCCGCCACCGTATTTGCCGCCACAGCTTTCGCATCCGCCTCTGTCACGGGACGCTTCTGGTTTATGATCTGACTAATCGCACTATGCACCGCTTTGCCGTATTCAAGCACGGCATTTTTTTTCTCGGGGAGGCCCAGAATATTCAGAAAATACCATTTGCGGGTGCACTCAAAAAAATTATTGAGGAGCCAGACGGAAACATTGCGTCGCACGAATTGCGCTTTTGCTAATTCCGCAAAATTATTTTGGCCCGTGCGAGTTTCTCTTTTTTCAACATTTGGCTTCTTTAAGACCAGAAGATTTTCGGGAATTGCCGCGGCCGCGTGCGCCAGTTCTCCTCCGGAATAGGATATGTTCACAAAACGTTTGGCACGGGTGATGGCTACAAAAAGCTCGCGCTTGTGGACTTCGAGATCTTCTTTCTCGAGCCGCGCAAGAATGGGCTCGGGCAACGCAAAAGCTCGCCGCCTCTCGGAAGTGAACGACCGCTCGTCCATGTGCGCTATCCAGACAAATTCGAACTCGAGGCCTTTGGAGCCGTGGAGTGTGAGCACCCTCGCGCCGGGGCTTTCGCTCTCCCCTTCTATCTCGAGGTCTTCGCCATATTTTTGGATTCGATCGAGGAAATTAATAAATCCGTCAAGCCCAAGTTCCGGTTCGGTTTCGTTTTTTTGCTTTAAGAGCGAGAGAAACGCCCGCGCCGTTTCCGCATCCAAAAGTTCCCGGGCAATCGGGGTGACGAATGCGGCCAAAGAGCTTCCCGCCCCGCCTTTGGCCCAAAGCGAGAGTTTCTCGAACCATTTATCTATGACACCGGAAAGGAGATTGCCGGTGCGCGGGCCAGAAAGGGAAAAATTTCTGAGGCCGCCCGAGGAGAGGAACTGGTGCGCTTCTTCTGCCGCAACTCCGGAAATCGGATCAAAAAGCGTAAGCGCGAGAGTCGGGTGGTCGGCAGAGTCTCTCATTACTCGAAGCACCCGAATAAAGGATTGTGCCTCCGGGAGCGCAAGGAGCGCAAGCGCGCTCCGAATAGAAACCGGTAGCCCGGCGGCGCGCAGAACCGCTATGGCTCGGCGGACATGAGCGTTCTTGGGCATAAGTATTGCGCATTCCTCGGCGGGTATGCCTTCGGCAATCTTTTCTTTGATAGCACCGGCCGCTTCGAGGATTTCAGCTTCTTGGTCTTGAGAGAACCACACTCCGATGGGATGGCTATCCTTCTTTTGGCTACGCAGTTTCTCTTCGGTCAGTTTCCCGGGAAGAACATGCTCTGCGATTTCGAGGATGAGCGGTGTGGAGCGATAATTTTCCACCAGGCCGATCAGCTTCGCGCCGGGAAAATTATCTCGGAAGCCGTAAAAATAAGCGATGGAAGCGCCCCCAAAGCCGTAAATGAGCTGGCGGTCATCCCCGACCACGAAGATATTCGGCTCCTCGACGTCGCCCCAAATCTTTTTCAAAAATTCATTCTGAAGACCGCTCGAATCCTGGTGCTCATCGACGAGAACATATAGGTACTGCTCTAAAATGTCAGAGCGGACATCGGCGCTACCCGCAAGCTCCACAAGAATGGTCATGACGTCGTCGTAGTCAATGACGTTTTGTTCCCTCTTCGCCTCTTCGTAAAGAGCGTAGAATTCCAGAGCCTCGCGGGTTTTCCCGAGTACTTCCCGCCGCCGCTTGGCCTCTTCTTTTATTTCGCCTTTATTTTTGCCGCGGGAAGAAATATTTGCCGGATCGTTATCAAAATTTTTTATCTCCGTATCCAAGGCGTTGATTGCTTCCTCCGGCCGAATGATCTCTCTTTTGAGCGCGGAGATAATGGACTTAAGATCGGAAAAATATCGGCCTTCATCGAAGCGCGGCAGGAGGTATTGCCATTTGCGCGTACGAAGCAATTCCTCAAAAAAAGAGATGGTCCGCTTTTCTTCGAGAAGCGTCGGTGCAGCCGCGAGACCGAGCACAGAATAATATTCTTCAATCAGGGTGAGACCGAAACTATGGAAAGTAAAAATGCCCGCCTTCTCCGCATCCGCGCCGATATATAGCGAGAGGCGCGTACGCATGGCCAGGGCGGCGGCATTGGTAAAAGTAAGCGCAAGAACCCCATCGGCCTTGATGTCAGTCTTTTTTAAAACGTTCGCGATCCGGAGCGCCAATATCTGGGTCTTGCCCGTGCCCGGGCCGGCCACTACCATTACCGGCCCTTCGATGGCCTCCACCGCCTCGCGCTGTTTTTTATTCAGCTTTTTGTATTCGCTCTCGTATTCGGCTAGAAGATCGGGCGCCATGAGCCCATTATACCAGCCGGAGTTCCATATGAGATTTCCAAAAGAAAAATCCGATGATGATGAAGGTTGAAAGCGGAGAGACATACTCCGGAATATGAAAGCCGAAGCTGTGCAATATCATGACTACTCCGAGCACGAGGATGGAGTACATCGCTCCGTTTTTAAGATATGCGTATTTTTTAATTCTCTCGATGTTGCGGAGCGTCAGTTCCCGCACAAGTAGAGCGCCAAAACCGTTTCCGATTAAAATCAAGGGGACAGAAAGAGTAAAGGCAAAAGCTCCCAGCACTCCGTCTATGGAGAAAGTAGTGTCTATGATTTCGAGGAAAAACAGTTTAGAGAGGTCAGAATGCGCGCTGCCCAGCAACTTTCGCTCCTGCTCTTCGGCATTTTGCTTGAAGCCGTGAGTGATGAAAAACAGCGTGGAGCCCACTACCGCCCCGAACCCCATCAGATTGCTTTCTTTGAGCGCGAACCAGGCAATGATAGAAAGCAAAATAGAAACTGCGGCATAGAACCAAACCCCTTTGGACATAAAGAATTTTTCCGCCTTCGGTAAGCCTAGTCTCTTCTCTTCCAGGAAAAGCCAATGCAAAAACAAAAATAGAAGAAACACTCCGCCGGCAACCAGGAGTATCGGCGCTGATTTTTGGATAGATTCCCCTACTACTGGATCACTAGACCAAGCGGCAGAGAAAATCTGAAACGGGGAGAGAGAGGTATTAAAAACCCAGATGATCAGAAACGGCAAAAGCCCGCGGACGAGGAACACCGCAATAAACATGCCCCAAGTCAGGAACCACCTGCGGGCTTGAGCGCCCATGGTGGAAAGTACCTCGGCATTTATGATGGCATTGTCGACGGAAGAGACCGCTTCGAAAAGCGATAGTCCCACGATAGTGAAAATTGCCCCAAGCATTGCTCTATTTTCCTATATCATTTTTACATCCAAAGCACGAGAACAAGCGCCGCGAGGAAGGTCGCAACTAGCTGATATCCAGCACAGAGGACAAAAAGCTTAAATGGCTTACCCTCCCAAAGGTAAACTCCGATGCTCTGGGTGGCCATAAAACCGAGCCACAACCAGAAAGCAAGCGAAAACGCGCCCGCTATACCGACCGCTCCGGCCATGACAACAAAATGTACAAGCACATAGGCGAGAACCAGCGAGGAGACGAAACCCCAGAACATCGCCGTCATAGGTTTCATCGCCATTGCCTTCATTGACTCATCGGTCATGCCCATTAAACCCTTCCACATCTTGCCAAAGAGCGGACCATACCAGAGCCAGCCGACTACGAAGTTAACGATTGCCGCAACCAGAACCGCCCAATAATTTATCGCAATATCGATCATAATTATCCTCCGCCAGAGGCGGAGGGAGATTAATTTATAATGGTTAATTATATCACCAATCGAAGTTCTTCCGGCAGTGGGCATCGGGGTTCGTGACAAACACGGTTTTTCAAGCCTTCACCTACCTCCCTCTTGCTCTACTGTCGGGATCGGGGCTCCGAGAGATCAAGCTTACTCTGGCTTGGTTTATCGGAGTAAACTTCCTGGATGGGTGGATCTTCTCTTACTTCCTCGACGCAGTGAAGAGTCGGTTTGAGGAATGGAAGACCCGACGAGCGAGTGCCCTCCCCCTAGCACGCAAGCCGTCCTGAAGCATGAAGCTTCCGGACGGCTCGTTTCGTTTTCTGGCGGAGGCGGACGGATTCGAACCGTCGAGAGCTTTCACCCTACACGCTTTCCAAGCGTGCGCACTAGACCGCTATGCGACGCCTCCATTTCAATACAATCTATATTATAATCTAGAGTGAGTAAAGTCATGAAAAAAATTCTTGTCATTACTACTATGGTAATTATCCTCGGCGGTATCTTCCTCCTCCTTTTCAAAAAACCACCCGCTATTACCAATTTCCCTCCCAAAGAAGGCATAATTATCGCCTTTGGCGATAGCTTGGTCGAGGGAGTGGGGGCAACCGAAGGTAACGCCTTCCCGGCGAAGCTCGGAAAACTCGTTGGAGAGCCAATATTAAACATGGGCCACGCCGGAGATACAACAGAAGATGGACTCCGTCGCCTCACGGAAGTTCTTAGTGAGAATCCCAGAATTGTTCTTCTTCTCCTCGGCGGAAATGACTTCCTAGGGAAAATCCCAGCAGAGCAGACATTTATTAACCTTGACAAGATTATCGCTCGGCTCCAGGAGTCCGGCGTGCTGGTAATTCTGCTTGGGGTTCGAGGCGGATTTTTAACTGACCAGTACGATCAACGTTACGAAGAACTGGCAAAAAAGCGAGGCGCTCTCTATGTGCCAAATGTGCTTAAAGGCCTCCTCAGCCACGACGAATTTATGTCTGACAGCATCCACCCAAACGATGCCGGCTATAAAAAGATTGCGGAAAAAATTTATCCGGTTTTACAGAAGGCGCTAGGCAAGTAGCTTTAAAAATTCTTCTTCGCTTAAAATTTTAACCCCGAGTTTCTTTGCGGTAGTGAATTTGGAGCCAGGATCCGAGCCAGCAACAACATAAGAAGTCTGACTTGAGACCGAGCTCGCCACTTTGCCACCCAAAGCAAGTATGCGCTCCTTTGCAATCTCGCGCGACATCGCCTCAAGCGTACCGGTGAGAACGAATGTCTGTCCGCTAAATTTACCTTTTCTCTTCTTGCCTTCTTTTTCTATTTCGACGCCGTTTTTCTCGAGCTTTTTTAGGAAATTAAGATTATTTTTATCTATGAAAAACTCGTACACACTGGCGGACACCGCGTGTCCAATGTTTTCGATCGAGTCTAGGTCTTCGAGGTCTGCCTTCACGATTTTCTCCAGCGTCCCGAATTCCCGCGCCAGGTCACGTGCCGTTTCCTCCCCAACGTGCAGTATCCCGAGTGCCCAGAGAAAGCGGGAGAGCGGAACTTTTTTCTTCGCATCAATCTCGGCAATGATATTTTCCGCCGATTTTTCGCCGAATCTCTCGAGCATCGCGATATCTTCTTTTTTTAGCGTAAATATGTCGGCCGCATCGGAGATAAGGCCCTCATCTTTAAACCGTCGTAAGTTCTTGGGCCCGAGTTCGTAAATTTCTAAAACCGAGACGAAGTGCTCGAGGTATCTTTCGTTCTTGGCGGGACACTTAGGGTTCGTACAATAATGAGCTACCAGTTCTTTTTTGCGAACTGGCGAAGCGCAAACCGGGCACTTCTCCGGCATTTTGAAATTTTTTTCCTTGCCGGTGCGCATCCGCGGAAGCACTTCCACCACCGCCGGTATCACGTCTCCGGCTTTTTCGATGACGACTGTATCACCGATCTTCAGCCCCAGGCGCTCGATCTGATCTGCGTTATGAAGGGTCGCCTTCGAGACGGTCGAGCCCGCGACCAAGGTCGGTTCAAAGACTGCGATCGGAGTGAGCACCCCCGTGCGCCCCACGTTTACGATAATGTCACGCACGGTTGTCGTAGCGCGCTCCGCTGGATACTTGTAAGCTATCATCCCGCGCGGCGCTTTCCCGACGACCCCAAGAGTATTTTGGAGCGAGGGGTTGTCCACCGAGACCACCACCCCATCCGTACCATAGGGATAATTTGCTCTCGCCTTTTCGAATTTCCTTATGAAGTTCTCGACTTCGGCAAGATCACCGCATACCGCATCGTTCTCTCCGACGTTGAACCCGAGTTTCCGAAGGTGTGCATGTTTCTCCGAGTGGGTTTGAGAAGAAGCCGAGACTATGTCATACGCAAAAAAATCCAGTTTTCTCCCCGCCGCTAAGCGCGGGTCAAGCTGCCGGAGGCTCCCCGCCGCGGCGTTCCGGGTATTGGCAAAGAGAGGTTTGCCTTCTTTTGCGTTTTTCTTGTTGAGCTCGGCAAGGATCTTTTTAGACAAGAGCGCTTCCCCTCGTACTTCGAAATATTCCGGCAGGCCGGAGAGATAGAGCGGGATCGATTTGATGGTCTTTAAATTTTGCGTGATATCTTCCCCTACCTCTCCGTCTCCGCGGGTCGCGCCTTTGGTAAATTTCCCTTTTTCATAGGTAAGCGAAACTGCCAGCCCGTCAAATTTGATCTCGCAGAAATAACTCAACTTAGAAGCCCGGCTTCCAAGTAGCTTTTTTATTCTCTTTTCCCAATCGGATAAATCTTTCTCATTGAAAGCGTCGTTGAGCGAAAGCATCCGCACGGCGTGCTTTACCTTCACGAATTTATCCAGCGCTTTGCCTGCCACTCGGTTCTCGGGCGCGTTCGGGTCTTCGAACTCCGGATATTCTTTCAGAAGTGCTCGAAGTTCGCGGGTCAGAGAATTGTAGACTTCATCCGTGACGGATGGAACATTTTCCACATGGTATTCGTAGCGCAGTCGTGCGACTTCATCCCGGAGTTTTTTTATTCTCTTTTCGGTTTTAACCATGTCCATACAGATATCTAAAATCCGCTACTCTGATAGTTGTCAGCGGTAATTTTGCCGGAAGTACCTGAAAAGTTTCCCAAGAAGATACCGGCATAATTATTACCAGAAAATAAATTTGTATTTAGGGTTACTTTCAATACTCCATTAGCATAAAGTCTGGCAACGCCCGTACGTATCTCTAGTTTCATATTTACCGTACCGCCGGGCCAAGCTTCGGCTGTAGAAGCAGAACTTGTTCCATCACCAATTACCCAGGAACCACCTGCCACAGCGTGGTCATAACTTCCTTCAATGGTTGAGGTACCCGTACTGGCGGGCAATCTAGCTAGTAATCCGAAAAAGACAAAGGATCCCGAAGAGCCCGACGAAGTAAAATCAGCTTGGACATCCATCTGACTAGAACCTAGGTTGTTGTTCATCTTGTAGCGATTGCCATTGCTACCGGTACTATCAGCAATTACTCCCGTGGATCTATTGGTAACGTTAGCACCAGCTATTTGCGCTACCCAGCTCGTACCAGCCCCTGCCCCGGTTGGTATATGCGAAGCAAGGGTTACATTACTTGCTTGCGTAAATGTATCATTTGCTACAGGCATAAGATTAAAGGTTGCAGTACAAGCCCGAGTAGCACTCATGGTAACCGAGCCGTCAGAACAGTCTGCGTCTCCGGACCATCCGGCGAAGGTTGAGCCGCCGCTTGGAGTTGGAGTCATTGTAACTACAGTGCCATCGGTATAACTTAGCGAGCAAGTGGCTCCACAATTTATGTTCGTCTGCGTAGGATTCGAGACGCCAGTGACGGTACCAGAGCCGGTACCTGATTTAGAGACAGTGAGGGTGTAGTTGGTAGGTGGCGGAGGTGGGGGGGGCGATACTCCTCCCCAAACCCCCACAATACCGGTCCCTCGAAGGATGTCAGACACGCTCGCCGTGGCAGTGTAGGTTTTGCCGGTCTGGACGGTTGATTCAATGCCGCTTGAGGTGCCGAAGACTGCAGAGCTTGGGTTGGGGCCGTCCGTACGTTCGGTAAGCGGAGAGGTCCAGCTGTTCCAGGTTCCAGAAGCACCGTTACCTGCGTTCATCACCACTAGTCCGTTTTCCGGTACATCAATGCCAGAGACTGATACAATTGAGCCACCAACCACTGTTTGATTAATCCCGGAATCTGATGGCCCGCTTTGGGAGGCGCCGGTGTAGAGGTGTGCGTGTACGGCCCAGCCGAGATCTCCTCCTTGAATAGCCACCGTAACTACGCCATTGGAAGCACCTAAATTGTCTTCATCGCAATACCACATTTCCGAATGGTTCCCTGTCGGGGTTAGGTTGTTGTTCGCACGATCAACTAAGGTACAGTTTTGCCCGCCAACCGTAGCTCCAGTTAAGTTGATCCCAGCACTTTCATCATCCGCCATAACCACCACTAAGCGATCGGTGTCGGCGGTGCCGATATCGAAGCTAAAGGAGGTGCCGGTTGCCCCACCGGAGCGGACAAAGGTTGGAGGTGGAGGTGGTGATGGGGGAGGCGGAGGGGGAGGCGGCGGTGGGGGGGGCGGGGGTGCACCGGCGGAGATGCCGTAATAGACCAGGAGTTCACGCTCGGTGCGGCTTTGGCTCGAAGAGTTGCAACTCGCGTCTCCGATGTTGTAGCCCTTGGAAACGATCGTTGTATTTACCACAGGCGGGCTCGAAGCGTCTTTCGAAATGGTAAGGACAGCACAATTCCCTCCCGCGCTTCCGAATGTTGCGGGAAAAATGTAGGACCACGCGGTAGCGTTCCCGGAGATAGCAGGAGTTATGTTCGCTGAAGTGCCGCAGCTGATCGTGCCCCCTGGGTTCGGCCATCTGAACCGATCCAGATCGCCCCTATCGTAATAAAGCGCGCATTCAACAAGCGTGTCTGCGGAGAATATTGCCTCGCTTGAGGAACGCGCGGAAGTCGAAAAGTTCACTTCTTTGAGCGCTACGTTGGAGACACCGATCGCGATAGCAAGCAGAATGCTCGCGAGCGTTACCGCGAAAAGGAGTACGAACCCTGAACGATAATTTTTAATTTTTAATTTTGTAATTTCCATTTACTCAACCCAGTTATATAAATTCTCCGAAAAGGTAATGCTGTAGGTACGCGATTTTTCCGTCCAAGTTACCGTCGAGGATATTCTCGTTTCGTTAACATTCACCGCTGAAGTATTGATTTTCCTACTGAATCCGGAGTTGACTCCGCCGACCGGGTCATAATCGTATTTGCCGGTGGTCGAATGGTAGTAGAGGGTCGGACAACTTGCGCAACTGGTGAGAGTAAGATCATAAATCGGGGTCGTGTTATCCGTATAACTCACCCCGCTCGAATTAAAATAACATCCAGTAGTATTGCAATTTGCCCCCGTAAGCCGGCTGTTGAAGCTCGTCCAGCCGGCCTGACCGGTTGCGGAATAAAGAGTGTAGGTATCCCTAAAATTCCGGATGTATTCTATCCCCTCAGCCGCGAGATATTCCGCGGTCATTTTCCGTTTTACGTACCCGGTATCGGAAATCCCCTGCCCCAGAGAGACGATCACCCCAAGGAGCGCGACCGAGAAGAGCGAAAGCGCGACCAGTGTCTCGACCAAAGTGAAACCTGAATTTTTCGTAAATTTGATCATGGCAAAACATCGATTACTCTCTGGGAAACCGTGGTTTGCAGAGAAAATGGGGTAATCTGATTTTTAAACGTAATTGTGCCGGAAAGACGGATGCTAACGAGAGGCTGCTGGGTATTTGTGGTCGGGCGCTCTGCGCCCAAAACAGAGAGACCGGACGACGCGGAGTTGAGAACCACTTCATCGGTATTTAGCTTGACGAAACTTGCCGAAGAATACGGGGCGGAGGTTTTTTTCCAGATCGAATAAGGCGAACCTGGCAATCCGGTATCTGGGCCGAAATAATAAACCCACTGGTCGGTGTAATCTATCGGGTCCCCGTCGGCGGTCGTGCTGTCTCCGGTCGCCGGCTCAAATAAAATTCCCCAGCCGGAAGCGCAGCTGAGCGGCTGCACATCGGGATCACCGGGATTTACAGGGATTGATGCACCCCCAGTATAGCAGTGATAATTGTATCCTGTTCTTATATTCCTCCCCATGTCTTCCATAATGAAATTCAGGCTGTCGAGAATGGAGCGCATATCTTGAGACTTCTGATGCACCACGTTCGCATTCAAGAGCGCGTCCATCCCCGCCATGACCACCACCAGAAAAAGCGATATCGCGATCATGGTTTCGATAATCGTGAATCCAAAATTTTTTCTTGCCCTCCTCATCAGTTTATTTGAATTCTGCCCGACGGATAAATTTTTATTCTAGCCGTCGTCCCGGAGACAGACGCTACCGTAATCTGGGCGTAGAGGACGGTACTGGAGGGAGGAGTGCTTGAGCTTATAGCAGCATCAGATGCGGGGCGGGTGAAAGTAACAGTCAGGTTATTTAGGGTAGTCGGACCTCCGGCCGAATAGTAATAAGCGATATTCGAGATAGTGTTCGCGCGGTTCAGAGTGATTTTCGCCAAACACTCGCCAGTTACGGTATTACAGAAAGTAGGATCGCTATAGCTGCCGCTCGCGTTGAAGTCTGCAAAATAGATAAAGCTTTTGTTATCAGTTTGTAGATTGAAGTGAACGCCGTAAGAAGGCTTGCTAGAAAAAGGCGCTGTGCTCGCTTTCCCGGCCATCGCCGATCTCTGCGCTTCGACAATGCGCAGAGCCACTTCGTTGGCGAGATTCTTGATCGAGACCTTGTCTTGGAATTTGTTGTGGTTATACATCGCGATCGAAAGCATCGAAGCAAAAATGCCGAGTACCACGATGAGCTCTATATATGTCATGCCGCCATTTTTTTTCATAGCGGGAAAAGACGGAGCTCGAAAAGAAATGCCACGATCGCTCCGAGCACGAGAAAGGGTGCGAAAGGAACTTCGCTTTTCATCCGGTGATTCTTTGAAAAAAGGAGAAGCAAGAGACCGATTACCGCTCCGGACCAGAAGGCTACCACGACGCCTGAGAGCACTCTCGAGAGCCCGAGGAGGAGCGCCATTCCGAGCGCAAGTTTCGCGTCTCCGAGACCCATCCAAGAACCGCGAGAGAAAAGCCAAATGGCGGCGAACGGGAGGGCGACAAGTATCGGGGTGTAAATTTCGCGAAGCATCGGCAGATGCGGATCGAGCCCCGCGGCGCTGAAAATAAAAATCCCAAGGAACGAAAGTAGTCCGAATACAAGTGCAAGCGGGTCCGGAATTATCTTGTGTCGTATGTCATAGGAGGCGATGACGATAAGTAGAGAAAAGGCGGCCCCGTAATAGGCTACGAGGATCGCAAAGAGAAGTGGCGCGGTAAAGAAAAGCCCAGCAAATTTGAGGTAGAGCCCGAGAAAGAGAAGCCCGGTTGCAAGCTCAACTAGCGGGTACTGGAGAGAAATTTTTGTCTCGCAAGTTGAGCAACGTCCCCGGAGGAAAATGAAAGAGAGTAGTGGGATAAGTTCCTGTGGGCGGAGTGTCGTTTCGCAGACCATGCATTCGCTCCGGCCCCCGTATGAGCGGCCGGTGTTATAGCGGGCGACGACGACGTTCAAGAAGCTTCCGATAATGAGCCCGAGAACAAAGAAAATTATCGCAAAAACCATTGCCTAAATTATACCACGCTCGAAAACAAAAAACGCCCGAATGGGTGTTTTTTGTTCATTTCACTTGGTTACGGGCAGACTACCTCGTCTATGCCAAGGGTGATCGCTTCTTTCGAAGCGCCTGTCGAATCCACGCACCAGCCAGAACTTGCTACTACAGGGTTCTTCAATGATACAATTGCCGCCCAAGCATTGTCGTTGTTGTGACAGACTGCTGACCCGGCCGCAACCCCGGTAGCATCATAAGCGAACGCTGTGATCGTGTCCCCGACTACCGCGGCGCTATTGAGTTTCTGTGCAGCATTCAAGACCATACCGCTGATCCCGCCTGCGCCTGTGCAAACACTGGTAAATACCTGTCCGGTCTCATAGAAGAGCTGTGCCTGGGAACGGGAATTGGCCAGTGCTGCTTTAATGGCAGCGTCAGAACCCTTGTTCCGCGCGCTGTTTAGATTCGCAAGAATGACCGACGCGAGAATACCGATAATCGCGACGACCACCAATAACTCGATAAGCGTAAAACCTCTTGTTCTAGGCATGTCAGTTTTTATGTGTTATCGCAAGTATAGTTCGAGGCCGGAAGGTCCGTATTGACAGACTCTCGAGAAGCTCCGGTCGAATCTACGCACCAGCCTGAGCTCGCCGCAGCGGGAGCTTTCAGGGACACCGCAGCGGCCCACGCTCCAGCACTTTCATGGCAAACTGCATCACCCAATGTTCCCGCCGTTCCGGCTAGGCTGTAAACGAAGGCTTGCGCAGTTGCTTCGACGGTAGCCAGTGAGCCGAGCTTCTGGGCTGCGTTTAGCACCATATTACCGATACCGCCGGCAGCACAAACACCAGTATATGTCTGCCCCGTATCATAGAACAACTCCGCCTGGGCTCGAGCATTGGACAGAGCCGCCTTGATTGCCGCGTCCGCGCCTTTGTTTCGGGCCGAATTCAGCGACGCGAGAACCACCGACGCCAAGATGCCGATGATCGCGACGACCACCAATAACTCGATAAGCGTAAAACCTCTTTTAAAGTTTATTTTCATAATTTGGTTAAATACTAATAATTTCTAATCGACTTAGTTATGGCTTAATTATAAAACATAAGGGAAATACTGGCTGTGGATAACTTTTAGCTGATACTGCCGGCGATATTGTAGATCGGGACGAGCACTGAAACGAGCAAAAGCCCCACCCCGAGCCCGAGGACTATGATCATAACAGGCTCGATCAGGCCGACCAGCGTGTCCACTGCATCGTCCACTTCCCTTTTGTAGAAAACCGCGAGGGTCTTCAATATCGGCCCGAGCGACCCTGTCTCTTCTCCCACCTTTACCATCTGCACCATGATCCCCGGTATTTCTTCGGGGTGTTTTTCGAAAGAAGCGGAAAGTGCCAGGCCGCCTTTAACGTTATCGGCAACTTCGCGGAGCATGTCTTTATAAGCGTGGCTTCCGACGACTTCGCTCGTTATATCGATCGAGCGGATAATTGGGATGCCGGAGGTAAGCATCGTATCCATATTGTCTGAGATTCGGGAAAGGAAGAGTTTTTTGTAAAGTCTCCCGAAAAGCGGGGTGGAAAGACGCACCCGGTCAATATAGGTCTTGCCTTTCTCGGTCCTAGAGAGCCACCAGAGCCAGATGCCAGCGAGAATAAGGAAAATAAAAATTATAAATCCCCAGTTGACAAAGAAATTCGAAAATCCTATTACGATCCTAGTGTAGACGGGAATGGCCTGCCCCGAATCGACAATGATCGCGGAAAGTTTCGGGATAACCACCATGAACATAAGTGACATCACCACAATAAAAGTGAAAATCACGAAGGCGGGATAGATTAACGCATTCCTGGCTTTGATCGAAAGATTATACTGACGATCGAGATACTCGGAAAGGTTCAGGAAAGTTTGGTCGAGTTTCCCGACCTCTTCGCCCGCTTTCACCATGCTTACGTAAAAACTGGAAAAAACATCCGGATGCTTCGCAAGGGCCCCGGAGATGGAAAGCCCGGCTTGAAGGTCATCCCCGATCTCGGTCAACTTTTTCGCCAGGATCTTGTTCTCGGAACTTGAAGCAAGCATGGAAAAAGTCTTAAGAGCCGAAACTTGCGCTTCAAAGAGTGTGGCGATCTGTCGCGAGAGAATCACGACCTGTCGCATCGACACTTTTTCGAGAAACGAAAAAGAGAGAAATTTCCTCTTCTCTGCATCACCCTTGATCGAAATGACAATGAGTCCCCGGCGCTGAAGCCCGCTGATCGCAAGATCGCGGTTCGCGGCATCTATTTCGCCCTCCCGAGTTACCCCCTTATCGTCGAGTGCTTTGTATTTGAACAGCATGAATTTATAACATGCGCTCCAACCCTTTAGGATTCAGCGAAAATTGATAGGCGCTTTCGATTGAAATTTCCCCGCCGCGGACGAGGTCAAGGAGCGAGTGGTTGAGGTCCACCATTCCTTGTTCCATGCCGGTTTCGATCACCACATCTATCTCATGGGTACGCTTTTCCCGGATCAGATTCGCGACGGCATTGGTGTTAAGAAGAAGCTCATACGCCGGAACGAGGCCCCCGGTAATCCGGGGAACGAGCCTCTGGGAAAAAATCCCGAGGAGCGAGGTGGAAAGCTGCGAACGGATCTGGTCCTGCTGGGCACCCGGGAAGGAATCGATGATGCGGTCGATAGTCTGCGAAGCATTGTTGGTATGGAGAGTGGAGAAAACGAGGTGTCCGGTTTCGGCGGCGGTGACCGCGGTCGCGATAGTCTCCGGGGTCCGCATCTCCCCGATCATGATCACGTTCACATCTTCCCGAAAAGCTGATTGCAGAGCGATTTGGAAATCCTTGGTGTCAATGCCCACTTCGCGCTGACTGATAATGGATTTTTGCGGCAGATAGACGTGCTCGATTGGGTCCTCGATGGTGATGATATTGCGCGCCTGCTCAGCGTTGATCAAATTGATCATGGCCGAGAGCGTGGTGGATTTCCCCTGACCGACCGGCCCGACCACCAAAAAGAATCCTTGTTTCTTCCGCGCGATATCCGAGAGGATCTTCGGCAGATGCAGCTCCTCGAGCGTTTTTACTTTCGGCACGAGCCGAAGCGCGATGCAAATAAGATTTTTCTGGAAGAACGCATTGCCTCGCAGGCGCGCCTCCCCGCGAAAGTCGTATGAGAAATCGATTTCCTGATGCTCTCGAAACTCCGCGACCTTTTCTTTGCTTAAAATCTCTCCGAGGACCCCGAGCATATCTTCGTTGGTGAAAACTGGGTGCTTGAGCAGAAATGAAAGCTCTCCGGAAACCCGGACCGCCGGCACCCGACCGGCCCCGAGGTGTAAATCCGATCCTCCCTGATTGATCACAATTTGTATCAGATCCTCTACCTCTTTTTTATAGTTGGTCATTGTTTCTTGTTCAAAATACCAGTCACCTCCTCGATCACTTCTTGAGGAGTGGAATTAGCTTTGATAATGTAGCCGGCGACGCCCAGACTCTTGCCTCGTTCGACATCACCTTGCTCGCTTTTATTGGAGAGGATTATTTTCACCGCCTGCGGGGCAAGGTTTTCTTTGCTTATTTGCTCGAGCATCTCAAAGCCGTCCATTTCCGGCATGATGATGTCGGCTAAAATGATCTCTGGGGTAACCGAGCCTAGCTTCCCGAGCGCGTCTTTTCCGTTCTGTGCGGTATGAACTTCGAAACCGTTCTGGCTGAATTTGAGGGCGTACATGTCGAGGAGAAAGCTGTCATCGTCGACGATTAAGATTTTTCTTTTCTCGGCCATGTTATTTAGTATATCACTTCTCGGTGCTAAAATTGTAAACTTCCGTCCAGGGAATTGTCCCCTCCATGGCTTTTACCATTGCGTCCTCTCGCATGAGAAGCATCCCCTTTTTTCGAGCCACTTTGTAAAGCTCCACGTCAACCGGATTTTTAAGGATCACAGCTTGCATCTCCCTATCGATATCGAACATTTCGAAAATCGCGATCCGACCGCGGGTTCCGGAAGGAGATTCGGAAGAGGGCACCACCTCGTACATTTCATTTCTGATTTTGATTTCTTTTTTGAACTCTTCCGGAAGATCTTTGAGTTGCTCTTCTACTTGCATCCGTACCGAAGGGTCCATCGGCACTGCTTTTTTCGAAGTCGGGTAAATCATCCGAGCTAGACGCTGGGCGACGGAGAGAATCAGGGTCGGCGCGATGAGGTAGGGGTCGACTCCCATATCTACGAGGCGTGGGATTGCACCGATTGCGCTGTTCGTATGGAGAGTGGAGAGTACCAAGTGCCCGGTGAGTGCCGCCTGGATGGCGAGCTGGGCGGTTTCCTTGTCGCGGATTTCCCCGACCATGATGATATCCGGGTCCTGACGCAAGATCGAGCGTAGTCCCGAAGCGAAAGAATAGCCGATTTCCGGCATTACTTGCGACTGATTGATGTCGGGCATGTGGTACTCAATCGGATCTTCCAGAGAAACGATGTTCTCTTTCTCTTTTTCGAGCTCGTTCATCATTGAATAGAGAGTGGTGGATTTACCGGAACCGGTCGGGCCGGTAATGAGAATGAGACCATAAGGCTTCTTGATTGCGTTCCTTATCATCTCGAGATTTCTTTTTGATAGCCCCAGCTCCCCGAGCGGCTTTACCCCCTTTTCCGAATCGAGTATGCGCATTGCCACCTTTTCGCCGTAATAGGCTGGCATTGTCGAAACTCGGAAGTCTATTTTCCTCCCGTCTACTTCTGTACCAAAGGATCCATCTTGGGGTTTGCGCTTCTCGTCAAGGCGCAGCTTGGAAAGAAGTTTGATCCTCGCAATAATGCCGCTATAAACATTGACAGGCAAAAGCAGGGAGGTGTGCAGTACGCCGTCGACCCGGTATCGCACTTTTACGTTTGCGCCGGCATGTTCGATGTGTATGTCCGAGGCGTTTGATTCGATGGCATTTTTGATGATCACCGACACTATCTTTATGATCGGCGCGTCCTCGACTATTTTTGCCTCCTCGCCGGGTTTTTGGAGT
Source organism: Patescibacteria group bacterium (assembly GCA_038063535.1). Lineage (GTDB taxonomy): Bacteria > Patescibacteriota > Minisyncoccia > Phycocordibacterales > UBA9973 > UBA9973. Next base: position 145,990 of record JBBTUV010000003.1, on the reverse strand, counting down.
TCCCCGGGCTTTTCAAGATGCGCGCTTTTCAACTCCTCATCTGGGCGAGAAGCCGAGTCATAGTTTAAAAACGGTTCCTCCATCTGTACGGACATCGCCTTATAAGCCTCACGCACCGCTTCGTAGTCGTTCTTGGAAATGAGAAAAATTTTAAACGGGATGCCGAGCTTCGCAGAGATGAATTGGAGAGCGTCCATGGCCGCGAGGTTCTCCGGGTCGGTCACTCCGACTTCGAGCACCCCTTCGGAAAACCCGATCGGCACGAATCGGTAGTAGATCGCCGAGTCCTCCGGGATGTATTTAAGCGCCTCGAAAGAAACGTCGCGGGAGCTTACTTTCCGGGTCGGGATCTTCAAGTATTTGCCTTTTTCGGCGAGTATCGTTTCTTCGGGTACTCCTTGATCGAGAAGCACACCTTCGATGTCGCCATTGTATTTTTCCGCCGCGAGAGATTTTACATCATCGATCTCGGTTTTTTTAATTACCCCGGAATTGGCTAATGCGTCTAAAAAACTCATGTGAAAATTCTAAAAATCAAACCCGAGCGGCGCAAACGGGTTTGGCCTGCCCTCATTGCCTTCAGGCACCAGCTCGATCGAGGAGTCGACGAGCGAGATAAAAGCGGGATCGGAAATGATCGCGTCGTTTAGGCTCAAGCCCTTCACCGAAAGAAGGAGAGAGAGAAAGCTACCAGTGATCCCCGAGCTTCCGCCGCTCCCTGTCGCAACCGTCGCTACCTCTCCGGAAGAAGAAAGTAGCGCTTCTTCGTCGCCCTTTCCCCTAAAAAGTGCAAGGTAGATGACGACGAGGCATACCGCGACCACGAGGAACATTATTATATTTTTGAGTTTCGGGGTCATTTAATTTTTGAGCCAGTATGTTTTAATCTTAAAATCGAACTTGTACGTTCCGAAGCCTTGATTGGAAATATCCGCGTCCGAAGCAAAAGAAAGCTCGGAGACATCCACGATCCGGAGATTCCTCTCAAGATCCTTAAGGAAACTTATGAAGTTGGCGTAAGTGCTCGAAGTCGAGAACTCGAGCGTCCAGGTGCCGTAATCCGGATTCTCGGACACTCCGATCGCAGGCGACGTGACCGCGCCTTCTTCTTTTTTCGGCGCCGAATCGTACTTTACGCCTTTCAACACCATCCCGTAAGGCATCGCGATTTTCTCGATCTCGAGGATGAGACGGATATTATCCACGTTTTCCGGGATCATTTTTTCCAACCGGGAAAGTTGAATGGAATCGATGGCGTTGTATTTCTGGGTGAGTTTGTCGCGCTCATTCTCGAGCGCTTTGGAATTCCCTAGCGCTTCTTTGTACGCCCCCGCCTCTTCCCGAGCCATTCGGATATCGCCGTAAAGCGGGCCGGTAAAAGTGACAAACATTATCCCGGAGATAACTATCAAAATAATTGGAATGATCAGCTTGAACATTTTACTGGGTTATTACCGAGGGCGCAGCCTCGGGGCTTACTGGAGGAACGGCTCTCGCAAGCGTCGCTTTATAATTAATAAATCCGGGATCGACCGAAAACACAAGGTCAAAGAGGACATTGCCCTTATCATCAAGAGTGAGGTTCGAAAAAACTGGATCGATCAGATTTTTGTTTTTTGTAAAGAGATCCGACTGCAGTGCGACCGCGCGGTAACCGACAGCGACCCCCGAGATATTGACGGTGGCTTTCGAATTCTTGTCCCCTTCCAGCTTGTAGCCAAATTTAGTATAGCGAACACTCTTCATGGTTATCGCCTCGAGCGCCTCGAAAATCGGAGAGGTTGCGATGTGGCTCGAGAGAATCTCGTTTGCGACCCGCAGACGCTTGTCGAGGGACTGCAGTGTCTCAAGCCTGGAGGGCTCGAATCGATTTTTCGCCGCCGTCAGGTCGCCGGCCGACTGACTGATGCTTTTATTCAAAAAGCCCCGGTAAAGATAAAGCCCGCCGGTGGCGATGAGCATCGTAAAAAAAATCAAAAAAGCAATGGCCGAAAGAAGGCCGACGGGCCGGGCCACCGATACGCGTTCCGGGACCGGGGGTTTTTTCGGGATGAAAGAGGTTTGAAAATTTTGCTCCATATCTACGATATATTATACCTCTATTTCTCTAACTTGCGCAAAGCCAAGCCCAGCGCTACGGCGAATTCCGGACCAGTCGCGGCCAGCACTTTGTCGAGGAACGCCGGCGCGTTCACTTTGCGGAAAGGCTCTCCGAGCTCGATTTCCGCGCGAAAATTCTCCGCCGCCGCCTCCGAAAGACCATGAAGGAGTGCCCCGCCGCCCGAAAGAATGACCTTGGAAACGGTTCGGCCGTATTTTTGCTCGTAAGCGAGAAGTACGGTGTTTGCTTCGGCAAAAATATAGTCGACGTGGGTCCGAATGATGTCGGCAACGTTTTTTTCGGCGGCATTTTTTGAAAGGCCAGACTCTTTTTTCACTTTTTCCGCTTCGGAAAAAGTGACGCCGAGAGAGGTCGCGATCGAGTCAGTGATGTCTGCGCCTCCGCGGGCGATAGTGTGATAACTTCGAACCGTGCCGAATTCGACCAAAGTGAGCTTCGTACTCGAAGCTCCGAAATCAAGGAGCAGCACGAGCGAGAGCTCGTGTTCGAAAGTCGAACGGATCGTGGCAAAAATTTCTATCTCAAAAAATGAAGCGTTGAGGCTTGTCTCGGAAACGAGCGACCGGAAGCGCGAGACCGATTCGTTCTGGAGAGCTACCACCAGGACCTCTGTTTTTCCCGATTCGCCTCCCAAGGGAGTGCTCGCCTCCTCATGAGACTGCTCTTTTTTGGGAAGCACAAAGTAGTCGAGTGTGACTTCGGTGATCGGGACTGGAATATATTTACGTGCTTCGGTCGGTACGATCGCCGGAATCTGTTCCGGCTTGGTCTGTCCAGGTAGCTCGAGTGTAAAGATCAGGCTCTCCCGAACCGGAATCGAAAAGCCTGCGGAGCTTGAGCTTACTCCGGCTTGTTTGAGGACTTCTTTGAGAGCTTCGGTGATTTTTTCGATCGGAAGATTGGTAACCCGACCGACGTCGGCGCCCGCATAGGGTCCGAGCGAAATCGCCCCGTAAGTCTCGAGCACAGCCCTACCTCCTTTTCTCTTGATCTCAACAACTTTTATCGCGGAAGTTCCGACGTCGATGCCGACGGCGGACTCGGACGGGCCGGAAAAGATTCCGGAGCTTTTAAAGATTTTTGCAAGCGGATTAGCCATGTTAAAATACCCTTTAATTATAGTATATGCAACTTCTAAATTCCATCTTGGACCTTGTTTTCCCGCCTGTATGCCTGGCCTGCGGAAAAAACGGAGAATACCTCTGCACGGAATGCATTTCGGCGATGCCTTCTGCCGAGCGCGAATCGGCTGATTGGATACATCCGATGCTCGACTATAGACACAAGCCCCTGAAGGACGCGCTCTGGCAGCTGAAGTATTCTGGAAAGAGGCAGCTCGCCGAAGTGTTTGCTGAAATTCTCTATCCAAGGATGCTCGAGGAACTTGCCGACCGTAAAATCATGGAAAATTTCGGCGAGCCCTTGCTCCTGCCGATTCCGCTTTCGCGGAAAAGAAGGCGGGAGCGAGGCTTCAATCAGGCGGAGCTCATTTGCAGGAAGTTGGTCGAGCTCGACCGAGAAGAGAACTTTACGCTAGAGACCGGCGCGCTTGCGCGCCCGAAAGATTCGGAACATCAGGCGCGGATTGAAGAGCGGAAAAAGCGCCTCGAAAATATAGTCGGCGCTTTTTCCGTAAAAAATCCGGAAAAAATTTCTGGGAGGAATATAATTCTAATAGATGACATCACTACTACCGGCGCGACACTCTCGGAAGCAAAGAAAGTTTTGCGAGAGGCCGGCGCACGTAAGGTGGTCGCCTTCACGGTTGCGCACTGAACCTATCTTAACATAAATTGACGACTGTCTAAATATGTACACAGGCGATTATTTCCACAAATTCCAAATCATGCCGGCGATGTTGCGCGGTTTGCCTTCGAGCGCATAGTAGTGAAGATCAATGAAGGGCAGAGTATTGGCTTCGATGATGCCCCAGCGTTGCGAATCGGCCGACGCCGTCGGGTCGGGGATGACGGCGTCGAAGCCGACGACAGCAAGTCCGGTAATCTCCGCGGCGCGTCTGAAGATAGGAATAAAACTCGGATGAAGCTCACCGATCATCTCCCGCGTCGTGCCGCCAAAGAGACGGCCGATCCGATGCGAGAGCGTGACCATTTTGCCTTCCGAGAGAACATCATCAAGCCCGTAGCCCTGCCTCGCAAGGTGGCTCTCGAGTTCCTTGCCCCTCCTTACTTTTTCCACGCGCTCGGGCCGGATTCGGTCCTTCTCTTTGATAAGCTCGGCTATGTTCTTCTTCCCATCACCGGTAACGCTAGGCGCTCGGCCGCGATAAAATCCGGCAAGCTTCCCAGACACAAACGTCGCTCGGCAGACGTCGCCGGCGATGTGTTCCTCGGCAACCAGATACGGTGAAATCTCGCCCGAAATTTTCACGGCATTCTTAAAATCTTCGAGCATATTTATACCCGTAAATGTGTGCCTGCCTCGCGAGCCGAGTTTCGGTTTTACGATAAGGGGTTTCTCTAGCCCGTGCCAAAGTTGTTCCAAATTTCCTCTGACCATTTTGTACTTCGGCGTGGGGACACTATGCCTTGCTAATTCATCTTTCAAAATAGATTTATCGTCCCAATTTCTGCGAAAATCCAGGTGCTCGGGCGGTATCGGCAGACTTTCGAAATATATATATTTGCCACCAATGAGGGCCCGGTAGTAATCGATCGGCTTCCCGAATATTATCACCTGCTCCATCTGTATTCCCCGCCTCCGGGCTTCTTCCCATATCACTCGCGAGCGGAAACTTTTGGCGCGCCCTAAATCGCTCGAAAATTTTACGATCCCAAAAAATGCAAGGAGATTGAGAAAAAATATCGCAAGCCAGTCGACGAAATTTTTCAAAAATTTCGGAGAGTGGTAGGCCGTCCGCACCATATGCTCCTCGAACGGATCGAAAAAGAGGCTGCTCCAGTATGCGAGAGTGTGGTTTATGGCCGCATCTCCGCAATAGGAACAACCTCCTTCTATAACTATCGGTTCTTTTTGATTAGTGATCACCAGTCATGTTAATTTCGGGTTATGAATCTTAATCCCCGACCTGCTACCATTGTAGCATATCCTTGGGCTTGCCGAATTTTATCTTCACTACCGCAAAAAGGTAAATGATCTCAAGTATCCCCAGAGTGTTTAAGATAAGCATGACCAGGAACCATTTTATTTGCCCGCGCTTTGCGGCATGCCAGAGCGCTAAGCCCTTCCAAAACAAGGACCACGCCACGACTAGAACAAACACCGGCCACCCGCCTATGTCGTTTACGTTGAAGTAATTCATTTGATAATTATACCCTCACTCTTTTTTCTTGTCTAATCTATCAATGCCCAGAAACTTTACGCCGAAATACACGACCAGAGCGATAACAAGGAAATCAACGATAACGGCGATCATGTCGCCATAGAGAATCTCGGCAGTGCCAACCCTGAGCGTTGCGGTTCGTAAGCCTTCCCCCGAGCCCAGAGCGACACTTAAGAGCGGATTGATAATATCGGTGACAAGTGCGGAGACCACTTTCGAAACCGCTCCGCCCAAAATAAACCCGACGGCCAGGCCCATCACCCCCTGCTCTCTTACGAAATTAATAAAACCTTGCATGGAATTATGATACAATAAAAAACAATTAATTACACCCGTCCTTATCGAAGATGCGAAGACGAAGAAGGGGAAATAGCGGGGCGGGATGACTTTATTTCGTTGAAGGTTGCTCGATCATTTCAATAAGAAATTTTGTTATTCCCTTAAGCATGTGTACCTCGAAGTGATGTGGAGCGACGTGTACTTTCTCCCAAATTTCTGGAAATGCTTTCTCGGCATGATATTTTTTGCGTAACTCTTGATACCATGCATGGTCGTAGATCTTCCAAAATTCATCTTGGGAATAATAGGCGTGCGCATATAGCATCTTTCGTCCCCCCACATCCCGCGCATACTGCTCAAATTTTTCATTTAGGTTTATGGGATCTTTAAGATATTTCTCCGATTGCCCCCAGATACCTACATCTATGATCAGATCTGTAGTTAGAAAGTGTGGAGAAAGTTTCTGTGGAGTTTGCGTAGGCTTCATTGGACAAAGCCATATAGGGAAAATTCCGAGCTCTTCGTCGCTTTTTTTAATAAATTCTAAAGTACGATCAAGGGGAACGTAAAAATCTTGGATAAAATATTGTTGAGAAAGATTGGTGGCGTGAAGTGCTTTATAGAGATTACGGGTATTCATTATCGGATTTAGTAAGTGGCGCAACATTCTTTGATGTGGAAGGTGTAAAATATCAAATACATATTCCCCCATCCAAAATGCCCCCCTATTGTATCTAAAAAGATAATCGGCAATGGGTACTGCTTCCTCAAAATGCTTTCCTTCAGAGGCTACTTTCTGCGCTTGAAGATAAAACCACGCATCGGAAGAGTGACTGTATGTGCGAATCGGTAGATCGCCAGCATCGTCAGTTAATAACGCACTCAAAACTACACCTTTTTGCGTATCAAAGATTACAGCTTCGGTATAATCTACGGAATTATCGGTGCAACGTCGGTACAATAAATCCAAACATTCTTGATGAGAAGAAGTTGGTTCATACATTAGCTTTGCGTATTTTTTTGACGGAGTCAGTCGAAGTTTAATCAAGGTAAGTAAGCCTAAGGTGCCATATGAACCAGATATGCCATAAAATAAATCGCTATTTCCCCCTTTAGACGCCTGGATAACGTCCCCACTTGCTAAGACAATTTCATATTCTTCAGCAGTATCATTGAATTGGCCGTATTTGAAAGAGGAACTCTCGAGAGATGCTCCATTGACTGCTCCACCCACAGTGATACCGGGAAATTCTGCAATGACTTCCGGGATTAAGTTATACTCCAGTGTCGATTGTAATAGCTTATCTAGAGCCACGTTGGGTTCAACAAGAGCGTAGTGATCTCTGGTATTGATTTCAATTACATCATTTAAGTTAGTGATGTCCACAAAAGCGAAGTCCTTGTTTTCTTCCGTCCTGGTGGAATTAGTACTTCCGTGAATAAAATTAATTCTTTTACTGGTCGGGTCTTGCGCAATAGTTCTCATCTGGGCAATGATGCCTTCAACGTATTTTTTATGCTCTTCGAGACTTTTCATCTGTTATTAAAAGTATAGCAAAATATATCTCGCCCGTTTTCGCGTTCGCTACCCTCGCCGCCCGCATCGCATCATTCTCGCCGGGTTTCTCTCCCCGAAGCAAGCTCTGCAAATGTTTCCACAGGTCTTCAAACTCTTTTTTAGTTTTTTCAAATTGAGACATGTAAAAGGCTTATAAAATTATAGCAAATATGCTAGTATAGCGACACGGAGATGTGGCTATGAAATATGAACTGCTTCATATTTCATCTGATTCTGCGAAGCAGAAAGAGCCGATGCGAGGCAGGCTCTAGGGAGGGCCTGGGAAGGCACGAAGCCATGTCGACGAGTGAACAAAGTGAACGAGGAGACGTGGCTGAGTGGTCTAAAGCGGCACCGTGCTAAGGTGTTAGGTTCGTAAGGGCCTCGTGAGTTCGAATCTCACCGTCTCCGCCAAGTTTTATAACTTTTGTTTTTTCAAAAAGATCGCGTTAATCGCGACGATGACCGTGCTCGCCGACATAAAGACGGCGGCGAGGGCAGGTTCGAGAAGAATTCCTTTCGCGGCAAGTACCCCGGCCGCGAGTGGTAATGCAATAATATTGTATCCGGCTGCCCACCAAAGATTTTGGATCATCTTCGTATATGTCATCCGTGAGAGCCGGATGATCTTCGCGATGTCTCGAGGATCGTTTCTAACGAGAATGATACCCGCTGATTCGATTGCGACATTCGTGCCGGCGCCGATGGCGATGCCGAGGTCGGCTTGAGTGAGGGCCGGGGCGTCATTCACCCCATCGCCCACCATCGCCACCTTGCCTCCGCGTGCCTGAAGCTCTTTCACTTTCTCTGATTTCTCTCCCGGCAAAACTCTCGCGAAATATTCGTCTATCCCGAGCTCCCCAGCCACCTCTCTGGCGACTTCTTCCGAATCGCCGGTGATCATGACGGGTTTGAGCCCCATCTCTTTGAGCGCCTGGACCGCCTCCTTCGCCTCCGAACGGGGGGTGTCTGCCACGGCTATGGTACCGATTTGTTTTCCGTCAACTTCTACCACTATGTCCTCCCCGCCTTTGTGGCCAACAAAAACTTTTCTTCCGTCGACGAGAGCCTCCGCCCCTCGGCCGGGAATATTTTTAAAATTCGTCGCCTTTTTCCCAAATCCTCGCTTTTTGGCCTCGGAGACGATCGCGCGGGCGATGGGGTGTTCGGAGTGTTCGTCAACTGCAGCCGCGAAGGAAAGCGCTTCATCTTGCGCCTGCGTCACGCCAAATTCCCCCAAAGTCAAAGTTCCGGTTTTATCGAAAAGGACGGTGTCGACCGAGCGCGCGGCTTCAAGAGAAAGACGCTGTTTTATGAGAAAGCCGTTTTGCGCCGCTTTGGTGGTTGATATTGAGGCAACCAGGGGCACGGCAAGGCCAAGCGCATGCGGACAGGCGACTACGAGAACCGCCACCAGGCGCGCGACCGCAAAACTAACTTCTTTGCCGACCAAAAGCCAAACCAAAAGCGTAAGAAGTCCCCCACCGATCGCGATAAAAGTAAGATAGAGCGCCGCCCGGTCGGAGAGGATCTGGAGGCGCGACTTTGAAGCTTGGGCTTCAGCCACGAGGCGCATTACCCCGGCGAGAAAAGTGTGCTCGCCGATTTGCGCGACTTTTATTTTAAGCGCGCCGTCGCCATTGATCGTTCCGGCAATCACTTTTCCGCCAACTTTTTTAGATACCGGCTTCGATTCACCGGTTACCATTGATTCGTTTAAGTCCGATTCGCCTTCTATAATTTCTCCGTCCGCCGGCACTTTACTTCCGGGGCGGACAAGCACGATGTCATTCTCTTTAAGCTCGGCCAGTGAAATCTTTTTTGTGCCATTAGCCTGCACAAGTTCCGCGGTATCTGGCAGAAGTTTAGAGAGCTCTTTGAGTGCGCCCTGCGCGCCGGAAACGGCGCGCATCTCAAGCCAGTGACCGAGGAGCATGATGGTGATAAGGGTGGTGAGTTCCCAGAAAAGCGCTTCAACGCCTGCGAATACCGCATAGATGCTCCAGAGATATGCCGCAGAGATGGCGATGGCAATAAGCGTCATCATGCCCGGCAGGCGTCCGCGGATCTCCCGGTATGCGCCAGCCAAGAACACCCAGCCACCGTAGAAAAAGACGATCGAGCCGAGAACAAGAGTGAGATACTCCGAGCCGGGAAAATCCGGCGGAGACCATTTGAAAATTTTCTCAATCACATCCGCATAGAGCACGACCGGAATAGTGAGAATTAAACTGACCCAGAACTTCCTGAAAAACATTTGAGTGGAATGTCCGGCATGTTTGCCCTCTGGAGCCTTGGCGGAGGAGGGCTTCTTCCGCTCCGGCACAAGTGCCATCCCGCACTCCGGGCACATTCCGGGCTTGTCCTGTTTTATCTCTGGATGCATCGGACAAGTGTAAGTTTTTTCTTCCATGGTTAAATGAGGTTAAAAAATATTAAATAAAATGAAAGGTGAATAAGAAAACTCAAGGTAATGCCGTATTTTACTCTTTGCATGAGGAAAGTAAACAGAATTGCGGTAGCTGAAGCGAGGATGGTGAAAAATAGCGCCCATGGCCACGACATAAAGACTGCAAGCAACAAGTGGCTCACTCCAAAAAGTAGCAACACTCTAACTAAAGTCCGCTTAAACTTCTCCGCTGGGACCATAAAGACCAAAACGGCAATCATAAGCTGTTGAAATAAAACGTGCGCAGAGGTAAGTATATTATTGGTAAACAATCCCGTATCCAAGAAACTAAAGATAACGATGCCAAAGAGGATTACGGGGATTTCCCACGAGGATAGGCGGGAAAGCCACACTTTTCTTTCGTCGGGAAAAAGCAAAAAGGCCAAGACAAGCGCCGCCAAGAAAATTATCAAGATGGTTCCCGGCACCAGAGTCGGCTGGAGTGGGTTTCCGCCCCAAAACCACTGGGAGATACCCCAGGTAGCCAGCCAAAGAATTGTCCACTTGAGGAGCTTCATGTGTTCAATCGGTTATACAACGATGCGACTGTATATCCTAAAAGCCAAAACGCACCTGCCTCCACAACCGTGCCAAGCAATATATGGGTCAAGCTTGAATCAAAACTCGTAACGTTCAATTGCAATCCCGCAACGAACAAGTTCATCGCCCATTCATACGAATCCGGTGAAAGATATACCCACAAATGGAATAATGGGTGCAGCACCAGATCAATAATCGCTACAGTATTCGCAAGCGCAAGGGTGTTAAGTTTGTTCATGTTTTTCATGCTCAACGGCACCCTTGGTAATTTCTAAATTGCAGCTATGGTGCTCTCGGCACCACTCTTCACACTTCCTCGCCTGTTCCACATCTCGGTAATGCAAACCGCACTCCGGACATTCGTGGAGTTCTTTGTCGTGTTTGCTGAAGAAAGAGCTAAACATGGCTAGGTCTTTTATTGATTTTTGTTGTCTATCTTAAACCAGCGGTGGAGCCAGCACCAGCCGAGGAAGCTCTCAACGAGCGCAATCCAGCCGATGGCGGCAATAAGGAGGTTAGCCCAACCCGCATCATACTGCGGAGCCCAAGGCCCCAGCCACCAAAACGCGAGCGCAAACCGCAGAACCCTGTCTAATCTTCCTAAATTTTGAGTCATGTTATTAATTTTTACTTCCTAATACGTATAAATCGACCAGCTCTTTGACCGTTCTCTTCTCGTTGTGGTTAAGGTCATGCCGGACATGACTCTTAAGGTGATTCTCGAGAAGAAAGGCGTCAAGACTTTTGAGCGACCTTTGGATGGAGAGCGACTGCTCGAGTAATTTCGGGCAATATACCTCCGCCTCAATAGCCTCGATTAACCCTTCGAGCTGACCTTTGATAATTTTCGCCCGATGAACGGCGCGACTTTTAAGCTTTTGGTTTAACATTCTAATACCCTATACCCCTACCCCCTATTTGTCAAGGCAGAGCTGTGGATAACTCCGAGTGGGGGCTAGATAGGCGCTTTCTCGGGCGCCCGGTCGTTGTTGGTTTCTATGAATGCAACGATTTTTGCCTCGTCGATCGTTTCGAGCTTAAGTAGATAGCCCCAGGAGGTGAGGGTCGCCGGCACGTCTAGGTCTTTGCGCGCGAGCATTATCTTCTTCCCTTCTGCCTCGCCGAAGGCCTTTTTCAGGCGATCTATCTCACCCTCTGGCAGATCTGCCCGATACCAGAGAACCGCTGCGCCATGCTCCATGCTGTGAAGCACGAGCTCGTCGGGAGCGGGCTCGCTCTTAATCCCCGGCCCGGCAGTCCCCGCCCAATGCTCGCCGGAGGTCGGCGGGTTGGAGTTGTAAGGCGCGTGCTCCACGCCTTCTCGAACATGAGAGGAATTAAGTATAGTGAACGCCTCGCCGAGAGGCTCTTGGCTCAACCTTTCTTTTTCTTTCTCCCCTTTTGAGCTCGAGAGCCACGCTCCGCCGGCGATGAGAATTCCAGTCGCGAGCACCACGCCAATAATAATTTTATAATCTGTTCTCATGATCTCTACTCGCCAAACCAAGTCCTCTGCCAACCCTGCATCATTTCGATTTCTTTGGTCTGGGCGGAGATGATATCGTTGGCGAGTTTAAGGAGTTCCGACCGCTTCGAAGTTTTAAGCACTGCTTCGGCCATCACAACCGCGCCCTGGTGATGCATGATCATCCCCGAGAGAAACGCCCGATCGAAGTCGTCGCCGGTTTTCCCGGAGAGACCCATCATCATGCCCTGCATCGCGAAGTCCATACTGTTATTTTGCATCATGCTGCCGCCCCACATCGAACGCATGTTGTAGGGCATTTGGTTCCAACTGGCGCGGTTGGCGAAGACCAGCCAGCCGATAAACACTCCTACCAAAAGCAAAACCGCACCTATAATCATATTATTGTTTTTGTTTTCCACAATTTTTTACAATTAATTTAATAATCAACACTAAGCACTGCAACTCGAAGAACTATTATAACCCGGAAACCACAAAGCGTTGAGCTCATTAGCTTTCTCCGTCATTTCTTTCTCCCCTATCCCCCGCGAGGCGAGGAGCTCAAGATGGGCAAGCATTGCCATCCCGTGATTGCAATCCGGGAAGTGGGCGCTGTTCCCGCAACATGGGCGGAAGATTGTGCGCGAGACCTTATCGACTAAGGCTTGCTCCTCTTCCGTAAGGAGCAAGAACTCATGCGCGTTGTAGTGGCTCATCGCACCGCCTCGGGCAAGTGTCCAGCCGCCGGTTGAGGCGAAATTCTGCGGACCGCCATAGCGCGGGTCCATCATTTCCATCTCGAGGATCGGATTTTTGTTCCCGAGCCCGAGCGCCCAGAAGAAGTTGAGCATGAGCCCAGAATTCTCGGGAGTGATTTCAATTTTTACGTTATCTTCGTCAAGCAGACGGCGAGCTTCTTCGCGAAGTTCAGGCCTCCCTGCGTAAAGAGCGAGGAATTTGTCTCTGTCTATCACGCCGGCACGAACCATCTGCCTGCCCAGATCCCCGAGCGAAATTCCAGCCGCAGATGAGTCTTGCGGAGGTGGAGTAATGCTTCCGAGTCCTATGATAAAGGCGGCGAGGAGAAGGATCGCCAGAAGGTTGTTATTTTTCATCGCAGCAGTTAGCTAATCTTTTGATAATGTCGCCAGTCGTCCACGGTTTGCCGCTGCCTATCTCATTGAGAATCTCTCGGCGCTTTTCGCATTTAGCGCAGTGCGGAATGTGGAGGGCTTTTGTGATTTTGGCGATTGCATCGCCCAGTTTGAATCTTAGTTTCATAAGAGGAAGATTAATATTCCAAGCGCGACCATTGCCACCCCGCCCCAGATTCTCATATGCCCCGTCTCTGCCCTTCGCCAGGTCTGCACCTTCTCATAGAGCGCGGAGTTCGAAGCAATTGCGAGAATTATCGCAAGCGGCAGAATGAAGATGAGGTTATAGAGGATAAGATATCCCACGCCGGAGAGATATGTCGCTTGGTCGTAGAGGAGCCCCACTACCATAAGGTACGGCCCGCCGGTGCAGGGAAACTCGCAGAGACCGACTAGTCCCCCGAGGAGAAACGCGGTTGGCAATGATGCCTTGTTCATAAGCTCTGCGATTTTCGAATGAGCCGCTTGCGGAATCCGAAGCTTGATCGGGAAAGCCGGGAAGAATTCGTTAATGAGGTTGATGCTGCCGAGTGCAATAAGAAGCCCCGCCCCGATTTTGGCCATGAAGTGCGGAGTATTGAAGAGGTGAAGCGCGTGAAAGAGCCCGAGGCCGATCAGGATATAGGCCGCGAAGATGCCGGCAATGTAGGCGCCTCCAATTTTCAAGATTCCGGAGCGGATTTTCCCGATCGAGAAGAGAAAGGCGATCGTAAGAAGCAACACCGAGAAGGCGCAGGGGTTCACGCTGTCGATTAGGGCCGCAATACCGACCAAGGGCAGCAGGAACTTCCCCTCGGAGCTTGCGCTCCAGAGGAAATTAGTGCCGATATTCCCCGTCTTGAGTAGAATCACGCCTCCGAACAAGAGAAGTGCGATCCCGACAAGAATTGATAATTTTTTCATTTTAAGGAACTACCACGGCAACGAACTTAAGTTCGACCGGTTCTCCGGCGCTATTTTCTATCGTCACTTGCCTTTCAATTCTTCCGACTCCCGCAGGCCCGTGGGCTGCGGGATCGAAAACGGTTTCAATTACCGCTTCCTCGCCTGCTCCGAGCGCCTCTCCGATTTTCGGAATCGCCATGTGCCCTGGCATGCCATAAGGCCCCCAGACTTTCCCTCCCATTGTGAGCTTGGCGGTCGTGCACATGCAGGAGGTGTACATTTTCTCGATGGTCACGGGAGAAGTACTGACGTTTTTTACTTTGAACGAATGCGAAACATTGCCCTTCGCCATTGAGACCTCTTCGAAATCGTAACTTGTTTCTTCAGCAAGAAGTACGCTTGATGAAGTATCTGACTCTTCTCTTTTTTGCGTGTCGCCCGCTCCGGAAGGTCTGGCAATATAGACGAGGCCAGCCAAAACGAGAATTGCCGCAAAAATACCGATAACGTTTTTCATTTGAATGAAAGTTAAACGAGTAAATCACGAGAAAAAACGCGTCCGCGATTTTTCTCGGTTAGTTAGAGGCTATTGGGGCTATTCTCGCGAAGAGAGAGCCAACGAGTGAGCTTGCGCGCCCTTTTGTGCGAATGAGAATTCTCTACCCGATATTTTGCGAAATGCGGCCGAAGCGGTTTGAAAAGGTAAAAAGTGAAAATGGATGCGGAAAGAGAAAGGGCAAGCAGAAGATAAGAAAGAAGGGTAAGAGAAAAATCTTTATAGGCATCGAGATGAAAATTCAAATATGCGATGAGGCTATTGCCCTTAGGGCAATCGACGCCTTTGGCGGCCGCGAAGATGCAGTTGCCGTCATGGCTTTGCATGCCTAGATGCATGCCAAAAGCTCCAAGTAAGGTAACTGCCGTGAAACTAATGATCATAAGCGTCGCAAACAAAGGCTTCATGCGAGCATTATACATCAACCGGGTGCAAATTGCAAATCATGATACAATAAAATCGCTTTAATTTATGGAACTCTCCTGTAGATTAGAAGAAAAATTCAGGATTGATGTTAATCAAAAAAGGGCGCTCCGGCGGCTTAAACTCTTTACGGTTCACGATCTTCTTTTTCACTTTCCAGTGAGATATTCAGATGTGAGTACGGTCAAAAGAATCGAAGAACTAGTGCCCGGCGAGATGGCAACTATATACGGGAAGGTTTCGAAACTAAAAACCAAAAAGGCTTGGCGGAGTAAGACGCCAATGGCCGAAGGAATCATCGAAGATCTCTCCGGCAAAATCAAAATCATCTGGTACAACCAGGCCTACCTTGCCAAGATGCTCCACGAGGGTGAAAGTGTAAAGCTCACAGGCAGAGTTACTGGCGGAAAGAGCGGCACGTATCTCGCCAACCCGGAGTTCGAGCGCATGCCCAATATGCCCATTGATTCGCATGTGAGTATTTTTGCAAACGGTAAAATCTCAACTGGCCTCTCCTTCCCGGTCTACCCTGAAACCCGCGGCATAACGAGTAAATGGTTTTATCATGCAATAGAGAAAATTTTGCGAGATAAAACTCTCTACAAAATTTCTGATTATATCCCGGAAGAAATCCTGAAAAAATATTCCCTCCCGTCTCTCAAAACCGCACTCATCTGGATTCACAAGCCAAAAAATCCGAAGAACGCCGAGGCCGCACGGAAAAGATTCGCTTTCGAGGAGGTTTTTTGCATCCAGCTCGAGCGCCAGCATGACAAGCACGAATACAGGAAAAACAAATCTTTCAAAATCAAGATAAATAAAAAAGGGGTTGATGAATTCTTGAAACGCTTTCCATTCGAAGCAACCAGCGCGCAAAAGAAATCTATCCAAACTATTTTAGAAGACATGTCGCACGACTTTCCGATGTCACGCCTCTTGGAAGGCGATGTCGGGAGTGGGAAAACCGCGGTCGCGGCCACCGCTGCGAACGAAGTGGTCAAAAAAAATCTTCAGGTAGCGTATATGGCGCCCACGGAAATTTTGGCGACACAGCATTTCTATTCTTTCATTCAGTATTTTTTTCATACCGGAATCCAAGTGGGGCTTATCACCGGAAGCGGGTGTAAGAAATTCCCCTCGAAAGTAAATCCGAAAGACGCGACGCCTATTTCGCGAAGCCAGCTCTTGAAATGGGTCGCCGAAGGACAGATCCCGATACTCATCGGCACACATGCGCTCATACAAAAAACCGTGAAATTCAAAAATCTGGCTTTTGTCGTGATCGACGAGCAGCACCGATTTGGCACAGCGCAAAGGAGAAAGCTCGTGCGGAAAGATAATGTCGCGCCGCACTTATTGTCGATGACCGCCACGCCAATCCCCCGCACGCTTGCGCTTACGATTTACGGCGACCTTGATCTATCGCTTTTGGACGAAATGCCACCGGGAAGAAAGGAGATAATTACTGAAATCATTACCCCCAATAACAGAGGTGGAACCTATGAGCGGGTGAGAGATGAGATAAAAGTCGGAAGGCAGGTTTTTGTGATTTGTCCCCGCATCTATGAGGCCGATCCGGAAAAAGAGCTGGCGCTTAACGTAAAGAGCGCAGTGGAAGAGGCTAAACGCTTGAAAAAAGAAATTTTTCCAGAATATGATACGGGGGTGCTTCACTCGAAAATGAGCAAGGAGAAGAAAGAAGGCGTGATGAACGATTTCGCCAAAGGAAAAATAAATATCCTATGCGCGACCAGCGTGGTCGAAGTGGGCGTGAACGTGCCGAACGCAACCGTCATCATCATCGAAGGCGCAGAGCGCTTCGGCTTGGCACAACTGCATCAGCTGCGCGGCCGGGTGCTCCGTAGCACTCATCAGGCATACTGCTACATCTTCGCGGAGGCGAAATCTGGGAAGACGGTGGAGCGCCTGAAAGCGCTTAAAACCGCTAAGAACGGGTTTGAGCTTGCGGAGCTGGATCTAGCACTGCGCGGTGCCGGTGAACTCTCGGGCGCGAAGCAGTGGGGCCTCTCGGACATCGGCATGGAAGCGATAAAAAATCTAAAAATGGTAGAAGCGGCCCGCATCGAAGCGGTCCGCCTCATCGCTGAAGACCCGGAACTCTTCAAATATCCGCTCCTTAAATCTAGAGTGCGTGAGCGAGCTGGCGAATTTCATTTTGAGTAAGTTGAGTATTCCCGTGCGAGAGCATCCCCAGATAAGATTGCAGGGTTTCGTTCTCATAATTTGCTTTTAAATTTTTTAGCATTCTCCTTTTTGTTGTAGTTCTCAGCACTCTATGCTCCGGGAAATGCACCCAGCCCAAGAAATCTATCCCGGAAGCTGATGTTTTGACAAAAATCTTGTTAGGGGGCAGTTCCAGTTTCAATTCTTCTTTCAGGAAAATGGCGATATATCGCCTTAATGTAATAAGTTGGTTTCTGCCTTCACTTAATATCACAAAGTCGTCTGCGTAGCGGACGTAATATTTAACCTTGAGCCTATGCTTCATAAATTGATCAAACTCGTTCATATACACATTCACTAGGAGTTGGGAAGTTAAATTCCCAAGTGGCAACCCCTTCCCCAAGGAAACACCTTGGGGAGTGTGAAAACTATCTATCACCCCTCCTAAAAATCGAAGAATATCTCTGTCCTCGATATGTTTTGCTAAAATCTTCTTCAACATATCATGATCGATGCTTGCGAAGAATTTCGTGATGTCGCATTTGAGAATCCAGCAGGTTCGCATGTTGTTCTTCGAAACTTTATATGCGAATTCCCTGAATCTGTTCATGGCCCTATGCGTGCCTTTATTCAACCTGCAAGAATATGAATCGGTAATGAATTTTGGGTCGAAATATGGGTACAGCACTCGATAGATGGCATGATGGAGCAATCTGTCTCGAACGTTTGCTTTGTGGATGTTTCTGGGCTTGGGATCGGAGATGTTGAAGGCGTGATAACTTCCATGCCTGTATGTTTTGTTGGCGAGATCTTGATGTAAAGAAATTATGTTCTCCATCAGATTCCTCTCGAATTCCTGCACGTCTTTCCGGGATTTTTTGCCGACTAGAAATTCTTGCCACGCTAACAGCAAGTTTTCGAGAGAAATGATATGATGAAATTTATGACTACAAAGCCCCCCCCCGCTTCGATTTTGCCGGTTCTTGGCAAGTTGAAAAGTGTCTATATTCTCTGGCATAGCTATCATAACATTTTAGCAAAAATCCATCGATATTCGCTCGGGGAAAGAATTGATTGCTTGTTTGTAGAAATAATTGAGGCAATTTCGATTGCCACTTTTTTATCAAAAGAAGAGAAGCTGCCTTGGGTTCGCTTGGCCAGGAGGAAAGTTGACACGATAAAAATACTTTTGATGGTATTGTGGGAAACTAAATCATTCGACAACAAAAAATATATTGTTTTGTCAGAGAAAATTGAAGAAGTTGGCAAAATGCTCGGAGGATGGCAAGGACAACTAACTGCACAGCTTGCAAAACAAAACTCTCCCGGTTAAAGGAGAGAAAGAAGTGGGTTGCGGCGGCCCCCGAACCAGTTGCTAGCATTCCACCTGTTGCCGTTGCTGCGGTTCACATTGACCTTACGCTCGTCGTTCCACTGGTTGAGGTTGACGAAATTGTATGAAATGCCTTCTGTGCCACCACCCTTCGAATACTCTCGAGGTTGTATCGTATTCGGCATCGCAATGCCCTAGCATTTCATACCAAGTAACTTCTTTTTTTGTTGAAGTGTCTGCATACATCACTCTGCCCGAAACACGTGGTCACAAGCACTCTCGATGTATGGGTACTGGGTTCGGTAGCGGGAAACCGTGATCGCCCGCGTATTCACCTACTACCAATTTGATTATATATAAAAACAAGCGGCTCCGCACGTGGTATACGGCGGAGCCCTAGGTAAATCCAATGCAGGACAAAAGTCAAAGTGTCAAAAAGACCACAGTGACTAAGTCCTAAGTACTACTTGCGGCGGCCCCCGAACCAGTCGCCAGCACCCCACCCGCCGCCGCCGCCGCGGCCCACAACGACCCCACGCCCGCCGCCCCACCGGCCGAGGCCGACGAAATTGTAGTTGCCCTTGTCGTCTGCGGGCCAACTATCGCCGTTTGGGTGCGTATCGGCGAACTCCGGGTGCTCCGCGTTGTACTGGAGCTGCATCTCTAGATCGCGGACGAGACCGCGCCTGACACGCTCCTCCTCCACTCCGGCGTCAGACAATCCACCGTCTGACTTGAACCAGACGAACTCACCCGAGAGTGGGCCGCCGTTGCCGACGAGTGGCATGGTGGCGACGGAAGACTTCTCCGTGTACTGCCTGCGCCCCGTCGCATCGAGAAGCTGCTCAACAGTCTGTCCGCGCTTGATGTTGTTCAGATAAACAACGATCGTGTTCGAGATTTCCGAACGAACGCGGTCCACGAGCACATCAGCGGCCTCGTCCATCACCGGCAGATAGAACCCGCCGTTGGTGATGATGGCCTGCGCCTCGGGGTTGGTGAGCTTGCGGCCCCTCAGCCGGCGGCGCCACATGTCGAGGATATGACCGAGTTGTTCATCGGTCGCAAGTTCGACTTCGTCTTCCGGCATGTTCTGGGT
Organism: Patescibacteria group bacterium; assembly: GCA_038063535.1. Lineage (GTDB taxonomy): Bacteria > Patescibacteriota > Minisyncoccia > Phycocordibacterales > UBA9973 > UBA9973. Next base: position 126,639 of record JBBTUV010000003.1, on the reverse strand, counting down.
AGACATTGCCGTTCTCCTTAAATATGAGTCCGCTAGGCGACCGAGGTGTCGCCATAGCTCCGAAAGCACAAAAAATTATGCGCTCAAAGCTAGGGCGACTTTTTGCCCACCAGAGGCAGGTAAACAAGTAGCTTGAAAGAACTTATTTACCTTTCAATTATACACCTTTTGAGTTAAAAAGTCAAGAAAAAACTTTTATTATAACTTATTCCACTCGCTTGCGGAAATTCCGGCCTGACGAAGGATCTCGGAAAGCAAGCTCTTAGAAATATCGCCGTGGTGGGGATTAGGGATTCGCAGTTTCAAATTTCCTTTGATCATGAACATGTGCCTGCCTCCCGAATACGGGCCGGTAAAACCAAAGAGTCGGAGGTTTTCGATAAGCTTCCTGGCTGAGACTGCCCTAGGCATCTCTCAAAATTCGAGCACTCGGGAAATTGAAGCCGGGAATATTCTTATCGCGCTTGATAGATAGAACCAGCCAATCTTCAAGCACTTCTTGAAGCTCTTTCCTGCATGCCTCGAGAGTTCTTGCGTTAGCCCAAACCCCTCTCATCCCAGTAATTTCCCCGAAATAACTTCTGTCTTTCAAGATTTTATATTTAGCGCTTTTTAGCCTTTTTTGTATGAAATCGGTCAACATTCCCCCATTATATCAGATTTTTCACTTCGAGTGAAGTTTGTGCAGGATTCGGCAGGGTTCGACGATGCGCGGATCTATAATGTTGTAGTAAGCGTTTAGGCCGTTTCGGCGCACGGTCACGAGATCGGCGTGGCGGAGGAGCGCGAGGTGCTGGGAAACGTTCGCCTTGGTAATGCCGAGCTCCTTGACCAGGGATTCCACCGGCATCTCCTGCTCGCACAGGAGATTTAAAATTTCCAATCGCTTCGGGTTCGCCAAAATTTTATAGGTCACCGCGTTTCGCTCGTAAGCGGTTCTGGGAAGAGGTCTTTTGATTTTGAGTCCGTTCATGTTTTAATTTTAAACTGGTTTCAAAAAATTGCAACTAATTTTTCATTAGAAATCTCTTGCCCAGAAAAATCAAAACCAGAAGTGCGGCAATCCCGCCGAGTACAATCGGAGCTTTTGGAGAATTTCCACTCTCGATGGGCGCGGCGGAAAGTCCGATCGGCGGAGGTTCTAATACTGGGATTGTAGCTATTTGCTCCTGTGTCTCTTGGACCGGCTCGGCTTTTGCAACTTTGGATACAACCGGCGGAGGCACAATTGCCGGAACTACCGGCGGCGCCGCAGGGGCGGCCACGATAACTTCTTCAGTTGGCACTTCCTTGGGTTCTTCGGGCTCCCTCGACTTCCCTCTGCTTCCTGAACTCGTTATTCGCGGTCCTTCTTCTTCCTCGGGAGGACCTTCCACAACTTCCGGCGGAGGATCTTCCTCCGGCTCACCGAAGAAGGAGTCGTCAAAATAAATTTCCACCTGATCGCCCGCTTCGAGAATGAAACTATCCATCCCGACCGAGGGCGCTTCACTATTTACCTTGTACATCCAATAGTCGCATTTCTCTTCTTCAAGCGTTATGCATTTCACGTAGAAAGCGGAGAATGATGGGTAGTAAATGAGCTCGGAAATTTCGAAGTCACTACTCTCCTCGTCCCAAGCATAAAGAACCGCTAAAACGCTGCGCGCATCCACATCATGCCCCTCTATTGAGACATTGCCCTCTTCCGGAAGGTGGAGACTTTTCTCGAGAGCAAAATCTCCATCTTGAATACTAAACTCGACTTCGGGGACTACTTCCGGTTCGGGAATTGGTTCTGGCAGAGCTTCTTCAACCACGGCTTCCTCCGGTGGAGGAGGCAATATTTCCTCTTCTGCCCAAGCAATCCGGCCAAAAGTTAGAAGGATAATGGAAGCAAAAATTATTTTTTTCATATTTTAATAAAAAAACCTGCTAAGAGCAGGCGACTCATGAACGAACATCCTGCTCGGGATACATCTTACGTAACGACCGGACTACTGCTTTTGCAGATTACCGTTGCGGCACAGTGGAGGAATTAAACCTCACTTCCAAACGCAAGACGTCTTCAGTTGTTAAAAACCTAATAATCTAATAATCTACTCCGACCTTTGCTTTGACGCCCTTTTTAAACGGGTGTTTCACGTCGCGCATCTCTGTCACCAGATCGGCTCGGTCAATAATTTCTTTGGCTGCGTCTCGGCCGGTCGTGATAACATATTCCACTTTGTCGCGGGCATAGTCGAGAAATGCGAGCACAAAAGAAATGGGCACGAGTCCGAGCCGGATCGCGTTATGGACTTCATCTAAGATAAGGAGATGGTATTTGCCCCCGGCAATTTCCTTACGCGCTACCTTAAATCCTTCCTCGGCAGCTTCTCGGTGCTCTTCGATCGGCAAATTGTCCCCGAGAATCCCCACAAAGCCCTTGCCGGTTTTTATGATCTTGAGATCCGGTTCAAGGCGGGCGCTTGATTTATGCTCGCCTGATTCCCACGGCCCTTTGATAAACTGCACCATCAGAGCGCGCTTGCCCGCCCCGAGGAGCCGCAGAGCGTTCCCGAGCGCCGCCGTGGTTTTCCCTTTGCCATTCCCTGTAAAAGCAAGCAGCATCATGGTAATTTAAACTTCGCAAACCCCCGCCACGCAGGCTAATTCTTTTTTTACTTCCGTCTCGTCGACCTTCTCGTAGGTCACGATCTTGGAAAAATCGAGGTCTTTTACATGGGAGAGCATCTCCTCGTACTTCTCCTTTGATATCGCTTCGTAAGGAGCGAGCTGATAAACGTGGTTCTCGCGAGGAAGAAAGGAAAGTCCTCCGACGATGTCCCAATTTTCGTAAACCCAGTTGCCAACTGCCAACCATTCATCCTCACCGACCGAGATCGTAACCGAAGGGTTATGCTCTGTGTAATTTTCTTTCACGATCTTCCAGTGTTCAAGCTGCTCTAGTGCGGTCAAGTCGTCGCGGAAAATCGCGCCTTCGGGAGATTTCACCGGAAACTCCAACACATATGTTGTCGCTTCTTCTTTGGTCTGGCCAACCTCGGGAAAATACGGCACCCCTTGGTCTTTAAGCATCTTAAACAAAGCATCAGTCGTCGAAATCCGAACACGGCGAATATAATACTCTGAGTGCCGCGGATGCATGCCGGAGGAGGAATTGACCGTCTGTGAAAGGTTTCCAGAAGGCTTCACGCAAGTGATGCAAGTGGACGGACTAATACCAAAGCGTTTAGCGTATTTTTTATTGGTTTCAATAGCGACTTGTCGTAGACGCAGGAGAGTTTTCGGATGCCGGACCGCTTTGGAGTCCCATTGGCCGGTTATTGAAACACCGAGTAAACGTTCCTTTTCGCAGTTTTTCTTCCACTCTGCTGATAGATACGGGAAGTAGGTGAGGGTTGCCTGGTAAGTTCCCAAAATCGTGGCGATTCTTATTTTTTTTATCAAGGTTTCTTCAGTGTCATTCGAGCGGGCAATAATTTCGCTCAAGTTACAGAATTGCTTCGATTGCAGCACGATTTCCCCGCAGGGGTTGGTCCCCCAGCTCGGATATTTCCCGTCTTTCCACTGCGCGAGACGTCTCGGAGGAAGAGTTTTCGAGAGATTACCGCGATTAAAAATTCCTCTCTCGCCGGACCCGGACTTTGCCAGCGCGACCCACTCGTCCAAGAATTCGGCGGCGGTTGGCTTTGAGGAATAAACCGCGGAGTTATTGGCGAGCATTCTTTGCGCTTCGGTTGTGTAGAATTGTCCTTTTTTCGAATCGCGAATTGCTTCATCATCAAGATCGGAGAGCGAGATCATCGCGCTCCTCCTTACGCCGCCCGCGACCACGCACTCTCCGATTTTACAGATGATGTCATGCGCATCCAAATTGGACAAGCGGCGGCCCTGCCTCCGCAAAATTCGCTCCCGGGAAAATTCAAGCAGCGCCCGGAGCGGTTCCGGTCCGGAACTTTTTCCGCCCATCGTCTTTAAAATCGAGCCAGCCGGGCGGATGAGCGAATAGTCGAAGGTAACGTCACTTCCGGAAAACCAGGTCTTAAGTCCGAAGGCGAAAGCGTCCGCCCAGCCTTCTTTGCTGTCTGGGATGATATAGGGGGGCAAAACTTTGCCAGTTTGTTTTTTTATCTGTGGCAACGACTGGATATTTTCACTTTCCACCGACCAACCAACTCCAGTGCCACACATGGAGATATACATGATCTCGGCAAAATCCTGAAAAGTGCGCGGCGCGATAAAGGAACAATTATAGGCGCAAACATTGGTCCGACGAGCGGCCCGGCCGGCAAATTGGAGGAGTCGCATCGAAGGCATCGTTTCCTGGTTTAAAATCGCCTCCCGGATTTCCCCATATTCCGCCTCAGTTAGCTTCGAGTTTAAACTCTCCCGCATAAAATCCATATAGCGACTCACGGTCTCGATCCAGGTCTCTCGCCGGCCCTCGTCCGGAATCCAGCGCGAATAAGTGCGATAGTAAACAAACTCTGCCAGAGGGTTGCGGAAATATTTTCTGCTTAGAGCCACCAACTCTTTCACTTTCTCCGGGACAAAACCGACTTTCTGCCTCACGATTGAGCGCTCCTTGCGATATAAAATGTAGGCCTTCGCGGTTTGAATAAAATTGGCAGCAATCAACTCGTTCTCCACCACATCTTGGATCTTTTCAACCGAAGGAATAAAGTTCTTATTTTTTTCCTCTTCTTTAAGAACAAGCAGGGCGTCTAAAACCTTATACATCGCCGCTTCTGCTTCTTTTTCCCCTCCCTCTCCAGCGGCGTTCATCGCGCGGAAAACCGCACGCTCGATCCTGCGCTCGTCAAAAGGCACGATCATGCCGTCGCGTTTCTGAATTTTTTTAAGTTGTAAATATTTTTTCGCTTTTGGCATATATCTCTAATTTTTTATTCTCAACTACATAGCGATAGATGGCTGGTGAGAGAACAAGCGCGAAGGAAACGTTGCCGAGGAGGTGCCAAAGAGTGAACGGGATCTGCCCGAAAAATGCTTCGGAGAAGGGCTGACTAAAAAAGAGGGGCCCGATAGAGAGGCCGGTTACGGCATCGAAGAAAAGCGTCCCGACTATTGCAAACTTGGCAAAATTCCAAGAGTTAGCTTTACGGTTCCTAAGATAGTAGGCTCCAGCGATTCCCAGAACTCCATAGGTGGTCGAAGTAAGGAAACTCCATACTCCAAAGGTGCTGGTCGCCAGATCGAACAAGATAATACTCAAAAATGCAAATATAAAGCCCACGTAAGCTCCGTAGACCTTACTAAAAGGCATCTGGGTTGCAAGAATCGGTTCCACATTCGGTGGACGAAATGGTATAATTCTAATCAGAAAGCAGGCAATTATTGCGAGAACAAACTTTAGCCAGTTTTTTTTATAAACATCCATAAGTTGCAAGGTTTCGAAACTATGCAACCATTATACATGAGGCTAGTCCCCTCATATTTGTGGATAACTTTTTAGAACATGGATAATAAAAAAATCGAGTGGGTTTTGAGGATCGCGGTGGCCGGAGAATTCCTGGGCCACGGCATTTTTGCCTTCCAGGGGAAGGCGTCGTGGATATCCTGGATCCAGCAGCTTACCGGGACAGACGTGGCAACGGCCACTACCCTACTTACGCTGGTCGGTGTAGTGGATGTGCTGGTTGCGATAATCGTTTTACTAAAACCGATTCGAATAGTGCTGCTCTGGGCCGCGCTCTGGGGATTTTGGACAGCTTTAGTGCGCCCGCTTGTCGGAGAGCCGATCTGGGACTTCGTGGAACGCTCCGCAAACTGGGGGGCACCGCTTGCGCTACTTATGATGCTCGGTTGGCCGAAGAGTTTGCGAGAGTGGTTTCGCTAAAAAATGGATTCAAATAAATTCAAGGCGGCGCTAGGAGTATTGCGCCTCTCGATGGGGCTCGTATTCCTCTGGGCGTTTGTGGATAAAGTTTGGGGGCTTGGGTTCGCAACGGCACCGGAGGGTGCCTGGCTCTCCGGCGGCTCGCCCACTACCGGATTCTTAAGCTTCGGCGTGCATGGGCCCTTTACTGGTTTCTTCAACTCCCTGGCCGGGTCGGGATTAGTGGATTGGCTCTTTATGCTGGGACTCCTTTTCGTCGGAATAACGCTTACGCTTGGCATCATGGCTCGGCTCGGGGCATACGTGGGGGCGCTTATGTACTTTCTCATGTACCTCGCGCTTATCCCGCCCGAGCATCACCCGTTCATTGATGATCACTTCGTGAACTTCTTCATCATGCTCGCCCTCGCCTGGTCCACCCCGGGCAAATATTTCGGCCTGGGCAACCAGTGGTGGCGAACGCCGCTCGTCCAGAAATATCCCTGGCTTGCGTAAAAAGTCCGCCCTCTTGGACTCGAACCAAGGACCCCAGAGGTATAAGCTCTGTGCTCTAACCAGCTGAGCTAAGGGCGGATAGGGATATCCTACAACGCTAGGCGACCAGATTCAAGGACGCCGGCACTTCTTTTTTCTTCGGCTCGATGCCGTGGGCGATCAGGAGTTTCTCAAATTCTTCTTGCTCTAGAGTTTCCACTTCGATCAGTTTCTCCGCAATTGCCTTGAAGGCGGCCTTGTGCTCTTTGAGCGCGCGCTCGGCGCGTTTGATGCCGTCATTTATTATTTTCGAAACTTCTTTATCGATCTCTGCGCCGACTTTCTCTGAATATTCCTTCTCTGCGAATTCCCCGAAGCGAATCTTCGCTTCGCCGTCCACAAGCGCAATCGGCCCCAGTGTTTCGGACATGCCGAAGCGGGTGACCATGGCCCTTGCCAAGTTGGTTGCAACCTGCAGGTCGCTTGAGGGCCCGGTGGTGATGTCCCCGAAGATCATCTGTTCGGCCGCGTATCCCCCCAAGGACATAGCGATGTCGTCAAGGAATTCTTTTTTGCTTTGTAAACGTCGCTCTTCGATGGGAAGTTTCAATGTGTAGCCACCGGCCGAACCGCGAGCGATAATCGAAACTTTATGAACCGGGTCGGCATAAGGCAGAACGGAGGCAACTAGCGCATGCCCGGCTTCATGATAAGCAGTGATCTCTTTTTCTTTCGAGGAGAGAAGGTGGCTCTTCCGCTCCGGCCCGAGCATGACTTTCTCGATGGCGCGGATCAGGTCGAATTGCGAGACTTTCTTTCTGTTCTCGCGTGCGGCCAGTATCGCCCCTTCGTTCATAAGCGAATAGAGATCCGCCCCGGAGAATCCCGGGGTGCGCTCGGCAATGAGGCGCAGGTTGATATCTTCGGCGAGCGGCTTCTTTTGCGCATGAATTTTTAAAATCTCTTCGCGGTCGTTGCGGTCGGGCATGTCGAGAAGCACTTTTCTGTCAAAGCGCCCGGGCCGCACCAGCGCCGGGTCAAGCACGTCCGGCCGGTTGGTGGCGGCCATGACGATCACCTTTTCGTTGGGCTCAAAACCATCCATCTCCACCAGGATCTGGTTTAGGGTCTGCTCGCGCTCGTCGTTGCCTCCGCCGAATCCTCCGCCGCGGGTGCGGCCGATGGCGTCGATCTCGTCGACGAAAATAATGGCTGGCGCGGCTTTCTTGGCCATCTTGAAAAGGTCACGCACGCGGGAAGCACCGACACCCACGAACATCTCGACGAACTCCGAGCCGGAGAGGTGGAAGAAAGGAACGCTTGCCTCCCCCGCAACCGCGCGCGCAAGCAAGGTCTTGCCCGTACCCGGGGCACCGGTGAGAATCACGCCTTTGGGGATCCTTGCTCCGATATCCAGAAATTTTTTGGGGCTGCGCAGGAATTCCACAATTTCTTTGAGCTCTTCTTTGGCTTCTTTGACCCCGGCCACGTCTTTGAACGTTACACGGTTTGATTTATCGGACGGGTCGGTGATACGGGCTTTGGATTGGCCGAAGGAAAGAGCCTGGATGCCCGCGCCGCGCATCTGCCGCGAGATGTACCAGAAGAAGATAAGAATAAAGATAATAGGGATAAGTATCGGCAGGATATTCACTAGCCAGTAGAAAAATCCGCTTTCCTTCTTCACCTCGATCTCGGTGGCGGAAAGCGCTTCAGGCGTGACACCGTAATTTTTGAGCGTCTCGGAAAGCGGAGAGTTCACTTCCTTTTTCGATCTCTTTACCTCGTCATTCATGTAGGTGACGTTCAGGTTATCCCCCTCTATTGAGATTTTCTTCACCTCTCCGGCGGAAATATTCTTGGCAAGCTCAGAGATAGAAACCTCGGCAGTGGTGTCAGGCACTCCTGAGAGAGCAAGGTAGAGCGCGGAGATAAGCATAAAGATGAGGATGGTGCCCGCGAAGCTCCCGCCAAACTTCGGGGGAGTTTTTTGCTTCATCCCTTTGCCGGGCGCCTCTTTCTCGTCCTTTTGATTCAAAAAATTAAAATCCATCGCTTAAGGTTATCATAATAAATCCGTTTTGTGGAGATGGGGGGAATCGAGCCCCCGTGCAGAAAGCTGCTGACTAAAAGTCTACATGTGTAGCGCGCTTTTTTGTTTTAGACCGGAAAATTCTTAAACGCGCCAAATATTTCCCGACCGAGTTTCTTAGTTTTGCTCCAGCGCCGAAACGCTCGCAGGAACTATCCCGATAATTTTATGCCCTTTCCATATATCGGAAGTCTATGGAGAGAACACCGGTCTTGGCTTACGCGAAAACCGGAGCAAACGCATTACCGAAGTAAGGCGATTGCTTTGAAGTCAATTTTGCAATTAACATTTTGGCGTGTTTTACGAGCTCCGCCGTCTCGACATGCATCTAGGTAGCCGGCCCTCTGTCTATGCCTTGCATCCCCATAATTCTAACCTTTCAAAGTTCTTCTTATATCACGCTCGGTCTCGCGCTGCTTTATAGTTTCGCGTTTGTCGTGTTTTTTCTTGCCCTTGGCCAATGCGATCTCGAGTTTGATTTTCTTCCCTTTATTGTACACTTTTAAGGGCACGATTGTCAAATTTGTTTTTTCGCTTTTGGCGAGCTCATCTCTTTCCTTTTTTGTAAGCAGGAGCCGACGCGCGCGAAGCGGCTCATAATCTTTCGGCGAATTGTTCGGCTGATAAGGAGGAATGTTCGCGTTAATGAGGAACGCTTCCCCGCCCCGCAGGATGACGAAAGAACCCTCGAGCGACATTCTGCCCCCGCGGACGGATTTTACTTCCGTGCCGAGGAGCTCGACGCCCGCTTCGTAGCGCTCGAGCATTTCGTAATTGAAGTGCGCTTTTCTGTTTTCTGCATAATTTGCCATCAGATTATTTATTTACGTTTATAAATTCCTCTATCTCTTTTGTCTTTTCACTCAATAAATTTTGCGTATCAGCTTCGATGGTTAAACGCAAGATTGGCTCAGTGTTGGAAGGTCGGACATTAAACCACCAATTAGAGTATTCTATAGTTATACCGTCCAAAAAATCTTGCTGACCGTCTGCATATTCTTTTTTTAATTTTTCCAAGATTTTTTCTTTGTCGCTCACCTCAAAATTTACTGCAACTTTGGAGTACAAACTGAGTTCTTTAACCATTTCTGAAATATTTCGGTTGTCCTTGGAAAAAACCTCTAACAGGATTAAGAACGGGAAAATGCCTGAATCCATGTTAAAAAAATCACGGAAGCAATAATGACCCGAGAGTTCACCGCCCATTGCGCCGCCACTTTTTTTTAATTCTTTTTGAACGTTTACAAACCCCACCGCCGTTCGTACTGCTTTACCACCCCATTTTCTTATAAATTGTGGCACCGCCCTAGAGCAAATAAGGTTGTAAATGATAGGCGCGCTCTTTGCTCCCTTTAAAAAATGTCTGGCTAAAAAAAGAAGAGTGATATCCGCAGGTACAAAATTGCCCAATTCATCGATCAGAAATATTCTATCCCCGTCCGCATCAAATATTAATCCAAAATCTGCCTTATTTTCCTTTACGGCTTCTGTTATTTGATCTCTCGCGTTTAATTCAAGCGGGTTCGGGGAGTGATTGGGAAAGTTGCCATCAGGATCAAAATTCAATTTAATGATATCAGCAGGAAGTTGGGACTCCAGCAAAGAAATGGTTCTACCTGCTACGCCATTAGAAGCATCGATAACTATTTTGAATTTCTTGATATCCTTTAAATTGCAAAATTTTAAAATATATTTCTGATACTCATCTTGAAAATTAATATCAGATAACTTCTTACTAGAGGTTTCAGTAATTTCTTTGATTTCTTCTACATGGGGCAGAAGTTCTCTCCCGGGAATAATACTTACGTCACTGCCCACCTTCACAACCATCTTAAAGCCATTATATTGTTTAGGATTATGGCTAGCAGTTATCATTATTCCGGCATCAAAATCATTACTTGCTACTGCAAAATAAATCAATTCAACGGGACACAACCCGATATCAATAACTGAAATGCTTTGTGAATTTATCCCTGCGGTAAGACTTTTCAGTAATTGGGGGGAAGAAAGTCGGGCGTCACAACCGACCACCATTTTTTCCGCTTTTGCGTACGCACCAAATGCCCTCCCTATTAGATAAGCTGTTTCCTCGTTTAAATCGGTGGGGTAAACGCCTCGAACATCGTAGGCCTTGAAAATTGAATCGTTAAGCATAAATTAATTTCTTTAATTTTGGCAGGTTTATGGCTAAATTACAATAATTGATGTATTTATTGACTTTGGGGGCTAAGTAGGCTAAAATCCGTGGAGCCTCATATTTTGAGATACATTTGCGCGAGAGAATCAACAATCAAATAAGAGCTTCCTCCCTTCGCGTCCTCGGGGCTGACAACGAGAGTATCGGCGTCCTCTCGATAAAGGAAGCGCTGGAGTTAGCGCAGGCACGGGGCCTCGACCTCATCGAGATAGCACCGAATGCAAACCCACCTGTGGCGAAGATAATGGAATTTGGAAAATACCAATACGAGGCCAGCAAGAAACTCAAAAAGGCTCGCTCCGGAGCAAAACCGACCGAAACCAAGTCTATCCAGATCAAGATCGGCACCGGGGACCACGACCTCGCACTTAAGGCCGGGACCGCCTCGAAATGGCTCAAGGAAGGTCACCGGATAAAAGTTGAACTATATCTGTCCGGTCGGGCGAAATACCTGGATGAAAAGTTCCTGCATACGCGGCTCGAGAGATTGCTTCACCTCCTCGCCGAAGACTACAAAGTTTCCGAGTTGGCCAAAAGAGGCCCGAGGGGTCTGTCGATGACAATAGAGAAGGCAAAATAATGAAAACGAACAAATCATACAGCAAAAGATTGAAGCTCACGAAAAACGGGAAAATCCTTTCGCGCAAGCCAGGTTTTAACCATTTCAACGCGAAACAATCGAGAACTACCCAACTCTCCGGTAGGAAGCGAAAAGGTTTTACAATTAAGAATAAGCCCAGAAGCCACCTTTTGCCATTTAGCTAATATGACACGCGTTAAAAAAGGAGTTCACGCGCTAAAGCGCCGAAGAAGCATTTTAAAACAAGCGAAAGGCTTCCGCCACGGCCGCTCGAAGAAAGAGCGCCAGGCAAAAGAAGCGCTGCTTCACGCAGGAGCTTACGCGCTTGCGCACAGGAGGGACAAGAAATCCTTCAACCGAAAACTCTGGAACATCAAGATTAACGCCGGAGCTCGGGAGCAGGGAGTATCATATTCGAAACTCATCGGCGCCCTCAAGAAAAAAAATATTGTGCTTGACCGGAAGATCCTCGCGGATTTTGCCGAGAATCACCCGGAGACTTTCAAAAAAGTCCTCGCCGAGGTGAAGTAGCCGAAATAGTTTTTAGCACTCAAGCGTGACTTTGTCTCCCCGCTCCGGCGCGTAGGCGTCGATATTTGAGTTGTCTCGGATTTTCTGCGTGAGATACATCGCCGATTTCTGCTCTCCCATCACCACAAATACTTTTTTCACTCGCTTCTCCATCCCGGCAACGAACTCGAGCAACCCGTCCGAATCCTTGTGCCCGGAGTACCCCGAAATGGTGACCACGCGCGCACGTACCACCGTAAATTCGCCCCCGATCCGTACCGTCCTTACTCCTTCCTGAATCAGGCGCCCGGGCGTGCCGGCTGATTGGTAACCGGCGAGGAGTATTGTGTTGTTCGGGTCTGGCAAAAATCTCCTTTCGTGAAAAATTATCCGTCCGCCCGAGGACATACCGGAACCCGCGATAATGATCTTCGGGTTCGGGACCTCGTCTATCATCTTCGACTCGCTTGATTTTAGGGTCGAATGCAGGCCCGGGAAATCAAAGAGGTACTTATCGTGCACCATCGCCGCCTGGGCTCGGTCGTTGAAATAATCCTTATAGCGCTTGAATATCTCAGTGAGACGTATAGCGAGCGGCGAATCGAAGAAAATCGGCATGATCGGTATTCTTTTTTCTTCGACTAAGTTATTGAGCTCAAAAAGAAGCTCCTGCGAGCGCTCGAGGGAAAATACCGGGATAAGGAGCGTCCCCTTGCGGGTGTAGTTTTCTTGAATGATCCTTTCAAGCGCTGCCCGTCGTTCCGCGTGGGATTCGTGGTTTCGGTCGCCATAGACGCTCTCGATCACGAGATAATCTGCGTCGGTAACGCGCTCATTATCGGGTAGAAGGAGAGACGGGCTGTTCCCTAAGTCGCTTGTGAAAAGTATCTTTTTCCCGTGAAAAATAAATTCCACCATCGCTGAGCCAAGAATGTGGCCGGAATTGAGGAGCGTTGCTGAGAGATTTTCGGTGATCTTAATCGGCGCGTGATAATCAACCGACTGCCAGAGAGAAAGTGTTTCTCGGAGACGCTCTTCCGTGTAAATTTTCTCGAGCGCAAAATGCGGGTTCCCTCGGAGTATCCCCGCCGCATCATCGAGCATCGGCCCGGCGAGTGCGCGAGTGGGCGGCGTCGATAAAATTTTCCCTCGAAAGCCTTCGGCTAGGAGTTTCGGGATCCTCCCGAGATGATCCACATGGGCATGGGTGACAAAAAGAATGTCGACTTCTTTCGGCTCATATGGAAAGGGCTCCCAGTTGATATCGTCAGCGAGCTTGACTCCCTGCAGCAGTCCGCAGTCGACCAGGATTTTCTTTCCGTCCGCTTCGAAAAGGAAATTCGAGCCGGTCACCGACCCAGCGCCTCCGGAAAATGTAATTGTGGCTATACCCTTCATCGTTTTTGCTTCATCAAATATGCCGCAGTTCCGCCCAAGAGATCAAACAGAAAATCGGAAAGTGTGTCGAGAAGATCAAACGGATCTTGAGTGCCGAAGTAGTGATTGTTAAAAAGTTCGAACACTTCCCACAAAACTCCTATTCCGAGTACCCAACCGATGAATTTTACAAAAGACAGCTCGCCTCGCGCGAAGTAAAATAGAGCAAAGCCGATCCAGAGCCCCCCGAGAAAGTGCATCGGCATGTCGAACCAGGCAATTGTGTAATACCAGTGGAACTTCATCGCCGCGAAGTTTATGATCAAAATTAAAAAAATGAACCCGGCGACGAAAATCGGTTGTTTGTCCTTTTGCATCTTATAAGTATTATATCCGATTAGTACGAAAAAATCCGCCTTTTGAAGCGGCGGATTCTTTCTTAGGGCTATTCCCAATTTATTACCATAGCTCTCGCTTAGGTGGGTACCAGACGTGCAGGGCCAAGGCTGAGCGCGATCGAAGTTCCCAAAAAATATTGTTCTAGGTAATAATTAAAAATAACCCTACCTTAAGTCTACCCCTCTCCTGCCTTTGCGCAAGTATAGACAATAATAATTTAGTGTTTTCGAATGCTCGCCCGCTGCTCGTACTTATTCGTCAACCCCGAATCTTTTATAATCGTGTGTTTTCGAAGCGCCAAACCAGTGCTTGATCTCATGTTCGGCTTCCTCGGCGGTTTCGGAGCAATGCAAAATGTTCATCACGGCACGTTTTTCTTTGTTTGCCAAGGCTGGAGAGTCGATGGAGAAGTCTCCGCGGATAGTGCCGACCTCGGCAAGGTACGGCATCGTCGGCCCTGCGATCTTTCGGACCACGTCAACGGCGTGAACGCCCTGCACGATCATTTTTACAAGGGGTGCGCTCTTCATGTAGTCAACCAGCCACTTCCTTATCTCCGGGCCAACCTTCGCCGTGTCGGTCGTGCCAAAATCCGCGAGCATGTCGTATCCGTATTTCTCGTAAGTTGCCTTGGTTTTCTCGCCCAGGCGGGTTATCCATGCTTCGTCTTTCGGGTAATGCGTATCAAGGAGCTCATGCGTCGGAGAAAACATCTCAAGAGCGACTATCTTCAAGTCCCTTTGCTCAAAGCGGCGGATTGTCTCGCCCGTCAGGCCCTTCCGGACCCCGTCGGGTTTCACCAAGACAAACGTCTGTTCCTCTTTCGGGTGTTTCATATTGATTGTTATCTTAACAGAAAAAATTTAATTTGCAAAATCAACTTTTTTTAAACCGCCTTCTAGCGTAACAGAATTATATTGATCCATATCGTATCCGTAATGGGCATAGACTTGGAGGGGAGAACATACAAGGCCCTTGTCTGAGTCAAACCCAAGTTCTCTTGCTGCCTTTTTCACATTTTCAAGCGAGTCTGCTTCGACTTCCACATACGGAGGAATCTCAGGCCAAAAATCGATATCAAATACAGAACTTTCTTTCTTATAGCGCAGTCTTCTGTTTCGAACTTCTCTTTTTATAACAAAACTCATAGCCAGAAATATCTCATACACCTTCTCAAAATTATCTACTACGACTTCTATTTCTTTCATACCTTGATCCGGGATACTTCCATCCGTCGACTTTACTCCTATTCTTTGCTTATAAGATAATGTGGTTTCCTTACCGTTAGTTCTAAGTTTTACCCAAGAATGATCCTTATCTAAGCGAAAATCCGGATAATCAAAAAGAAACATGTGTTGATCATATTCCCCCACTTTCTCCGCCCCAATCGAGAGGAGCTTCTTCTCGAGCTCCGGCACATTAACTTCCAAAAATTTTATTTCAAATTCTTCCATTGTCATTTTTTTCTAAAAACCTATTCAAAAAATCTTCTCTTTTTATAACCGCTAGAGCTATTCTCTTTCCCTGCTGGTCTTTCATATCGCCCGAAGTGACAGGAGATAAATAATCCAAATTAGGTAGATCTCTCATTCTTTCTACGGTAAAGCCATTTTCTGTAAAGAGAGCAGGGGCTTTTGCTACAATCCAAGAAATAGCTTCAATCTGTCTCACCTCAGGATCAGCCGCAACTATCTTTGCTAATTTCTTCATAGCTTCCTTATACAAAGCATTCAACCGAAGCGGATTTACCATTTTTGCCGAGGAATGATGAAGTGCGATAATCCCTCTTCTCTTTTTTTCATAACTTACTACTCTATTCAATTCTATATATCCTGCTTTTTCATTTGCTGCTCTAGCTAGCCCTTCTTCATACTCTTTTGGGTTCGTTTTCCTAAGGGCAAAGACCGCACTTAAAGCCTCCATGACTTTTTTTACAAACTCTTTCTGGTCTTCGATTCTTCCATATTTCTCTAAAGCTTGTTTTATTTCCTCTATTTTATCGTTGGAAATAATTTCTTTACTAATATGACGAAAATAAGGTTCAGCTTCTTGCAAAACTGCGGCGGCTCTTTTGTTTGGGTCTCTGTGAGATTTGTAAATCTTTCCTAACATTGACTCAACTTTTAAAAGTTGTAGCGTATCCACTATCCCCTCCCTACTGTTTTCTGCGGACTTCGGAAAAGACTGTAGAGAATTAAATTTCATAAAAAATATATCTTATTACTGCATGGTGTTAAACCTTGCCATGATTTCTGCTTCCACTTCTCCCCTGTCTCTGCCGTATTTGACGTAGGAAAGTTCTTTAAGCGAGTCAACGATGCCAGGGTTGCCGGCTTCAGGCGGCAGGGTTTTAAGGTTGAAGGGTTTGACGGGATAGCCGGCCACCAGCATGGACATGTAGGCATTAAAATTCTCAAGTTTAGTTATGTCGTGCGCGTTGAAAATCGGCTTGAACTTAGCTTCTAAAAAGTTCGCATCCTCGGTCCCCACTCGAAAGACTGCGAGCGAGCCGACGTTTCCGAAAACCGCGTTCTTGATGTTCTCTTCAAGCTGGGTGATGTACTGGTGCGCGATGTTAAGAGACAGCCTGTATTTGCGCGCCTCCGAAAGGATAGAGGCGATCGAATCAGTGGTGACGTTCTGGAACTCGTCGATGTAAAGATAGAAGTCGTTCATGGGTTTGCCGAACATATCTACTCGCGATAGCGCTGCCATCTGTATCTTGCCTACGAGTACGAGCCCGATCAGATTCGCGTTTATGTCCCCCAGTCTCCCCTTCGAGAGGTTAACCAAGAGAATTTTCTTCTCGTCCATGATCTTCCGGAAGTTGAACACAGAATTCTGCTGCAGTACAACCGGCCGCATGATGTCATTTGAGATGAAGTTGTCGAATTTCGAAGAGATGTAAGGCACGAAGTTTGCGAGCGACTGGTCGCCGGTCGTCTGCTCGGCCGAGACCCAAAATTGCCTGATGATCGGGTTCTTGCAGCGCGCTAATTTCATGTCGCGAAACTCTTTGTCGGCCAAAACGCGAGTAATTTCCAGAAGGGTCGAGCCTGAAGTCGGGTCTTCCATCACGAGGAACGCTGAGTTTCGGAAATATTGCTCAAACATCGCCCCGCCCCCAATCTTCATATCAAAGAGTTTATTGAAAATTCCCATCATTTCGTTTACTACGAAAGTTTTCTGCTCCGGATACTTCGGGTCATACTCGAGCATGTTGAGCCCCATTGGTCTGGCTGTATACGCCGGGTCGAAATAGATAACGTCATCGACACGCTCTTTGGGAACTCGAGAGAGGATCGTCTGGATGTCCGTGCCGTGCGGGTCTATATAGCAGCAGCCGTCGCCATTCTTTATGTCTTGCGTGATCATATTGAGCATGATGTTGGTCTTTCCGGTGCCGGTCTGGCCGATCACATAGAAATGCCGCATCCTGTCTTCTCGCGCGAGGTGTACCTCCGTATCGCGCCCGCGGTAGCTGTTTATGCCAAGAAGTATTCCTTCGCTCCCGAGCTCAAGCGGGGCAGGTGCGATGCCGGAGCGGGCTTCTTTGAGTTGTGGTTGGGAACCGATACCGACCGGGAAATGGAAGATCGAAGCAAGTTCCTTGAGATTAAGCGGCATGATTTTTTCTTCGGAGAACGCCCGATAGGAAAAATCGTGGAAAAATTTCTTCAAATCCGAGCCTTTTTCCTCGAGGAAGACGACCGCATTCGAGGCCGCCTCGGAGAACTGATTGAAGGAAGATTCTATTTCCCGCAGTATATCCCGGGCCCGCCCCGGTGTCTCCGCGGAAGCGATCACCCGAATGTTCGCTTTCATCACGTTCGATTTTATTTTGTTGCCGATCTTCTCGACCGCCCCTTGGTCCACCGCCCTGCGCCCTTTCATTTCCGACTCTTTTTTCTCACCGGAGGGCTTCTTGACGCCGAAGACGAGCTCCTTACCAACATCCAGAAATGCCCTGTTGAACTTGTAAAAATTATCCGCCGCGTGCTTCACCGACATACCCTCCTTCACATCATCGAGAATATGATGGAACTGGTCGATGTATTTGTCTCCGGCCGGGGCAATGGCGAGCTGTATCGCCGCTCCTTCACCCGAAGTCTTTAATTTTGAAAAGACATTGAGTATGGTGTTCATCGGGTCGTGATCGATATTGTCGTAGGTCTTGAGGGGCATGACCGCGCGCTCCTTGAGCTCGGCATAGGCGCCGACCGAAGCGCCCATATCAGAGAAGACATTGTAGTCATCGGAAACTTCGCGGATTTTCGCGTCGTGATAAAAAGCGAGAACTTGTTTCTCAAATAGTGAGATATATTTGTTGGGGATCGCGGCGTAGACTACCACTTCGTCGCTCGCCGCACTAAGCGCGACCTCAAGGGTAAAATAGCCCTCGGTCGAGCTCATGCCCGCATAAAACTGCTCCATAGCGCCGATGAACTCCTTAAAGCCCTTAGATTTGTCTGCCTCTTCTTGAGGAGGCGGCAGAGTGACCTCAAAGAGAGTCATATTGAGTTCAGAGAGAAGAGGCTGCTTCAGTTCCGTTTTGGGCCCGCTTTTTATGTATTGGATAAGCAGCCGGTGAAAGTCGTCGTCAACATGCGGGTTATTCATCTTCTCCACCACTGAAAGAGCGTTCTTGATGCCTTTTGCCATCGCTATTCCAAGGAGCTCTTCCATTATCTTGTCGTGTGCTTCCGGCTTTAGATTGAGAACTATCTTATCCGCCTCGTGTTCTCCGATCGCGTTCTCTTTATGAATCAGCTCTCCGGCCGGAATTTTCTTATACGCCTCGAGCGTCTCATGCACAGCTTGCTCTTTATTTTCTCCTCTTCCCACGAGCTCCTGCTCTCTGCGCGCCACATGAGCGCGCAGAAACTCAAGCTCCTCTTCCGGAGTCTTGAATCTCGGAGTCTCTTTAAAAAACGACGGCTCCATCTAGATAATTATACTAGATTTAGGTTAGGATTTCCGCACCTTTGTTGGTTATTAAAACCGTGTGCTCGAAGTGGACGCTCGGTGAGCCGTCGCGAGTCCGGTAAGTGTAGCCGTCTGGATCAAGCTTCACGTTTTTCGTTCCGAGGTTTACCATCGGCTCGATAGCGATCACCATCCCCGGCACAAGTTTTGCGCCCGTGCCGGGCCTGCCGAAATTCGGCACGTAGGGGTCTTCGTGAATTGCCCGCCCAACGCCGTGCCCGGCGAGGATCTCTACTATTCCGTAGCCATGCGGGCGGATGGCGCTTTCTATGGCGTAACTTATATCGCCTACATAATTCCCGGCGCGGGCGGCTGAAATCCCTTTCGCGAGAGCTTTGCGAGTAGTCTCGAGTAGTTTCTTTGATTCGGGATCGATTTTCCCCACCGGCACAGATATGGCCGCATCAGTAAATAGGCCTCGGTGTTTTAAGCCAAGATCAATGGCAACAATGTCGCCGTCTTTTAAAATCTTCTCCGCAGTCGGAATGCCGTGCACGACTTCGTCATTTATAGAAACGCACAAACTCGCCGGATAGGGATATTTCGCGCCTTCGGGTTGATAATTCAAAAAAGCCGGTGTATCTCCGCCTTCCTGGATTAGTTTCTCGGCGTACTCGTCGAGCTTCTTCGTAGAGATACCCGGCGCAACGAGTTTCCCGACTTTTTGTAAAATCTCCCCGAGCCTCTTGCCCCCTTCGCGCAAGATTTCAATCTCCTCTTTTGTCTTTGCAATCATATTAAGAGATGACTGTACCCTGAAAACTTTTGCCCGCAAGATAATTTGCGAAATTATCAAGCGGTTTTCCATTCATAATTACCACTTCTATCCCCGCTTCCTCCGCTTCCTCGGACGCAGTAGGGTCAAAGGGAGAATTGAGTCCCGAGGTCCAACTACCCGGAATAATTTTTTTATATTCTTCCCAGGAAATTTTTTCAATCTTTTTTGCATGGGGATTTTTATTTGGGTCAGAATCATATACATAATTTACATTAGACAAATTAACGATCTTTTTCGCTTTTTTGTTCTTGGCTGCCAAGACTGCGTCCCAATCCGTGCTATGCCCCGGCTCATATGCCGAACCTATGATTATCGATTCTTGAAAAGAAAGATCACCCGATAGATCTGAAATAACTTTTGAATAAGCCTGATTCCCGAAAACTACTCTTAGTAGCTCCGCATTTAACCTAAGGGCAGCTATCCCGATAAAATCGAGATCCTCATCGGGCGGTGTCACCAGATCTTTTGCGACGTCTATATATCTACGCGCAATTTTACCTCCGCCCGTAATTATGACGAATCTTTTTCCTTTTTCCACTTCAGACAGGATCAGTGATTTAAAATCCTTTAAAAATTCAATGTCGATGGCGTCTGGCACAATCAAGGATCCTCCCAGGGAAATGATTATGGTTTCGTTCATTTTATAAATTTAGAGCGTTAATGATATCTTTCTTTACATTCTCGATGCTCTGTTCCCCATTTATTTGGTAGATCGTGTAGCCCGATTTTTCCTTAAAATAATTCATGGCGGGTACTACATTTTTTTCATATTCTTCAAACCTCTTCGTGAGACCCTCTTTCGTGTCATCGTGCCTGCCGCGAAGCAGGTTGCGTTTCATTGCTTCATCTTTACTAAGCTCAATATAAATAATTTTCACATTTTCTATTTTGTAGGAATTGGTCATTTCTTCAAAAAACTTCGACTGAGGCACAGTTCTTGGGTAGCCATCGAAAAGCAAGTGTTTTCCCGGCACCCACTGCGCCCTAATCGCATTCGCGACGAGCTTATTAGTCTCGCTATCTGGCATTAACCTGCCAGAACTTAAAATTTCCTTTACAATTTCCGTGTCAGTATTATTTTCTGATGACTGCAATATTTTTCTAAAGATCTCACCCGTGCCAATATACACACACTCCCTTCCAGATTTTTTCTCAAGATACTCTTTCAGGAGTTTCACCTGGGTGCCCTTGCCGGAACCCACAATGCCGAAAAATACGAATGTTTCACCTTGCATGCTTAGAGAATATAACATATTATCTTCCCAATGGTAAGAAAGGAGATTATCACGATAAACGGGGTACCGGGGGCGGGAAAATCTTCGACTGCTGACCTGGTGGCCCGAGAGCTCGGCTATGACAGATTTTCGAGCGGAGATTTCATGCGCAAGATCGCGCTCGAGCGCGGCGTGACTCTGAACAAACTTTCGGAGATGGCGGAAAAAGACACCTCGATCGACCAGGCGATAGATGAAGAAGTGAAAAAACTCCGCAATCGCGGCGGGACGGTAATAGATTCACGGCTCGCCTTCCACTGGATCCCTGAATCGTTCAAGGTATTTTTGGACCTCCCGCTCAATATATCGAAAGAAAGAATTTTTAAGGATTTCGAGGAGAACAAACTGCGGCAAGCGAGCGAGAAACGTGCCGGAACTTCGGAAGAAGTTTACGAAAAAATAACCAAGCGCCTGGAGAGCGAAAGGAAAAGATACAGAGAACTCTACAGCATCGAAGACCATACCGACAAAAAAAATTACGATCTAGTGGTGGACACGAACAAAAACAACCTCGAAGGGGTTGCTCGTATAATTGTTAGAAGCTACAGAGAGTGGCTAACAGAACGCTAATACTCGCGCATCGATACTTGCGCGTCTATTTTCTTGATTAGATCGAGTACTACCGAGACGACAATGAGGAGAGCGGTACCGCCGAGCGCAATCGCAGTGATGCCGGTAGCCGCCCTCATAATCAAGGGCAGAACTGCCACAAAGCCCAAGAATATCGCACCCAGTGTGGTGATCCTGGTAAGTATCTTTGATATATACTGCGCGGTGGAAACACCGGGCCGGATGCCGGGAATAAAGGCGCCGTTTTTCTGGAGATTGTTCGAGAGTGACTCGGGGTCGAAAGTGACTGCGGTATAGAAATAAGTAAACAGGAAGACGAGGACGAAATAGAGCACAGCGTAAAGAACCGAGGTTTGCGAGAAAGCAACGAGCGCGTTCGAGATCTTCGAAATTATCGGCCCGTCGAAGCGGGCCAAAAAAGTACCGATCATCTGCGGGAAAAGAAGGATCGAGAGAGCGAAGATTATCGGGATGACCCCCGCCTGATTCACCCGAAGTGGAAGATATGTCGAACCCCCGCCGTACATTTTCATCCCCCGCACCTGTTTTGCGTAAGTTACTGGTATCGGCCTTTCCGCTTCGGTGATGAACACCACCAGCGCTATCACCAGCGCCCCGACCGCGACAAAGAGGAGGTAGAGTGGAATTTGTGAAGTGTCGAAAGAGAAGATGAGCTGGCCGACCTCAGTAGGAAGCTGTGCCACGATACCGGCAAAGATGAGAAGGGAAACGCCGTTTCCGATGCCGAACTCGGTAATAAGCTCTCCGATCCACATAAGGAGCATCGCTCCGGCGACTACCACCACGATATTGGTAATCTGATCAAAGAGTGCCACGTCCAGAAGTATATTCTGGCTCTCGAGAATGGCGAGAAGTGAAAATCCCTGGATAGCGGCAAGCGGAACTGTGAGTATCCTTGAGTACTGGGTAAACTTTTTTCTTCCCGCCTCACCTTCTTCGTGATACATGCGTTTAAGCGCGGGTACCATGATTGTGAGAAGCTGCATGATGATCGAGGCCGTAATATAAGGGCCTACTCCGAGCATGAGGATGGAGAGATTTGAAAGACCTCCGCCGGAAAAAATATTGAGTATCCCAAAGAATTGGTTATTCGAAAGGAAGCGATTAAGCTGAAGCGCGTCGATACCCGGAATCGGAATCGAGGCGAGCAGCCGAAAAATTACCAGAGCTCCGAGAACAAATAAAATGCGCCTCCGGAGCCCGGGATCTGTCCAGGTAAGCTTCAGTTTGTTCCAAAAAGTTTGCATTATCTTATGACTATTTTACCACCCTTTATCTTAAGCTCCTTGCGTAGGGCGGAAAATGATTTCTTCCCCGCTGATTCTCCCGAAACAACCTTTGCTTTCCGAATGGATTTGAACTTGTAACCCCGATTCTTCGGGAGTTTCTTGATGATGTCACGCAATTCTGGCCGGCGCTTGTTGCCGGCTCGAGCAGTCTGACCCTTCCCGCCGCGGCCGGAAGTTTTGGCGTGTTTGCCCCCACGGCCGACAATGCGGTCGCGCATATTCCGATTTTTCCTTTTTAAATTATTGATTTGCATAAGTGCTTATCTCGGGTCCGGTTTTCGGATTCTTTGTGGATATCGGAGCGAGCGCCAAGATCGTTGCCTTCGCGTTATTCAATTTGTTCTTGCTCCTTGAGAGGACTTTACCGGTTACGTCTCTCATGCCCGAGAGCTTGACGATGTCCCGGAGCACCGAGCCGGCCACCAGGCCCCGTCCCCGGTTCGGAAGAAGCATGATCCTCGCGCTTCCGAACTTCGCCGAAAGCTCGTGTGGTATCGAATAGGTTTTAGTGAGGCGGAGTTTGACCATATTTTTCTTGGCGCTCCGGAGAGCTTTATTTATTGCAAGTGACGTATCCGCGGCCTTGCCGAGTCCGAGGCCAACTGTGCCTTTCTTGTCTCCGGCGAGGAGCGCCACCGAGAAAGAGAAGCGGCGGCCTCCGGCGACCACTCGCGTGACCCGCCGGATTGAAATGATTTTCTGGTCGAATTCCGGCTTCGGCCTTCCGAAGGCCCGGCGTGCAGTATTCTTTTTTCTTTGGTCTTTTTCCATATCTAAAATTCTAGACCGGCCTCTCGCGCCGAATCAGCGACCAGTTTTATCCGGCCGGTGTATTTGAAACCGTTCCGGTCGAAAACCACTCGTTTGATCTTTGCCTTCTGGCAAGCGGCACCGATAAGTTTCCCGACTTCCTTTGCGTGCTCGGTTTTGGTGCCCTTCTTGAGCGAGAGGTCGCTTGCCGAGGCCAGGGTCTTGCCGCTCCGGTCATCGATAACTTGCGCGTAGATGAATCGGTTCGATCGGTAGACCGAAAGGCGCGGGCGCTCCTTATCCCCGGATATCTTCGCCCGGATCTTTCCCTTGAGCCTATTTCTTTTTTCGAGTTTGCTTTGCATGATTAGACGGTTTTCTTGCCCTGCTTGCGCCTGATCACTTCATCCTCGTAGCGCATGCCTTTACCTTTGTATGGCTCCGGTTTCTTTAGCGCCCGGACCGCGGCGGTGAATGAGCCGACGAGTTCCTTGTCTATCCCGGATACTGCGATCACGTTCTTCTCGGCGGTTACGGTAAGGCCTTCCGGGATTTTCCTGACAACCGGATGGGAGAATCCTAGGGCCAAGTTGAGTTCCTCGCCCTTCACCTCGGACTTGAACCCGATGCCTTCGAGGATGAGCTTCTTCTCGTAGGGAGCCTGGACTCCGGCGATCATGTTGCGGATATGCGAAGCGTAAGTGCCCCAAAGAGATTGGGAGAATTTATCGTTCCTTTTCGGCAAGAGATTTATGGTCTTATCACCGATTTTGATTTCGATATCGTTTCGGAAAGATCTCTTAAGCGTGCCCTTGGGGCCCGACACCGAGAATTCCCCTCCGCTTTGCTCGACTTTCACTCCGTCGGGTATCACTATTTCTTTTTTGCCGACTTTTGACATTACCAGAGTTTAAACAATGCTTCGCCTCCGACCTTTTCACGCCACGCGTCCTTGCCTGATAAAATTCCTTTCGGAGTCGAGAGCACGAGGATTCCTGTGCCACCGCGTACCGAATGAATATCCTTCACTTTTATGTAAACTCTCTTTGACTGCTTGGAGACTCTCTCTGCCTCGGTAATTTTTGGCCTTTCATCGGTATAGGAGAGCTCTACCTCAAGCACCGGGTGATCTTTCTGTGTTTTCCTCTCAAATTTTGCGACGTATCCTTCCTTTTTTAGACACTCGAGTATTGTTTCTTTGACCTTCGAATAAGGCAGGATCACAGTCGGCCTGCCGGCGAGCGAGGCGTTCTTCATCATTATAATCATGTTTGCTATCGGATCCATCCCGTTTAGAAGCAGATCGCGATCAACTCGCTTGTCTGATATATTATCTTACTAATTTTTCTATTACTTAATTTCATATTTTTGTTTATATTTAAATTGCGATCGCGGCTTCTAACGGGATCCATGTTACCAGCTTGATTTACGAACACCGGGCAACATGCCTTCGTTGGCGAGTTCGCGAAAACAAATGCGACAGAGATCGAAGTCCCGCATGTAGCCGTTCCCCCGCCCGCAACGAAAGCAGCGGTTCTTCTGCCGGCTAGAGAATTTGGGCTTCTTTTTGCTTCTGGCGACGACCGATTTTTTTGCCATAAAAATAAAGGGGTGCCTTGATAATATCCTAAAAAGGATTCTTCAAAGCTTGTTACCCTTGTAACGTATATTAGCAGATAAGCTGACTTCGGTCAAATTACTTCTTGACCTCCTTCTGAAACGGAATCCCCAAAAGTTCGAAGAACGCCAAGCCGTCGGATTTGCCTTTAGCGCTCGAGACTAGGGTGATAGACATGCCGAAAACGTCCTTAATATCCTCGTCGGCCGTTTCCGGGAAAATAGTGTGCTCTTTGATGCCTATGGTGAGGTTGCCGATATTGTCCACAGAGCGGCGCGGAATTCCGCGGAAGTCTTTGGTGCGCGGGAGCGCCACGTTTATGAGCTTCTCGAGAAACCCATACATCCTTTTCCCTCGAAGCGTAACGACTATGCCTATCGGGTCGCCCTGGCGCACTTTGAAAGTGGAGATCGATTTTTTCGCGCCGCGCATTGCCGCCTTCTGGCCGGTGATTTTGGAAAGTCGCTCGGTGATCGCTTCGTTTTTCTTCTGATCTTTTTTCATAAGGGTCCCGGTGCCCACGTTCACCACTATTTTTTGCATTCGCGGAGCGGCCAGGGCGTTCCGGTAATGAAACTCTGATTTCATTTTTTCGTATGCGCTCTTCTCCTTTTCTTTGATTGTAGAATGCTTGGCCATATGTTTACGCGACTCTTATGTTCGAAACATGAATGGGCATGGCGACATTCATCACCTGTCCCTTTTCGCCCTTTTTTCGAGGGCGTTGGTGCCGCTTGGTCATATTCGCCCCCTCGACCAGGACTTTATTCATTTTCGGAAAGGCCTTCACGACTTTTCCCTTCTTTCCCTTATCCTTTCCCGCTATTATTATTACATTGTCTCCTTTTTTTACATGCATAGATTTATATCACCTCTTCGGCGAGCGAAATTATCTTTTGATAACCTTTTTCCTGAAGCTCCCTCGGGATCGGACCGAAAATGCGCCCGGCCTTCGGGTCGGTCTTGCCTTTCTCGAGTATCACCACTGCGTTATCGTCAAACCGAATATAGGAGCCGTCAGCGCGCCGGTGGGCATTTCTGGTTCGCACGACCACCGCCTGGTGAACCTCCTTTTTCTTCACCATCTTCCTGGGACTTGCGACCTTAACAGAGATGACCACTACCTCGCCGAGGCCCGCGTATCTTTTCTTCGAAGAGCCGAGCACTTTGATGACTTGTCCCAAGGTTCCGCCCGCATTATCGGTTATTTTAACTAAACTTCTTGGCTGGATCATAGTACTTTGAATCTTTTATCCTTTGATATCGGCCGGGTTTCGACGATGGCCACCTTCTCTCCGGCTTTGTGCTGATTGCCCGGATCGTCCGCCTTGTATTTTTTAGTGATCTTGTAGAATTTTCCGTATTTTTTGTGTTTTACGAAGCGGGAAACAGAAACCACTATCGTGCCCTTCATTTTGTCCGATACGACTAC
Source organism: Patescibacteria group bacterium (assembly GCA_038063535.1). Taxonomy (GTDB): domain Bacteria; phylum Patescibacteriota; class Minisyncoccia; order Phycocordibacterales; family UBA9973; genus UBA9973. Next base: position 100,450 of record JBBTUV010000003.1, on the reverse strand, counting down.
CCCTTCCAAAATTTTTCCTCCCTTTTTAGTGTTCATGTTGTTTTTGCATTTGTAAAAACGTAAGCGCCCGAGCGATTTCCTTGCGGAGCGATCTTTCCCCCTTCACATTCTTCGGCCGAGCCCCCTCAGATTTGAAACGAAGCTCCCGGAGTGATTCCTCCATCTCCGACACTTTTTTCTCAAGTTCCCCCGCGCTTAATGTTTTTAAATTACTCTTTTTCATCTTAGTGCATTCGCTTTACCATCCTTGATTTGACCGGCAGCTTCGCGCCCGCTTTGCGAAGCGCTTCGCGTGCAACCGCTTCTTCCACCCCGTCCACTTCGAAAATTATTCGGCCGGGGAAAACTGCCACCGAATATCCTTGCGGATCGCCCTTGCCTTTGCCCATGCCCATCTCGGCAGGTTTAGCAGTGTAAGGCCTGTCCGGAAAAACACGGATCCAATATTTACCGGCTTTGGTTAAAGTACGCGAAATTATTTTTCTTGCCGACTCGAGTTGATTGGAGCGCACCCGGGCGGCCGATTCGGCCTTCAGGCCATACGAGCCGAAAGAGAGGCGCGAGCCGCGCGTATCCGGGCCGACTTTTTTCGGGTTCCTCCGGCCGGTCTGCCACTTTCTAAATTTTACTTTTTTGGGTATTAGCATAAATTTTCCCTCGATAAATCCAAACTTTTATCCCGATCGTCCCGTAGGGCATGACCGCGCGTTCTCGTTTGAAATCTATGTCTGCGCGAAGTGTCTGAAGCGGAATCGAGCCGCGCTTGAATTCCTCTGTCCGGGCGATCTCCGCACCGCCGAGGCGACCAGAAAGCACGATCCGCGCGCCTTCCACTCCGCGCGTGGACATGACCTTCTCGAGCACCTGCTTCGAGATCCTCCGGTAGGGCATCCTTTTCTCGAGGCCCTCCGCGACCATATAGGCCACCACCGAGGCGTCGGCCTCCGGATTACTGACTTCAACGATCTCCAGTTTGAAATCTTCCGGCCGCGGCAAGCCGAGCTTGGCGATCTTTTTCAAAATGTCGTCTTTGAGTTTGGCGACCCCCTCTCCGGAGCGGCCGATAAGAAGTCCGGGTCGGGAGGTTCTTATGATAAAGCGGGTAGCCTTACGAGATCTTTCGATCTCAACTGAAGAAACATACATGCCGCGGAGTTTTTTCTCGAGGTGCTCGCGGAGGAGCACGTCGCCGCGGAGATAATCAATATATTTTTTCGGATCAGCAAACCAGCGGGACTTCCAGTCTCGAAGTGTTACCAGCCTATGCGCGTATGGATGGACAATTTTACTCATTTGCTTTTTTCAGAGAGGACGAGAGTGACGTTGCTCGTTCTTTTATTTATCCGGGAAGCACGACCCATCGCCCGGGGCATCATCCTTTTATAAACTAAACCCTTATCCACGCGAAGTTCCTTTACTTTCAAATTTTCTTTCGCAAACCCTTGCGTGCGCGCGTTCGCGACAGCCGAGAGAAGCAGTTTCCGGAGCGGCGCCCCGGCGCGCTTGGCCAAGAACTCAAGTTTGGTAAGGGCATCCTCCACCTTTTTGTTCTTGATCAAATCCGCCACTAAGCGAACTTTTCTCGGAGATTGTCTGTAATTTTTCAAAAATGCTTTCATAACTATTTATGTGAGCCTGTCGAACTACTTTGCGGGACCCTTGGCGGCCGTCGCGGCCTCAGTAGCGGCTTTCGCCTGCGCTATTTCTGTTTCCTTCTGTTTCATTTCGATCTCTTTCTGCATGCGCCCGCCGTGCTTGATAAATTTCCTGGTCGGGGAAAATTCGCCGAGCCTGTGCCCGACCATGTCCTCAGTAATCAGAACTTCGACATGGGTCTTCCCGTTGTGGATCCCGAAGGTGAAACCAATCATTTCGGGAGAAATTTGGGAGGCGCGCTTCCAGGTCTTGATCGGCGGAGTTTGCATGGGGTTTTTGCCCTTGATTTTCTCTAGGAGCCCTGGGTCTATATACATTCCTTTTTTAATTGACCTTGTCATAAATAAAAAGCTCCCAATTGAGCTTGGAAAGATAATAGCAAATTGAGCCTAAATAGACAAGGGCAGCCGTAAGGCTGCCCAGGCTAGGCTGCGTCGGAACGATCGCCCCTTGGGAGTTGCTGTTCGTGGAAATCAACACGACTCCGCCGCGTCAGAGGAGAGCTTTCGATCGAAGGCTCGGAAAGAAAATGCTCGGAGCCATCTCTCGGGTTGCACTTAATGCATTCCCCATCCAGAAAAGCCACTTCCCCGTGGATTGGACATTTCCCGGGGCGTAGACGTCTTTCCATTCTCTTGCCCTCGGGAGGAGTGTCGGGTTTGAACATCATCTACCCAATTATATCACACTAAGTTTGCTTTCTACTCTTGCCGGTTCGGCGGCGGGAGACGATGAAAATATTCGAATATTTCTTCGGAGTGCGGGTCTTGCGGCCTCCAGTGACCTTGCCCCAGAGCGTTTTCGGCCTTCGTGTGCCCCTACCTTGCCGGCCTTCGCCACCTCCGTATGGATGATCCACCGGGTTCATCGCCGTGCCGCGCACGGTTGGGCGAATTCCTTTCCAGCGACTGCGTCCAGCTTTACCGTAATTTTCCAAATGGTGCTCCTCGTTCGAAACTACCCCGATGGTTGCCCAGCATTCCTCATCCACTTTCCTTACCTCGGTCGAGGGCATCTTCAAGTTAGTGTATCCGTCGGCGTTTGCGACTACTTGGGCGAAAATTCCTGCCGAGCGGGCAAGTTTGGCTCCGCCTCCGCGTTTGAGCTCCACGTTATATACAAAAGTTCCGACCGGAATATTTTTGAGCGGCAGACGATTGCCGGGTTTAAGCTCGGCTTTCTCGGAAACGACAAAAGTGCCCCCGGGCGAAACGTCTTTCGGCAACACCACATACCTTTTCTCCCCATCGCGATAGACCGCAAGCCCGATGAAGGCGCTGCGATTCGGATCATACTCCACCGAGCGGACGGTGGCGGGAATGTCGCGCTTGTCATATAAGAAATCAATCGCCCGAAAGAGCCGTTTATGCCCCCCGCCTTTGTGTCGGGTAGTGATGCGCCCGGCGCTGTTGCGTCCGTGCCTGCGCTGCCAGCCCCGAGTCAGGGACTTCTCCGGAGCTTTTTTGGTGAGATGCGAATAGTCCACTCGGGACATCTGCCTTCTCGATTTAGTTGTCGGTCTGTATGTTCTCATTATACGAATTCTATTTTATCCCCCGCGGAAAGGTAAACGACAGCTTTCCTCCCGCCGCTCTTTACGCCGACCTTCCCTCGGCTCCTCATCTTTTTGGCCGGAACTTTCAGTATGTTCACTTTCCGGGGCTTCACTTTGTAAAGCGCAAAGATCGCTTTTTTGACCTCATCCTTCCCTGCATCATCGGTAATGTCAAAAACATAGGCCCCTGTTGCGCCGAGGAGACTTCCTTTTTCCGTAACCCTTGGATTTTTGATTATTTTCCCGATCTCCATAAAATTACTTACCGCGCTCGGAAAAGAATTTCACACTCTCTTCCGGATTCTCTATAATTAAATACTTCCTGTTAAGTGCGTCGAGTGGATTTAAATTTTTAACGAAGCTCGTCTCGAGCTCGGCAATGTTCCGGAAACTTTTTTCTTTTTTTCCGTCCCGATCATAGAGAGCGGTCAGTATTTTTTTCTTGCCTCTTCCAATGCTCCATCCTGCAGCCTTTTCGAGATTTCTGATTACCTCCACCGCCTTTTTGGTTTTGATCTCGGGAAGCGCCAGAGTGTCGACAAAAAGAATTTCCCCGTCGGCGAGTTTTTTAGAGAGCACCGAGAAAAGTGCCTGGGCCCGCATCTTTTTTGAAATTTTGCGCTTGTAGTTTTTCTCCGCAAGCGGGCCGTGCGTCACGCCGCCGCCGACCCATATCGGCGAGCGTATCGAGCCGTGCCGGGCCCGGCCGGTCCCTTTCTGTTTCCAAGGCTTCCGACCTCCGCCGCGCACTTCACCTCGGCTTTTGGTGTCCGCGGTGCCTGCTCGCTTATTAGAACGCATGCTCTCCACCACCTGGTGTACCAGGTCTGCGCGAAAACGCGCAGCAAAAACCCTCTCGGGAAGTTCTACCTTGCCTGCTTCTTTTCCGCTTTGATTGTAAATTTTCGCTTGCATGTTATCTTGAAATTATTTCTACCAGCGTTCCCCTTACTCCCGGAAGTGCCCCCTTTACTAGAAGCAGATTGTTCTCTTTGTCCACCGATACCACGGTCAAATTTTTCTGTGTCACCCTGTCGCTGCCCATTCTGCCCCCCATGCGCATGCCTTTCGGGATATGAGTGCGGAGGCCGCCTCCGATCGAACCCGGCTCGCGCTCGGAATGTTTTTGTCCGTGAGTGCGGGGCCCGCCGCGGAATCCGTGCCGCTTTACCACACCTTGGAATCCCTTGCCCTTTGAAATCCCCGAGACGGCAAGTTTGTCCCCGGGAGCGAAAACCGATACGTCGATAGTGTCTCCGATCTTCACCTCGCTTTTTTCGCCTGGCTTGATTCGAAATTCTTTCAGGACTTTTTTCTTGCCTTCCATGCTCACTTGCACGGCATCGTATCCGTCTTTAGATTTCTCAAGCACTCGCGTTACGACGACAGGGCCCGCCAAAACCGCGGTCACCGGGACGGCTCTACCGTCTTCGGAGAAGAATTCAATCATTTTTTCTTTTTTCCCAAGGATAAATTTCATACCATTTTCACGTCAATATCCACCCCAGAAGGAAGCGAGAGGTTGGTGAGCGCCTCGATCGTCTTTGCGTTCGGATTCACGATATCGATTAGCCTTTTGTGCACCCGCATCTCGAACTGCTCACGGGAGTTCTTGTAGATAAAAGATGCGCGGTTCACCGTGTACTTTTTGATCTCGGTTGGGAGCGGTATCGGGCCTACGATATCTGCGTCGTAACGACGGGCAGTATCGATAATCTGTTTGACCGAGGCGTCCAGGATCTTGCTCTCGTACGCGCGTACCCGAATCCGGAGAACCACTTTACCCTCATCTGTTTTACCTTTCTTTTCCTTCGGCTTAAGTGATACCTTGGGTAGAGGCACTGCCTTCGCCCCTTTTGCGGGTTTTTTCTTTGTTGCTACTTTTTCAGCCATGTTATCCCAGGATTTTGGTCACCACTCCGGCACCAACGGTTTTCCCGCCTTCGCGGATAGCAAATCTCTGAGACTCTTCAAGGGCAACGGGCGTAACAAGTTTGACTGTGATTTTCACGGTATCGCCCGGCATAACCATCTCCGTCCCCTCGGCAAGGGTTACCTCGCCAGTAACGTCGGTGGTGCGGATGTAGAACTGCGGCTTATAGCCGGTAAAGAACGGGGTGTGACGCCCGCCTTCCTCTTTCTTTAGAACATAAATCTCGGCGGTAAAGTTGTCATGCGGGGTAACGGTCCCGGACTTAGCGAGCACCTGGCCTCGAGTAATGTCTTCTTTCTTCAAGCCCCGCAGAAGTACTCCGGCATTGTCGCCAGCCATACCTTCCTGAAGGTTCTTGTTGAACATTTCGATGCCGGTAACCGTAGTTTTCTGAGTGGCTTTGATCCCAACCACTTCGATTTCCTCACCGACTTTTACGGTGCCCCGCTCGATCTTTCCTGTTACCACCGTGCCGCGGCCTTCGATCGAGAAGATGTCTTCTACCGGCATGAGAAACGGCTTTGCCGTGTCTCGAACCGGGACCGGAATGTAGGTGTCAAGCGCAGTCACGAGCTCGAGGATCTTCTTCGCCCATTCGTCATCGACGGATTTGGATTCAAGGCCCTTCAAGGCGGAGCCGCGAATGACCGGGCAATCTTTGTCAAAGCCTTGCTTGGCCAAAAGCTCTCGAATTTCCTCTTCGACTAGGTCAACCATATCTTTATCGTCGACCATATCGCACTTGTTAAGAAATACAATCATCTTCGGCACACCTACTTGGCGTGCGAGTAGTACGTGCTCTCTGGTCTGCGGCATCGCGCCGTCGGTCGCTGCAACGACGAGGATCGCGCCGTCCATTTGCGCGGCGCCGGTGATCATGTTCTTGATATAGTCGGCGTGCCCTGGGGCGTCGATGTGCGCGTAGTGCCGAGTGTCGGTCGCATACTCGTTGTGCGAAATGTTAATGGTGATTCCGCGCGCTTTTTCTTCCGGGGCATTGTCGATCTGATCAACCCCCTTCAAGCGCACTTGCTTGCCCGCCATGTTTAGAACATGGAGGATCGCCGCCGTGAGCGTAGTCTTACCATGGTCGACGTGACCGATGGTACCGACGTTAATGTGCGGCTTGTCTCTCTTAAATTCTTCTGCCATAATAATTTTTGTGCTAATAGTTAAAACTTAACGTACGAGAACCAGTCGCTAAGACTTAATTACTAACGATATTAATAACTAATAATTGGCTCTATGGCTTCTTTTTAGAAAAAAAGCAATAGAAAAACTGCGAAAGTGCAGTTATTTACATACTAACAAATTAACAGCCTTTGTCAAATTGACAGATTACCACCATACTTATTTTGTAAACTAGTTATAAAGGCTTCAACGGAATCTTCTCCCAAAAAGTCTTCCTCTGTCACCTCAGAGTTGGGATCCATGGTACTGCTGGATATAATGTGCACTACTGCACGTTTTTGCCAATCGGGATATTTTTTCCTTAAGTATTCAACACGTAAAGTTATTTCTGTCATAAAATTTTCCAATTGATCATAAGGGCCGTTATTTACACGACTCTGTACAGCTGAAAACGCATCTTTCATTTTTTGATTCTTAACAGAAAAAGGCAAGGGACCTTCTTGGTTGCGCTCTCCTGGTTGTGGTGGTTTTGGTTCTGGCATATTTATATTATATCAAATATTTTTGTACTTCTTGATTTCTTCGCAGAGTTTTTGGGCTTCGGCGTGGGGGTCGGCGGCCTGGGTAATTTGTCGCCCTATTACTAGGTAGTCCGCGCCGTCGTGAATTGCTTCCTCGGGCGTACTGACTCTCATTTGATCATTGGCGTTGACACCCAGAGAGCGAGTACCGGGAACTATAATTTTTAAATTTTTGAACTCCGGATTATTTCTAATCATTTTAATTTCTTTTGGGGAACAAACGATGCCAGAAACTCCGGCCTCTTGGGCGAGTCTCGCCAAAACCAAAACCGCTTCATCAACCCCTTTATTGTAAATTTGCTTAACTTCGAGAGGAGAAAAAGAAGTAAGAATGGTGATGACAAAAATTTCTTTGCCGGAAGCGACTGCTTCCCGCATCATCTTTACTCCGCCAGACGCATGGACAGAAATGATGTCGGCTTCTATGTCGCGGGCTCGCAGCCGCACGGTATTGGAGATATCGTAGAGTTTAAAATCCACCCAGACCTTTTCTGCTCCGGCTTCTTTGAGTTTGCGAACGGCTTCCGGGCCAAATCGGTCATATAGGTTATGGATTTTAACTGCATAAAATAAGTGCCCCACATCTTTAACAAGGGTAACCGCCTCGTCTAAATCTTTTATTTCATCCAGCGCAAGAATTATTTTATTCATTTTTTCTTTTCCAAAAATTTCTTGCCGTGGCCAACCACGGTATTGATCGGAATACCCTTTTTGCAAAGCGGGCAGTCTTTCCCCCGGTAAGTTTGAACGGGAAGTTCGGCCAGAGAATCAAAAGCTACTCCCAAAGATTTCGCATTAATCTTTTCGGCATCCTTGTTTACTATTACACATACGCCGATGACTTTACCTCCAGCCTGCTTTACCGACTTAACAACTTTCATTACTGATCCTCCCGTTTGCGTGGAATCTTCTAGGATTAGCACTCTTTTTTCTTTTACATATTCTTCGTAGCCACGTTTAAATATTTGGTCGTTTTCTGGAGTTTTTTCCGTAAACACGCTTAGAATTTCTTTTTTACAAATCTTGGTTAAATGGTAGGCCGTCCATTGGGAAAATGGAATCCCAGCAACTGCAGGGGAAACTACAACTTCTATATTATCGTCTTTGTATTTTTCAGCAAAAATTTGGCAAATCCTCGACACTTCTTCAGTATGGGGCAAGAGAGCATCCTTATTTATATACGTATCAAAATGAAGACCTGAAGTTCCTACAAAATGGCTATCAGTAATTATCGCACCTACTTTTTTTAATATCCCAATAACTTCACTCATAATCGCTCTTTAATTTCTTTTGCCAGATACGGGTTCCACATCGCGCCGGTGGCGGACATGACAAAGTCCGCGCCGGCTTCGCGATATTCAAAGTAATCGTCCGCATGCATGACGCCCCCGACCCCGATAATTTTAAAACTACCGTTCATTTCATCTCGAACTTTTTTTAATTTCCGCGTCATCTCAATCCCCGCCCACTTGATCGATGCTCCGCAGACACCTGACTTAACTCTATTTGGTCCCGGCAATGCCTGCTTACCTTCCGCATCCACAATTTCAGCGGGAATCGTGTTTATGGCCGCGATTGCCTGCGCGTACTTCTCTGCAATTTCAGCTAAATTTTTCAAATCCTCCTCGCTCTTATAATAACCTACTTTGAGTATGAGCGACGTCGCTCCGATTTCTTTCCTTATTGCCTCGCAAATTTTCTCCGTAATATCTAGGTCATAGCAGATGAGGCCTTCGTTACCGATATTTGGGCAGGATAAATTGACTTCAAGAATTTTCGCGCCGGTTTCCTTGGCGAGCCTAGCCGCCTTTCTGTGATCCTCGATAAATTCTTCTTCAGTTTGCTCTTCCCGAACAGTCCCCATGAAGCTAAGCACAAGTACTTGCCCCTTCTGCGCATAAGAGATCGCACGCTTCACGTCTTCCTGCCAAATTTTTGGGTCTCTTGAAGGCACGCCGAAAGAATTCGTGATCGAGAGCGGTTCGGTGTAGTCCGTATTCCCAACGAGTTTGTTCTCTCCGTAGTGAAGCTCACCCGCCACTTTCACTGCAAGGACATTAGGAAAAGGATGGCAAGGATATACTCCCGAGCGAACGGTTTTGTATACGCAAATATCGAAGCCTTTCTCGAATGCCGCCCCACAGAAATTGCTGTTGATTAGTGGTCCTGCGGGTATTCCGAAGAGCGAATTTACTTTTATTCCGAGAAAATCATTCTGTGCAACATCCGATGTTGCACAAATTTGCCTGTCAGAGAAAACTCCAAACGGGCCATCCGTATAATTTTCTTCGTAGGTTTTTGTCGGATCGTAGAAAGGCAAGTTCATTTTGCTCATTTTATCCCCAAGCACCAAAGCAATATTGCCATGCGCACGTAGAGGCCGTTCTCGGCCTGGCGGAAGTAAGCGGCGCGGGGGTCGGTATCGACCGAAATCTCGATCTCGTTCACTCGCGGAAGCGCGTGCATTATGACCGCATCTTTTTTCATAGTTTTCAGATGTTCGGATCTTAAAATAAACGAGTCCTTAACTTTTTCATATTGCCCGGCATCGGGGAAACGTTCTTTCTGCACCCGGGTCATATAGAGCACATCGAATTCGGGCAGAATTTTCTGCCAGTCCTCGCTTTCTGTGAATTTAATTCCCCTCCCTTCCAGTGCTTTTCTGAATTCTAGAGGTAAGCGTAATTCCGGCGGTGAAATAAAATAGAAATTGTTTTTTTGCTCTGTAGAAAATAGCGGCATGATCGAATGGAGCGGCCGCGAATAGAGGAGATCCCCAGCATAAGCGATATTTAAATTCTCAAGCCGCCCCAGGAGGCTCTTTATCGTGTATACATCCTGAAGCGCTTGAGTCGGGTGTTCGTTGGCCCCGTCGCCGGCATTCACGATGGGCCTCTCCGAAACCTCGGCGGCGGCGTGCGCTGCCCCTGCTTGGCGGTGCCGCATGACGATCGCATCGGCATAGATCGAGAGCATGCGGGCGGTGTCTTCGATGCTTTCGCCTTTGAATGCGGAGGAATTCGACTCTGCGTTCTCGGTGGAGATAACTTGCGCGCCCAATCTTTTGGCCGCCGATTCGAAGGATAATCGCGTACGCGTGGAGGGCTCGAAGAATATGCAGGCGATCACCTTGTCCTCAAGGTACTTTTTGAGTTTCCCTTTCTTGTATTCTCTCTCCAGTTTCTCCGCGAGCGCCAAAATAGCATCTCTGCCTTTCTGGCTCAATTCTTTGGTCGAAACTAAATTAGGCATCTAAATATTCTTTATAAGATTTAATTTCCAAATCCTTGATGTTGTAGCGGCCGAGGGCTTTGATGAAAGCCCGCGCGAGGTGCAGATCGGTGAAGAGCGGTATCTGATTGTCGACAGTCGCTCGGCGTATGCGGAAGCCATCGGTAATCCGCCGCTTGGCCCCACCAGTAGCCCTTTCGGTTTCATCCTTACTTAAATTTACCACAAAACCCACTTTCTTCTTGCTAACAATATCCAGCGCGTTTGGTGATTCTTCATAAGCCTTCCGGACCATTTTGCATTGTATACCCTGCTCATCCAAGTATTTTGCTGTTGTGTCAGTCGCGAAGATCTTGTAACCGAGTGAGCGGAGAATTTTCGCCGCTTCGAGAAACTTTGCCTTATTGACCGTACCGCCGAGCGAGAGCAGAACCGATTTGTTGTTGAAGTAAAATCTGTTGGAAGAAAGCACCGCCTTCAAGAGCGCCTCATCGTAATCGTGCCCAAAAGCCGCCACTTCGCCGGTCGAGGCCATCTCAACGCGAAGCACCGGGTCGGCGCCCAAAAGCCTGGAGAACGAAAACTGCGGGGACTTCACAACGACCGAGCTCGGAAGTTTGTATTTCTTCCGTTCCGCGCGTCCAAAGAACGCATCCACCGCTATGCTCGGGAAATTAGCATCCATAGCCTTGGAGAGGAGCGGGAAGGTGCGGCTCGCCCGGAGGTTCACTTCGATCACATACGGCCGGTTGTCTTTGACTAAAAATTGTATATTGAAGGGGCCGGTAATGTTTAACTCTTTGGAAATTAACTTTGCGATTTCGCGAAGCTGCCGCTCGGTCGAAGCGTAAACTCTTTGAGTCGGAAAAACTATCGTTGCATCTCCCGAGTGGACCCCGGCATTCTCTACGTGTTCGGAGATTCCATAAATTATCAGTTCGCCCTCTTCGGCGACCGCGTCAAATTCAAGCTCCTTGGCGTTTTCGATATATTTGGAGATAGTCACCGGGTATTCCGGAGAAAGTACTGCCGCTTTGCTCACAAATTCCTCTAGTTCCCGCCGGTTATAGCAGACGCTCATGGCGGCGCCGGAGAGAACATAAGACGGCCGCACAAGTACCGGGAAACCGACTTCAATGGAAAATTTTAACGCGTCTTTCATATGAGTAAAACTTCTCCACTTCGGCTGGTCAATCTGAAGTTTATCCAAAAGCGCCGAGAAGAGATTACGGTCCTCCGCACGATCGATGTCGGAAGCGCGCGTTCCAAGAATATTGAATCCTTCGCGATCGAGCTTTTTCGCAAGATTATTCGGCCGCTGGCCGCCGACCGAAATAATGACGCCTCCGCCTCGCTCGAACTCCATAATATCGGACACCGTCTCGAAGGAAAGATTCTCGAAATATAGCCTGTCGGACATGTCGTAATCGGTCGAGACAGTCTCGGGATTGCAGTTAATGACGACCGAGCGCTTGCCGTGGCGTTTGAGCGCGAGGGCGGCGTTCACCGCCGACCAGTCGAACTCAACCGAAGAGCCGATATGATAAGGGCCGCTCCCGAGGACGAGTATCGCATCCTTGCCAAGCGGGGCAACGTCCGAGTGAGCGCCGTTGTATGTGAGATAAAGATAGTTCGTCTTCGCGGGCACTTCGCCGGCAAGCGTATCAATGGCGAAGACTGACGGGAGAACGCCGAGCTTTTTGCGAAGGGCGCGAATTTTGAATTCCGTAGTGCCGATGATTTTTCCTATCTTTTTGTCCGAAAAGCCGTTTTGTTTTAATTCAAGCATTGCCTCTTTTTCTAGCTTCCGGTTTTTCCTAAATCTCCTCTCGAGATCAACAATATTTTTTATTCGATAGAGAAACCACGGATCGATCCCTGTCATTTTGTAAATTTTTTCTATTTTCTCGCCTGCCGCCAGGCTCGCGGCAACAGCAAAGATTCTCTTCGGACTCGGGAAGGACAGGAATTTTTTTATTTCTCCTCTATCCTTAAAACCATTTGAGGTGACACTCTCACCTTGCCCGCCTTGCATGCGGACCGCCTTTTCAAGCGCTTCTTCGAAAGTTCTACCGATTGCCATCACTTCCCCCACTGATTTCATCGCGCTTCCTATCTTCTCTTCTGCCCCCCTGAATTTCTCAAGATCCCAGCGCGGTATTTTGACCGTGACATAGTCGAGCGCCGGTTCGAAAAAGCTTTGGGTGACTTCAGTGATCTTATTTTTTACTTCAAGCATGCTTTTTCCGAGAGCAAGCTTGGCGGCAACGTAAGCGAGCGGATAACCGGTCGCCTTCGAGGCGAGCGCCGAGGAGCGCGAGAGCCGAGCGTTTACCTCAATGACGTAATATTCGAGCTCATCCTTCTTTGGGCGCGGGTTGAGTGCATACTGCACATTACATTCCCCCACAATGCCCAAACTCTCGACAATTTTTCGGCTGGCTTCGCGCAGGCCGTGATATTCGCGGTTGGTGAGCGTCTGAGAAGGAGCGATCACGATCGAGTCGCCGGTGTGGATCCCGAGCGGATCGAGATTTTCCATATTGCAGACGGTGACAATATTGCCGAACCTGTCCCGCACCACTTCGTACTCGACTTCTTTATAGTGGTGAAGATATTTCTCGATGAGGATTTGCGGCGAGATAGCGAGGGCCCCCGCGACTATCTCTTTGAATTCCGCATCGTTCTCGGCGACGCCTGACTTCTGTCCCCCCAAGGCATATGCCGCCCTAATCATGAGAGGGTAGCCGATTTTCTTTGCTACTTTTTTTGCTCGGTGATATGTCGTCGCAGAACCGGAGGGTGGAATAGGAAGACCGATCTTTTTTAGGTGCCTTGCGAAAAGTTCGCGGTCCTCGGTCAAGCGAATAGCGGAAGTCGGTGAGCCTAGAACCTCGACACTGTATTTTTTCAAAATCCCGCGCTCCTCGAGCTCAAGCCCGCAGTTGAGCGCCGTCTGCCCGCCGAAGGAGAGCATGATGGCATCCGGTCGTTCTTTTATAATGACTCTTTTGACAAAATAATAACTCACCGGCAAGAAGTAAACTTCATCCGCAAGGCCTTTTGAGGTCTGGTAAGTGGCGATGTTCGGATTTACGAGCACAACTTTTATTCCTTCTTCTCTAAGTGCCTTCACGCACTGGCTCCCCGAGTAATCGAACTCGCCGGCTTCTCCGATCTTGAGCGCGCCAGAGCCTAGAACCAAAATTTTTTTGTACTTGCTCATTTCTTTTGTATTTTGGCGCGCTTAAGGAAATAATCGAATATCCAGTCGGTGTCGAGCGGCCCGGGCGACGATTCCGGATGAAACTGAACGGACATTATGGGCAGACGTTCGTGGATAACCCCCTCGTTCGTACCGTCATTGGCATTTCGAAACCATTCACGAAAACTGCGCGGAATTTTCCCGACAGCAAAACCGTGATTCTGCGTCGTTAAGTAACATTTCTTCGAGCCGGAGAGGACGACTGGTTGGTTTTGGCTCCGGTGACCGAATTTGAGTTTGTAAGTGCTCCCGCCGGCAGCAAGCGCAAGTATCTGGTTGCCCAGACATATACCCAGAATCGGAACTTTGCCCATAATTTTCTTAACGTTGGCGACGGTGCGTCTCGCCATCTTCGGATCACCGGGACCGTTTGAAATTACTACCGCTTTATACGAGAAATCTAATTTTTCAAGATCGGTATCCCAAGGCACCGTTACAACTCGAAGGCCTCGTTCTTCAAGCCTCCTTTCTATATTTCGTTTTGCTCCGCAGTCAACGAGAATTACGGTCGTTTTACCTGCGCCGGCTTGAGTAACTTCTCTCCTCGAAACTTCCGCGACCAGGTTTCTCTTATTCGGGTCTTCAAAGTTTATTTTTTTTCCAGTCTCGATCTTCCCGAGCATCACGCCCTGGCTTCGCAGTTTTTGCGTGAGTCCGCGAGTGTCTTTGATCTCAAGGAGCGGCAGGTTCTCGCTCTGGAACCATTTGGCCAGAGTCATTTTACTCTGCCAGTGCGAAGGAGTATCTATATAATTAGAGACTACCAATCCTGCCACCTGGATTTTCTCCGATTCCCAAAATTTTTCATCCGGCACGCCGTAATTCCCGACCAAGGGATACGTGAGGACTAAAATCTGTCCAGCGAAAGAGGGGTCAGTGAGCGCCTCCGGGTAGCCGACCATGCCGGTTGCAAAGACTACCTCACCAGCCATGGATCTACTCGCCCCGAAGCTTATGCCCTCGTATGAACTCCCGTCTTTAAGTGTTAGTCTAGCTTTTTGCATAAATTTTACCCCCGACCACAGTCATAACTACGCTCCCGGGGAAAGTCACTCCTTCAAACGGCGACCAGCCGCACTTGGTCTTTAACTTTTCTTTTTCAACTTTTAACTTCTTATTCAAATTTATGACGGTTAGCGAACCTGTATAGCCCTCTTTTATTTCCCCACACTTCTCTTCCGAAAACTCGTTAAAAAATCCTCCTGGATTGCGGGAGGAAACTCGAGCAATGTCTTCCGGTGTGAAATTGTGCTCGGCCATGAGCCAAGTGGTGAAAGAACCGTAAGTATCAAGGTGGGGAAGTCCAGAAGTACCTTTTTCTTTTTCTTCAAGGGTATGAGGGGCGTGGTCGGTGGCAAGATAATCTATATCCCCGGCCCGGAGTACTTCGATCATCGCTAGCCTGTTCTCCTTAGTCTGCCTGATGGGCGGATTTACTTGGAACATCTTACGGTTTTTTTCATTTAATATAGTCTCATCGAAGAAGAGATGGTGCGGAGTGACTTCAACAGAAACGTTCATGCCCCAGCGCCTGGCTTCGGCAATTTTTCTGATTCCTTCGATGGTCGAACAATGGCAAATTTTACCCTTCAATTTGTATTTTTTTATAAGTTCGAGTGCGAAAGCCACTGCCACTACTTCTGCTTCTTTGGGTCGGCGCGCCTCATGAGTTATCTCGTGAGATTTCTCATGAATTATCTCGGGATCCTCGCAGTGGAAACTTACGCTTTGCCCAGTGTAGAGCATAACTCTTCTCTCGAGCTCTTCGTCAGAATTAAAAAAAAGCTCTCCGACGGAGGGCCCCATGAAAACCTTATAAGGAACTTTTTTCTTTAGGGGTTGCGTGTTTGCTCCAATGCCGGCATAGCAGAGAACCGGAACGGACGATTTTTCGGCAAGTTTGGCTTTGGTTTTATAGCTCGCATCATCTACAGGCGGAGTTGGGTTGTTGGGCATGTCCGCAAAAGCAGTCACGCCTCCCGCTATCGCGGCAGCTCCGGCGCTCTGGAAATCTTCTTTATAGTCCTGAGAATGGTCGGCGCACTCGCGGGCATGGACGTGCAAATCGACGAATCCGGGAAAAATGAGCTCCTCACCAAAAACAAAATCGGCGTCCCCGCTCGGGACGCCGATTTTCGAGATGGTTCCGCTCTGATCGATTTCTACCCTTCCGCGGAATACCTTTTGAGTTGTTACTAGGTTACCTTCAATCGTTGGCACATTAGGTGGAATGGTATCACCTTTTTGAAATGATGCAAGTGTGGAAAACTCGTCGCCTACTTTCTAGAGGAGATTATGGTTTCCGCCACATTATTTGGGACAATGTCGTAGCGGACGAATTCCATATTGAAAGAAGCACGGCCTTCGGTCATGGAGCGCAGGCCGGTCATGTAGCCGAACATTTCGGAGAGCGGAACAATGGCACGGACGACTTTGTTCATGCCGCGGTCTTCCATGCCTTCGATGAGGCCGCGTTTGGAGGATAGATTCCCCGTAATGTCGCCCATAAATTTATCCGGCGTCACCACTTCCACTTTCATCATCGGCTCTAAGATTACCGGCTTTGCGACCTTACAAGCGTCCTGCACCGCCATCGAGGCGGCGATCTTGAAAGCCATCTCATTCGAGTCTACTTCGTGGTATGAGCCGTCCCAGAGATCGACGGAGATGTTCACCAATTTAAATCCGGCCACAACCCCGCGGTCGAGCCCTTCTTTGAAACCTTTCTCGCAGGCGGGAATGTACTCAAGCGGTATTACTCCCCCTTTGATCGAGTTTACGAATTCAAAACCTTGCGAGCGCTTTGTATTCTTCGGTAGGTCTTCCAGCTCCTCCTTGGAAAGCGCTTCCATCGGCTTTACCTTGATCCTGACATGTCCGTAGTTGCCGCGGCCGCCGGTCTGCTTGATATATTTGCCTTCGGCTTCAGCCGGCGCGGTAATAGTCTCGCGGTAGGCGACCTGTGGTTTGCCGACATTAGCCTCCACCGTGAATTCTCGCTTCATCCGGTCAACTATAATCTCGAGATGTAGCTCGCCCATGCCGGCGATAATCGTCTCTCCAGTTTCCTGGTCAGTCGAGACACGGAAAGTCGGATCTTCCTGCGCCAGGCGATTAAGGGCCATGCCCATTTTCTCCTGATCGGCCTTGGTCTTGGGTTCGATGCGAAGCGATATCACCGGCTCTGGGAAAACAATTCGGTCAAGCTCAACGGGATTATTTTCGTCACAAAGTGTGTCGGAGGTGATGGTGTCCTTGAGCCCCACCGCCGCGGCGATCTCTCCGGCAAAAACTTTCTTCACTTCTTCGCGATCGTTGGCATGCATGCGCAGAATGCGGCCAATTCGTTCTTTGTTGCGGGTGCGCGGATTGTAAATATAACTACCAGCGGCAAGCGTTCCCGAATAGACGCGGAAGAAAATGAGCTGTCCCACGAAAGGGTCAGTTGCGACTTTGAATGCAAGCGCGGCAAAAGGTTCAGCATCCGAAGCATGTTTCTCTATGTGTTCTTCTGTATCAGGATTAATTCCCTTAATCGCGGGAATATCGATCGGTGATGGCAAGTAGTCTACTACCGCATCGAGTACGAGTTGCACACCTTTGTTCTTGAGCGCCGAGCCGGTGTAGACAGGGAAAATAATGTTGGCGATAACTGCCTTTCGAAGGGTCTTTTTCAAGGTTTCAATATTTGGAACCATGCCTTCGAGATATTCGGTCATGAGCATATCATCAGTCTCGACAATTTTCTCCACCAATTCATGGTGATATTTATCTGCATCGATTTTGAGCTCCGCCGGAATTTCTTTCTCTACCACTTGATTGCCCATCTCGCCCTCAAAGTAATAGGCCTTCATGCGCAAGAGGTCGACAACGCCTTCGAACTTTTCTTCAAGGCCGATTGGGATCTGCATGCGGACTGCATTGCGATTGAGGCGGTCAAGAATTGTGGCATAAGAGCGCTCAAAAGAAGCGCCGGTGCGATCAAGTTTATTAACAAAACATACACGTGGCACTTTTGCTTCGTCGGCGTAGCGCCAGTTGGTCTCGGATTGTGGCTCCACGCCCGCGACCCCGTCGAAAACCACGACCGCGCCGTCAAGTACCCGAAGCGAGCGCTTTACCTCAACGGTAAAGTCTATGTGCCCAGGAGTGTCAATGATATTAAAACGATGCTTCAGATTTTTATCTGTTTGATCCCCGTGAGTCGGAGTCCAGAAACAAGTAGTGGCTGCAGAAGTGATGGTAATACCGCGCTCGCGCTCCTGCTCCATCCAGTCCATGACTGTGTCGCCCTCATGAACCTCACCGATTTTGTGGCTTCGGCCGGTATAGTAGAGCACCCGCTCGGTCGTGGTGGTTTTGCCCGCATCGATATGCGCGATAATTCCAAAATTCCTGACTTTTTCTAGTGGGTAATCTCTCTCCATAAATTATTACCAGGTGAAATGCGCGAAGGCTCTGTTGGCTTCGGCCATTCGGTGCGTGTCTTCTTTCTTCTTCACCGCTATCCCTTCATTTTTTGAAGCGGCGATCAATTCTTCGGCAAGTTTAAGGTGCATTGCTTGACCTTTTTTACCTCGAGCGGCTTCGCGGATCCAGCGCATGGCAAGCGCTTGGCGTCTGTCGGGCCGTACTTCGCGCGGAACTTGATAATTGGCGCCGCCGATGCGCTTCGAGCGAACCTCGGTCAGGGGCCCAGCATTACGCAGCGCCGCGTCGAAAATCTCAAGCGGGTTCGGGTTTCCCGTTTTTTCTTTCACGACCTCGAGTGCACGATAGATTACGCGCCGGGCGGTCTCCTTCTTGCCCGACCACATGATGTAGTTTATGAACTTCTCGAGGCGCTCGGAATTGTAGACAATATCCGGCCCGGGGCTGGGTTGCCTTTTAACTCGTCTTCGCATCTTTTCTTATCTTCTTAGTTCCGTAAAGCGATCGGCCTTGTCGCCTCTTTTCAATTCCTTGAGTATCTAAAACTCCGCGGACGATGTGGTAACGCACGCCGATCAGGTCCTTGACGCGACCGCCACGCAGGAGCACTACCGAGTGTTCCTGCAGATTATGACCCTCGCCGGGTATGTAGGCGGTAACTTCCATCCCGTTGGTGAGGCGGACACGGGCGATTTTGCGGAGCGCCGAGTTCGGCTTCTTCGGAGTGGTAGTGGTGACTTTGGTGCAAACCCCGCGCTTAAAGGGCGACGGAAAAAAGACCGGCTTGTTCTTAAGGACGTTGAAGCCACGGGTGAGGGCAACGGTCTTGTCTTTACCCAAGACTTTCTTTCGCCCATGCCTTACTAATTGACTGATGGTCGGCATATCTATGATTTATAACGAAAAAGCCCTTTCGGACCAGTGATAATATACTATTTCCATCTGAAAAGCGCAATATTCAAAAGAATCCGGGCGTCCCGCCGGTAAAAAGATTGTAGAGAAATACAATCGCCGGGAGAATATGGCTCCAGATGAAGAAAATAAAAAGAAGGAAAACAAAGATCGCATAACGTTCGAGCATTGCCTCAAGATAGTAAAAGCGAGAAGGCAAAAGCGCAAAAAGGATCTTCGAGCCATCAAGCGGAGGGAAAGGCATGAGGTTAAAGACTGCAAGGAGGATATTGAGAAATACGATAAGCCCGAGGATTTGATAGAGAGCCGGAGTGAGAAAATCAAAATGCACCCCGAGACGGATAACGAGGCCGAAAAAAAGTGCGATCAGGAGGTTCGCGAAAATTCCCGCGAACGCGACCGCGATCGTGCCCCATTTTCGGTTCGAAAGATTATCCGGATTGTAGGGAACTGGCTTCGCCCAGCCAACAATGAAGCCGGCGCGAGCGACGACAAGAATAAGGGGAAGAATTATCGAGCCGAAGAGATCGAGGTGCCGGAGTGGATTCAAGGTAAGCCGCCCTGCGAAGCGAGCGGTCTTGTCGCCGAAATATTCCGCGACATAGCCGTGGGAAATTTCGTGTATGACCACCGACATCACGAGTATCACGATATAGAAAACAACATCAATTGCAGACATAGCCCTTTTATGTTAGCATGCTAACACTCGCATGAAAATAGACCCAATCACAAAAAGAGGTTCGATCGTCGGCGGCGGTTATTCGAACCGCACCCGCGCGACCAAATTCAACCCGACGGGAAAAGTGCGCAAGAACCTGAATTTTCAGAAGAAGAGAATATACGTCCCGGAACTCAATAAAACGATCGTGGTGGAAGTCTCTACCCGTGGCTGGAAAACTCTAAAAAAGAACGGTGCCTACATCACCCTCAAAAAAGCTGGGCTGGTAAAATAACTTTACGCTGGTACGAAAGTGAGCGCGGTGCCAGATTTGCCGGAGCGGCCGGTTCGGCCGATGCGATGCACGTATGTATCGTAAGTTTGCGGCACATCATAGTTGATGACGTGGGTAACGTCCGGAATATCAAGTCCCCGCGCGGCCACATCGGTCGCGATAAGGATATTGATCTCGTCTTTCTTAAATGAATCGAGAATTCGAATTCGCTCCCGGCTTCTTTTGTCGCCGTGAATACCTCCCACTTTAAAGCCCCTCTGCGACAACTCTTTAGATAGTTTGTCCACGCTGTGTTTCATTTCGCGGAAAATCAGGATTTTATCTGAGCCGTCTTTTTTCAGAACTTCATTTAATTTTTCTAATTTTTCTTCCTGACTTCGCACGCGGATAACATCTTGGTCAATATTTTTTGCCGTCTCTCCGGAAACTACGGAAATGAAAACAGGGTCTTTCAAAAATTCTCCCGATAATTTTTTAATCTCGGGCGAAAGCGTGGCCGAACAGAAGAGCGTCTGCCTTTCTTTTTTTGTTTTTCCGATTATGTAAACCATCTCGTCCCGGAAGCCCATGTCTAGCATCCGGTCCGCCTCGTCGAGGACTACGCTCTCGCATTTAGATAAGTCTAAAACTTTTTTATCGATAAGGTCTCGCAACCGCCCGGGCGTGCCGATGACGAAAGACACTCCTCTCTGTAGTTCCCTGATCTGTTTCATTATCGGTAGGCCTCCCACACAAGCGACAGAAAACATCCCGAACCCGAAAGAAAGATTCCTGAAATCCTCTTCTATCTGGATAGCGAGCTCCCGAGTTGGGGCCATTATTAAAACCGTTTCACCCTTGCCTTGTCCCCTGGTCTTGCCTATCTTCTCGATTAGAGGCAGCAAAAAAGCTGCGGTCTTGCCGGTGCCGGTATTGGCCATGCCGAAAACATCTTTACCCGCGAGAATGGAAGGGATAGCCTGGTCTTGAATCGGGCGCGGATGAATGAATCCGGCTTTGGCGATGTTCTTGTGCAATTGCGGGTTGAAGGGAAAGTCCGCGAAGGTGTGCTTGGACACATAAGCCACTTCGGTAGTTTGTGTTCCCTTTTTTACGAAACGCGAAAAATCGATGCGTTCACCCCGTGAACGTTTGTTGTGTGACGGACGTTTACCTCCAAAACGCGAACGTGAATTATTAAATTTTCTAGGACGCCCGAACTTGCTCGGATTTGCCCGATAACTTGTATGCATATTGGGTCACTCCCAATATGTAGATAGAGAGAATGATATGTGGAAAGCATAGCATTTAGCAATAATTTTGTCAATGATTTATTAATTAACCAAATAGCTATAATGAAAATATGCAGGGCAAACATGTAGACGAACAGTATCTCGACCTTTTGGAGCACATCTTAGCCCATGGTGTTGAAAAAAGTGACCGGACCGGTACTGGAACTAAAAGCCTTTTGGGCTATCAAATGCGGTTTAATCTCGAAGATGGGTTTCCGCTCCTGACTACAAAAAAGGTGCCAATCAAATCAATCATTCACGAGCTATTATGGTTTATGCGCGGAGATACTAATTTGCGCTACCTTGCCGAGAATAACGTGCCGATCTGGAACGAGTGGCCTTATAAGGCATACCTCACACGCAACAAAATGCCAGCACCGAAAACTGATAGCGAAGAATGGAAGCAGGGTATGGCGAAGTTTATCGAGAAAATAAAAACCGATGATGAATTCGCAAAAGAATACGGCGACCTCGGACCAATTTATGGCTACCAATGGCGGCACTGGAAAACATCTGATGGAAGAGAAATCGATCAGCTCGCAAATTTAATTGAAGAGATAAAGCGTGACCCGAATTCCCGCCGGTTAATCATATCCGCATGGAATGTAGCCGATATCGACGCCATGACTAAAGCCGGGCTTCCCCCTTGCCACACGCTTTTCCAGTTTTATGTATCGAACGGGAAATTGTCCTGTCAGCTCTATCAGCGGAGTTGCGACACATTTTTGGGCGTGCCGTTCAACATCGCCTCTTATGCACTTTTCACCATGATCATCGCGCAAATTACGGGTCTCGAACCCGGAGAATTCGTTTGGACCGGAGGCGATGTGCATCTTTATTCCAATCACCTAGATCAAACCAAGCTTCAACTCTCGCGCAGAAATGACATCCGCCCGCTGCCCAAGATGAAAATAAATCCGGCGAAAAAGAAAATCGAGGATTTCACGATCGAAGATTTCGAATTAGTCGATTATAACCCCCACGAGGGAATTAAGGCCCCGATCGCCGTATGATCTCTCTGATCGCCGCTATCGGAAAAAATCGAGAGCTTGGTTTTGGTAATCGGTTACCTTGGTATTTGCCGGACGATTTGAAAAGATTTAAGGAAATAACTCGCGGACACACCGTAATAATGGGGCGCAAGACTTTTGAGTCCCTGCCCGGGGTGCTGCCCAATAGGAGAAATATCGTAATAACCAGAGACAAAAACTATCTGCGCGAAGGTCTAGAGGTTGTGAGCTCGCTCGAAGAAGCCCTCCAGCGCGCATCGGGCGACAAGGAACCTTTCATCATTGGCGGAGGAGAAATTTTCAAGCAGGCGCTTCCTTTTACCAATAAAATGTACTTGACCCATGTAGATGTTGAACTTCCGGCTGATTCATTTTTTCCTGAATTTAGCCCGAATGAGTGGAAGGTAATTTCCGAAGAATTCCACCCCAAAGACGAGAGGCACCTTTACGATTCTACTTTCAAAATCTACGAAAGAAAAAATTGACATTGGCTTTATTTATGCGAAACTTGCGTTATGATTCTTTCTGACAGCAAAATCCTCGAAGAGATAAAGAAGGGCAACATTATAATAAAACCTTTCAATTTGCGGAACCTCGGCGGGAACTCTTATGATGTCCATCTCTCAAAATACATCGCCCAATACGTGGACAAAACTCTCGATGTAAAGAAACACAACAAAGTGCGACACTTCGAGATCCCGAAGAAGGGGCTGCTCCTCAAGCCTGGAGAGCTATATCTGGCTTCAACTCTCGAGTACACCGAGACCCATAAATATGTTCCGTTTCTCGAAGGAAAATCCTCGACCGGCAGGCTCGGTATCGATATCCACGCGACGGCCGGCAAAGGTGATGTGGGCTTCTGCGGATACTGGACGATGGAAATCTCCTCTTCTAAGCCTGTGCGGATCTACGCCGGGATGCCGATCGGCCAGCTTATCTATTACGCAGTCCTCGGGAAAGTAAAAACAACCTACGACAAAAAAAAGACGGCCAAGTACAGTTATCAGGATAAACGTCCGAGAGAATCGATGATGTGGAAGAACTTTAAGTAGATTTTCTGCCTAGCGCCCTGAGAATCTTTAAATACATGCTCTCAACTATTTTCTTTTGCTCCTTCCCCGAGGTCACATAGTGATCGAGCCCCGGGGCGGCGTTAATTTCGGTGATGTAATATTTTACATTCCTCGGATTCTCTGTAATGTCACCGCGCGTGGCCATAATATCAACCCCCGCGATACGCAGCCCCATTTTTCGGGTGAGGTCAACGGCTATTTTTCTAAATCCCGGGTGAATTTTTTTTGTAACATCCACCGAATCTCCACCGGTCGAGAGATTTGCGTTATCGAGTAAATATATTTTCTCTCCCTTCTTCGGGACACTTCCCCATCGGTAGCCACCTTTTGCCAATTTCGCCTTCATCCGCGAATCATTGAAATTTATCCGCGTGTCCCGCCCAATCTCTATGAAATTTTTCTGTTTTTCTTTGAGAAGCGCCGAGATCGAGTGTTTGCCGTCACCGACGATCGAAAGCGGTACGCGCTCATATGCGGAAATTATTTTCCCATCAAGAACAACAACGCGATAATCACGCCCTGGCATGTATCTTTCGATAAGCGCGACTCGATCGATCTCAAAAATTTTCTTGAGGGTTTTTCCAAGCTCCTTCCCATTTGAAACCAAAGCTACTTCCGCGCCTTGGCTTTGGCTGTTCGGCTTTGCAATCACAGGGTAGCCCAGCTTTTCCGCATATTTTTTTGCAGCACCCACCGTTCGATCGCTCCTGAGAATCTTCGCGAAGTTATCTTTGAAAAAAGTTTTGCCAGAAGCGACCGGGTAGCCGCGTTTCTTCATAAAAAACTTCGCATAGTCCTTGTCTTTGGCGATATCAGCGGAAGCAATCGGGTTCAGATCGAGAGAATAGGCGCGCAGAGACCGGACCACTCCGTTCGGATAAATAATTTGAGCAACTACGCCCCAGCGAGGCTCGACAATAACTTTTGCGCCGATTTTGGGCGCAAGTTTTGCGATGAGATTAGTAAGGTACGGCGCAGGAGGAAGACCGCGCATCCTATTCCTTAACTTCGATGCCCATCGAGCGAGCGGTGCCGGCGATGATCTTCACCGCGGAGTCCTCATCATGCGCTGTAAGATCCGGCATTTTTTTCTTCGCAATTTCAAGTGCTTGAGCCTTACTGATTTTACCCACTTTGCTCTTGTTCGGAACACCCGAGCCCTTTTCTACTTTCGCAGCTTTCAAGATAAGCCCCGATGCTTCCGGGGTCATGACCTTGAAATCATAGCTCCTGTCCTCATAGACATTGATGTGCGCGGTCACGGTCTCACCGGCCATATCTTTGGACGCGGTGTTGAATTTGGTCACAAAATCACCGATGTTGATGCCGGCCTGGCCGAGAGTCGGTCCAAGGGGCGGCGCAGGAGTCGCTTTGCCAGCCGGCGCGCGAACCTTTATTCTTTTTGTGATTTTCTTAGCCATTTTCTTACCTTATCTTATATTTTTTTCACTTGCAAGAAATCAAGCTCGACCGGAGTCTCCCGCCCGAACATCGAGACGAGCACCTTCACCTTCCCACGCTCCTCATCAACCGTGTTGATCTTGCCTTCGAGATCTTTGAACGGCCCATCGGTGATGAGCACATTCTCACCGATCGCAAGATCGATGTTGTGTTTCGCTTCTCCCGCATCCATTTTCTTAAAGAGATATTCAACTTCTTCTTTCTTGAGAGGCACCGGATTCACTCCTGCTCCCACGAAGCCGGTAACACGCGGAGTGTTGCGGACCACGTACCAAGAATCGTCGGTGACGATCATATCGACGAGCACATAGCCCGGATAGATCTTCTCTTCGGCTTCCACTCGTTTACCGCCCTTGATCTTAATTTTCTTTTCGGTTGGGACGATGACGTTGAAGATCTTATCATGCATCCCCAAGCTATCGATGCGCTGTTTCAAGTTGCGCAAGACAACGTTCTCATACCCCGCATAGGTATGAATCGCGTACCAATTTCTCGCTCCTTGTGTCTCCTGCTTTGGCATGGCTAGAAAGGAAGGATCTTTTCGAGGCCCCTCGAGAATATGAAATCAAAAACTCCCAAAAAGTAGGCGACCAGGACCGAGAGCACAACGACGATAAGGGTGTAGAAAAGAGTCTGCCGGCGGCTCGGCCAGACAACGTGCTTAAGTTCCCCTTTTGTTTCCCTCAAATATTCTGTGATTTTCGACATATCTAGAAAAACCCCCGAGAGGGTTTATCTAATCATACATCTTTTCGCTCAAAAAGCAACCAGTCGCTGGTGGGGCAAGCCTATCTGATCTCGTAAGTTATGTTCACATCTGAAGTGATGGTATTTTCGCCTTTCGGAAGTTCGGCCGCTTGTTCGGCCGCCCCGTCCGCTACCATAAATTCCGCGCGAGCGTAGATCGGTATCGGGTAATTGCCTGACTCGCTAAAACTTGAAACTCGGCCGAGGCGGACGCCCAGATCTTTCGCTAGAATCTTCGCCTTTTCTCTCGCGTCAACAATCGCCTCTCTGCGAGCTTCTGCTTGGAGCGCATCTTCGTCGTCAATCATAAAATTCGGGCCGGATAGCTCTGTCACCCCGAGCCCACCCAGACCTTCGATGATCTTTCCCGCATCGTCGGTATTCCGGACTTTCACAGTCAGGCTCTCGTATGCTTCATAGCCCACAACGACTTGTTTCCCGGGTGGTGGGTAAATGTCCGGTCTCGCCGTGCTTACCTGATATTCGTATTTCGGATTGAAAGACGCGTTCTCGGTACGGATGTCTTTCTCCGCCACCCCGCTTGCGCGAAGGAAGTCGAGTGCTTTTTTCTCGATCGTCACCACTTTATCCTGCGCTTCTTTTACTGTCTTCCCCTCTTGGCGAATCGTGAAATAAACCGTGGCGATATCCGGAACTGCATTGACCTCGCCATGGCCGGAAAGAGTGATCGTATTTGCGCTGCCACTGCCCATCATGCCGTAGGCGCGGAATTCGGCGAGAGTTTTGATGCCAAAATAAAGGCAGAGGATCACAACCAATACTACCAACCCGACGCTTAATCTTTTTTTCTGTTCTTCAGGAAGTTCCATGATTATTTTTAATTAATCGCTAAAAGTTCTACTTCGAAAGTAAGAGTCGCGTTCGGTGGAATTACCGGAGGAAACCCGTTTGCCCCGTATGCATCTTCCGGCGGAATGACCAATGTTTTCTTTTCTCCGACCTTCATGCCAAGAATACCCTTCTCCCATCCTGGGATCACTCGGCCCTCCCCTAAGGTGAAATCAAAGGGCGCGACATGTCCGAACTTAGGGTCAACATTCGAATCAAAGACCGTACCATCCGCGAGCTTGCCGGTATAATTTACACTAACTATATCTCCATTTTTCGCCATAATTTCTGCTGGTTTAGAATTCTTTGCTAAAAAAATAAGGCCCCCGATAAAAAGTACCACGATGAGCCCCCAGATGTAAATGTTGTTTTTCATCATACTTTATATTGTAAATCTTCGGCATGGAAAATCAAGTTGACTTAAAAAGGATCCGTGCCCTGGATCAGTACAGGAGGGCCGGGCTGTATGATTATCCCCTGTGAGTAATCGATCTGGCGTGAGCCGGTGATAAAGACCGGGCTCGGGTTCACCGCAGGCGGCGGTTCTACCGGAGGAAGCAGCTCCTCAGGAATAGGCGCGACGGGCTCCGGCAGAGGAGGAGGCTGTGAAACTTGAGCAAGCTCCTCCTCCAGAGTTTGCACTTGGTTTTGCGCGAGGATCACCACCCCCTCCTGTACGGCAATCTCTTCGAATGTCGGCAGAGTAGGAAGAGGTGCGGGAGAAGGTGCCGGATTATTGCCAATCACTATCGCAGCCTCGATATTCGCGATCGAGTCATCAACATAAGAGACCGAAGGAAGTTCGGAGCTGAAAAGATCGATGTTGGATTGCGGAAGATTCGAGTTTGTCGGAGTGAGTTGACTCAGGATCTGGGCAAGGTCCTCGACGTATTGTTTTATGATCGCCACATCCTCCCTGATCTTCGCGCTCTCTGCCTCGTCGATACTGCCGATATAATTAAGATTGAGTTTTTTCTGCCAATCAGCGAGGATCTTGTTCACCTTTTTGCGCTCCTCGTTTATGGCAATGTTGGAAAAGGGATTTTTGAATATGAGCTCCGGATCCTTGCCTGTAGCATTTTTGAACAAAAAGTCGGTTTCGGCTACGAGCTTGGATGTTTTCCTCATCTCCTCCTGAATAGTGGCGCCCATCGGAAACGCCGTCTGGAGGCTCGCGGTGAATTCAGTGAGCTTGCCGTTTTCTTCGGCTAGCCTTTGCTTGGCCGCCAGAAGTGCAGCTTCAATCTTGGACCTCTCCACCGCCAAATCATCGAGATCATTGTTGTCGCGCGTCGAAAGATATCCTCCGACGGCCAAAAGAATCATTATCCCGGCTGTTGCGGCGATTTTGATCACGTAATAATTATAGCAAAGTTAAATAAAGTTGACTTCCGGCGAAAGCTCGATGCCGAACTTCTCCCGGACCGAGGCGATTATCTCGTCAGAAAGCTTTTTTATCTCTTCTCCGGTGGCCTTGCCGTGATTAACCAGAACCAGGGCGTGCCTTTCATATACCCCCGCGTCCCCCATGCGCTTACCTTTCCAACTACACTCCTCGATAAGCCAAGCAGAGGGAATTTTTATACCTTCCCCAACTTTAAAATACGGCATTGAGGGGTATACTTTTAAAAGCTCAGCAAGTTTTGCTTCATCCACAAAAACATTCTTGAAGAAACTCCCGGCGTTTGCGATGAACCTCGGATCAGGCAATTTTTCTTTTCTTATTTCCGTCACGGCAGCGCTTATCTCTTGAAGTGATGGATCTCTGACTCCACGAGCCCCGAGGTATTCGCGAAGAGATTTGTAGCTTAAATTTTTCTTGGGAATTTTCGAAAGCTTAAGTGTTACTGCAGTAATAAAATATTTGCCCTTTAATTCGTTTTTGAAAATACTTTCTCGGTAACCCCCGGCATATGAATCATTGGTAAAAACTTTTTTCTCTCCGGCTTCTATGTCAAGGGCCTCGATCGAGTAGAGAACCTCTCTTAGCTCAGCTCCGTAAGCTCCGATGTTCTGCACTGGTGCGGCTCCGACTGAACCGGGAATAGAGGAAAGGTTCTCAATGCCCCAGAGTCCATGTTCTATAGCGAAAAGTACGAGATCGTGCCAAATTTCCCCCCCCATTGCGCGAACTAGAGCATGTTCGGAGTTTTCTTCTATTATTTCAATCCCCTTGAGCCTGTTTTGTACTACCAAGCCGTCAAAATCTCGGGTAAAAAGCAGGTTGCTGCCGCCGCCTAGGAAGAGCCTCGGGTTATTTTTAAATACCGGTTCGGCAAAAAGTTTTTTTAGTTCATCCTCCGTACTGACTTCCAGGAAAAATTTCGCCCTGGCAGTTATACCAAAAGTATTTAACTTGGTCAGGTCATAGTTTTGTCTTATTTCCATTAGAGAATCTCTTTTTCCAGGTTTCTCTCTATTTCTTCTTCGCTGATCGGTTTGATGAGTTTTTGAAGTTCCGGATCCTCCGAGAGATCTATACCCTGCCGCTTGAGGAGCAGTGCAATCATCTTTATGATTTTGGCATTTTCTTTCTCTTCGATGAGATTGAGCTGGAGATTCGTCTCTTCACGAAGATCGTCCACCTTCGAATTTCGATTTTGTGCAATAAGGACGAAGATTGCAAGAATAATCGCCTCGAGCGATACGAAAGTGGTAAGAAGACTAAAAGGAAAGGGGTCAAAGGCTGGTATGCTTTTTATCCCATTTGTGTTGATAGTAATCCAGACCACGAAAAGAAGTAAATTGAAAACAAGGAATAACATACTGCCAAAAGAAGAGGTCATGAAATCCGCGACCTTCTCGCCCCAAGTCCTCTTGGCGGCGGCTTTGGCCTTGATGGTTCGGAGTATTTTCCGTTTCGCTTCCTGTTTCTCCATAGCTATATTGTATCACGTGCTGCTCGTTCTAAACGATCCATGATGGCAACACCGAGGCCTGCCTTCGACACCGCTTTAACCAAGATAATTTGGGCTCCGCGTTGGTCGAGAGAACGCAGATCGCGATATAAATTTTTCGACATTAATTTTAGATTTTTGTACCTGAGCACTTTAGCTTTTTTCTTTCTCTTTTTAAAAGTTTGTAGCGTTTTTTTAAGCTCTTTCTCGCTTTCAAAAATTTCTAGTTTTGCCTTCGGCGCGTAGTGCCGATACTTTGTTCCGGGCGAGACCTGCAGTTTCTTCTTATCTTTCGCAAAAAACACTGGCAGCTTTGAGGCTTTTTCGAGTATTTCTTTTGTAACCGCGCCGGGGCGGAGTATGAAAATTTTTCCGCCTTCGGTTTTTATAACAGTTGACTCGAGTCCGACGCTTGAGGGTCCGGCGTCGATAATGAGGTCCACTCGTCCAGACAGATCTTGCCTCAGGTGCCGGCCGAGCGTCCCACTCGGCCGGCCGGAGATATTGGCGGAGGGCGCAGCGATAGGAACGCCAGCTTTTCTGATTAAATTTCTCGCGAAAGGATGCGTAGGCATACGTACTGCGATGCTCGGAAGGCCGCCGGTGATGATACTGGAAACTCTTTTCCTTTTTTTGAAAATTAGCGTGAGCGGCCCAGGCCAGAATCTCTTAATCAATTTTTTGTCGATTCCGGAAATCTTTTCGGCCAGTTCTTTTAGTTGTGAAAATCGGGCAATATGAACGATGATCGGATTGTCGCTCGGACGCCCCTTCGCTTTAAATATTTTTTTAACCGCCCTTTCATCGAAAACGCTGGCGCCTAGGCCATAGACCGTCTCGGTCGGAAAAACTACCAGTCCGCCACGACGAATGATTTCCGCAGCTTTCGCCGCTACTTTTTCCCAATTTTTTTTAGAAAGCCTGACGATCTCCGTCTTCATGAAAATGGGTGGCTATCCGGATTCGAACCGGAGATAAAAGCTCCACAAGCTTCTGTGTTACCACTACACCATAGCCACCGTATGTGCTCTATTATATAGCAAAAAAACTATTTCTTCGCTACTTTCCGCAGTAAATATTTCACGCCCTCGATCAAAAGAATATTGAAAACTATCCAAACGAGGATCAGGGGCAGCCAGAGGAAAGGAAGCGGCGCGAGATCGAAAATGCCCCGCATGAAAGGCGACGCCATGGTGAAAACAAGAAGCCCGATTGCGACGAGAATGCTTATGTTCAAGTATTTGTTGGAGAAAACTGGATAAGAGAAGAGAGGCCGGTACAAACTCCGGAAAGAAAAAGCGACTGCCAGGATGTAGGAAGAGAAGCAAACGAAAAACACCGAGCGCGCGGTCTCGAGCGGAACACCGGCTCGGAGCAGGGCCCAGTAGAGAACAAAAAGCAGCAAGGAGCTTGTGATCCCGACCCCGAAAGCGAGCGCCTTAACTTCTCGGGTGAAAATGAGCCCGAGGTTCCTGCCCGTGCTCTTCTCTTTATCCATATTCTCGTCAAAAGCATAGGAAAGCGCGGGGAGACTCCCGGTAAAGAGGTTAACCCAGATAATCTGGAGAGCGGAGAGCGGAAAGGCCAGCCCCATAATCAAGCTCCCACCAATTACGAGAATCTCATCAAGTGAGTTCGACATCAGGTAGACAAAGGCCTTGCGGATATTGTAGAGGATCCGCCGCCCTTCGTCGATGGCAAGACTGATGGTTTTGAAATTATCGTCCAGGAGCACCAAGTCAGCGGCGCTTTTCGCGACATCACTCCCGGAGCCGAGCGATATCCCGATGTCCATCGCCTTCAGAGCGGGAGCGTCATTCACTCCGTCCCCGGTCATCGCCACGATCTCGCCGAGTTTACGATAGAGTTCTCCGATGCGCAACTTGTCTTCCGGCGTAACCCGGGCAAAAATTTTTATTTTAGGCAGAAGCGAAAGCAACTCCTTGTCGGAAAGCGCCTGGAGATCTGCTCCGGAGAGAACTTCTTCTTTCTCCACTTTCCAATCCAAGCTTTTAGCGACCGAGATCGCCGTCCCGACCAAGTCCCCGGTCACCAAGATCATTTTAACTCCGTGCGATTCGATATTCTTGATTGCCGAAGAAATATTCGGGCGGATCGGGTCGTAAAACACCAGCATCCCGAGAAAATTAAGGTCGCCGATATTTTTAGGGGAGAAAGATTTTGTTTTGTCCCCGTCCTTTTTGGGAAAATCAGCCAGACCGATAATTCTTTTGCCCTCCTGGCTCGTCTTCTCGATCCACCCGAGCAGTTTTAAGTAATCTTCTTTGGAAATATCCGACTTGCGAAGCAGAATTTCAGGCGCCCCCATTAGAATATATCGATGATCTTTCTCCGAGACGGAAAACTTATTCGTTGAATTAAAGGGGAGGACCAGAAAGGAGGAGAGGGAAAGCACCGAATCCAAGGGAACGTCGTTGGCAATTGCTTCTCTCACGATGTCAACCTCAAATGGTCGGCCGCGGAAAATCCACTGATTTTTATCCTCTTTGGGATTTTCAATCGCGACGTCAACGTTCACAAGGGCAAGCTCGAGCAGCTTTTTCCCTTCTTCGGTAATTTTTTTTCCTTCCTTCGCGCCATCCTTATCCGAAAGTAGTGCGTGAGTCGGATAAATCCCGCGAAGCTCCATATCCGCCAGGGTAAGCGTTCCGGTTTTATCGGTCATAAGTAAGGTGGTGGACCCCAGAGTTTCGGCGGCCGAGAGTTTACGCACAATGCCTTGCTTTTTGGCAATTCTTTCCGAACCGATAGCCAGAATGATGGTAAGCGCGATCGGAAGTGCCTCGGGAACCGCGCCCACCGCCACGGCCGCGGAAAGAACCAGCATGGAAAGCAGGGGCTCCCCGCGGAGAATTCCCAAAATCACTATCCCGGCTACGATCAAAAGCACCGCGAGAAAAATAAGCCAGGCAAGCCTTCCGACTCCCGCCTGAAGCGGAGTCTTGACCCTCTTTATCCTGGAGACTACTCCGGCAATTTTGCCGATCTCGGTGCTATTGCCGGTAGCTGTCACTACCGCCGTCGCGTAACCCTCGACCACCAAGCTGCCGGCGTGGGCGATATTCTTCCGCTCCGCGACGATTGCCGAGGCGGCAATCGGGCCCTCATTCTTTTCAACCGGGGTCGATTCGCCGGTTAAAATCGCTTCGTCGACTCGGAAATTATTGGCCGAAAAAATTCTTCCGTCGGCCGGCACTCTCGATCCGTAGGAGAGTTTGATGATATCTCCGGGAACAAGGAGCGAGGAGTCGATTTCTTGTTCGCGGCCGTCGCGGATGACTCGAGATCTTTCTTTGATGAAGGTTGTGAGCCTGCTTAAAGTATTTTCAGCATGGTATTCGTGGGAAAAACCGAGGAGGACATTCAGGAAGACCGCGAAGGCTATTACCGCGGTATCAAGCTTCGCCCCCAGGATCGCCGTTAAGATAGCGGCGGCGACTAAAAGAAAAATGAGGGGATTGACGAATTGCTTGAAGAAAAGAGAAGCTGGATGTGCTCTTTCCCGAGCATGAAAGGTGTTGCTGCCGTACTGGGAAAGTCTTTTTTTTGCTTCCGTCTCGGTAATTCCCTCCTCTTTTGTTTGAAGCCTCGAAACGACTTCAGCAAGGGACAGAGCCCAGGGCTCCGGCACGATCTGTCTTTCTTGGTCTACAACCCCCATTCTACCCAAAGATCAAGGATCCCCAGCCTAGATGGTAAAGGATCACCGTTAAAATAAAAATTAGTGTGCAAAGAATAGCGGAAAGTATGCACCAGGAGCAGCCCCTTCGAAGTACGAAGGCGAGAATAAACATGAGGTAGAGCGAGAAAATAAATGCCACTGCGGAGAGCGCGATCGAAGTACCGGAGAGGAAGATCGGATAAGAACTCGGGGCGAAGATAAGAAAGAGATAAGAGAGCGATGTGAAGCCGTAGTAGATCATCCCGAGAATTTCCACCGGGATCCCGAAGAATTTGGAGTAGTCGCTGTTTACGACCGTGTTGCAGTCGAACTTGATTGGGCAGACAAGATATTCCTGTTTACGCTTTTTATTGTAAACATAATGAGCAACGAAAAAGCCGCAGGCGGCCAGTAGTAAGATCGATATTTGGGTAAGGATGTCGCTCGAAAATGTCATTGCCCTCTAGGTGCGAGAAGTATAACATATGGGCATGGCAAGTTTCAAAGAAAGAGTCTTGCGGGTTGTGGGAAAAATTAAAACGGGAGAAACAAGGACCTATGTGGAAGTTGCACGCCTCGCTGGCAACCCTCGAGCTGCGCGAGCGGCCGGGAGCATAATGGCAAAAAATTTCGATCCCAAAATCCCCTGCCACCGAGTTACTCGCTCGGACGGAAGCATTGGCGCATACAATCGCGGAGGCACTCGGGCGAAAATTAAGCTCTTGCGTAAAGAGGGCGCGATCTAAAAGAAAAATATTTGTGCGCGAGGGGAGATTTGAACTCCCAAGGGATTGCTCCCGCTACCACCTCAAGGTAGTGCGTCTACCAGTTTCGCCACCCGCGCGACAGAGAGACTCAAGAAGATTATAAATTATTCTTTTACTTCAGCAACTGCTTCCTCGGCCTTTGGAGTTTCTTCGCTTTCGCTCTCTTCGGCTAGCTGAGTCACGCTGCGCATCTTCCTGCGGACATCGCGCACCGCTTTGGTGCGGATATAGTAGAGCTTGCTTCGGCGAGCTCGGGATTTCTTAACGAGCTCTATCTTGTCGACTAGGGGCGAATAAAGCGGGAAGATCCTTTCCACACCCACGCCGGATGAAACTTTGCGCACAGTAAAAGTCGCGCCGTTTTCACGCCCGTGCTTGCGCGCAAGCACTATGCCCTCAAAGGCCTGTAATCGAAATTTAAGAGTTTTTTCGCTTTTCTTGTTGGCTTTGGTTGATGTTTTTTCTTCCGCGATCTTGCTCCAAACTCGCACAGTATCCCCCGCTCGAAAATCCATTTTCTTGCGGGCTTCCACATCTACCGGAGTAAATTTTATCTTACTTAAATCCATAGTCGTCCGAACACTTTAACATATTATTTTCCCCTCGGCAATTAGTTGGTTTCTGATGGAGTCTCTGCTAGACTTTAGGCCTATGTGCGGCATCGTGGGATACATCGGGAAGCGCGAAGCGGAGCCTATACTGCTTAAAGGTTTGGCGCGCCTGGAATACCGCGGCTATGATTCTGCGGGGATTGCCCTCATGCTACCGGGGAAAATTTTGGTCTACAAAAAGACCGGCAGGGTTGCAGAGCTTGAAAAACTTTTGAAGAAAAAGAATGGCCGCCGCTCGGGCATACACCTCGGCATGGCGCACACTCGCTGGGCGACACACGGAAAACCTTCTGATGTAAACGCCCACCCACACCTCTCAAGCTCTGGGAGTATCGCCATCATCCACAACGGCATCATCGAAAATTATCTTTCGCTCAAAAAAGTTCTCCAGGCTAAGGGCTATAAGTTCAAAAGCCAGACCGACACGGAGGTCCTGGTGAACCTGATCGAGGACGTAAAGAAAAATACAAAAGCGACGATCGAAGAAGCGGTGCGCCTGGCACTCCGTCAAGCGGTCGGCGCTTATGCTATCGCGGTTCTCTCCAAAGACGATCCGGAAACGCTCGTGGTCGCGAAGAAGGGCTCGCCGGTCGTAATCGGCATCGGTAAAGGTGAATATTTCATCGCCTCGGACGCCACCCCAATTGTCGAATACACGGATCGTGTCACTTACCTCGAGGACGATGAGATGGCGGTTATTAAAGGCGACAGGCTTACGATCAAAACTATAAAAAACAAAGAAAAAAATCTGTACGTCGAGAAACTCGAGACCAAAATTGAGGAACTTGAGCGCGGGGGATTTAAGCATTTCATGCTCAAGGAAATTTTTGAGCAGCCGCGCTCGATCGAAGACAGCATGCGCGGCCGCATAAACCCCAAAGACGGCAGCGTAAAGCTAGGCGGCATCGAAAAGCTGCAAAAAAAGTTCCTCTCGGCAAAGAGAATTCTTATTCTAGCCTGTGGCACAAGTTGGCACTCAGGCCTCGAGGCGAAATACTTTTTTGAAGAGCTCGCGCGTGTGCCGGTCCTCGTCGAATACGCCTCCGAATTCCGCTACCGCAGTCCGGTGATATATAAAGACGACTTGGTCATTGTAATCTCGCAGTCCGGAGAGACGGCAGATACTTTAACGGCACTTCACTTGGTAAAAAAGAGTGGAGCTACTGTCTTCGGTATATGTAACGTGGTCGGTTCTTCTATCCCCCGCGCGACCAACGCCGGAGTTTACACTCACGCGGGCCCTGAGATCGGGGTGGCTTCCACCAAGGCATTTACCGCGCAGATCGCGGTACTCCTTATGATGTGCCTACTCCGAGCTTCGGCAAACAAAACGCTCAAGAAGAAAGAAGTGCAAAAACTTGTCCGCGAGCTTGAAAATATTCCAGAGAAGGTCGGCGATATGCTCCGGGCGAACAAAGTCATCCGCGAGATAGCGAAAAAATTCAAAAACGCGAAAAATTTCCTCTACTTGGGGCGCGGCTACGGCTTCCCGCTTGCACTCGAGGGCGCGCTCAAGCTAAAGGAAATTGCCTACATTCACGCCGAGGGTTACCCGGCGAGCGAAATGAAGCACGGCCCGATCGCGCTTATCGACGAGAACATGCCGGTGGTATTTATCGCTAATCAGGGAGCATCGTACGAGAAAGTGATAAATAACATGATGGAAGTGAAGGCGCGGAAAGGCAAAATCATTGCTATAATTACAAAAGGTGACGCGAAGGCAAGGAAAATCGCCGATTTTGCGATCGAGATTCCCGAAACTCCCGAACCCCTGATGCCGCTTGTGGCCTCGATCCCCCTTCAGCTCCTGGCATATCATATTGCCGACTTAAACGGACGCGACGTGGACAAGCCAAGAAATCTGGCAAAATCCGTCACCGTCGAATAAATGGATTACAAAGAAAAATTAGAGAAGATAAAAAACCTCGCAGGCGAGCTTGCGAAATACAAAGGAGTTTCTCTCGGCGAGCGAGTGAAGGCCGAGCCAAATGTCTTTTTTGATACAGAAAACGGCCCGATCGTTATCGGCGATGATTCAATAATCAGAGCCGGGACAGTCCTGCGCGGCCCCATCTGGGCTGGAAAAAACTCGAGATTGGGCGGAGAGATCGAGCATTCGTGGATCGGCAACTACACCAATAAACAGCATTACGGGTACTTAGGCCATAGCTATATTGGAAGCTGGGTAAACATAGGCGGCGGGACGAGCGTCTCTGACCTAAAGAACACTTATGGTGCTATTAAAGTTAAGGGAGAAGATACGGGGCAGATGAAATTGGGTGCCATCATCGGCGACTATGTCAAAACCGCAGTCAATACTTCGATCTTCTGCGGAAAAGTAATCGGCGATTCGGCGCATCTATACGGCATGGTCACCGAAGACGTGCCGGCATTTGCAAGCCACGTCTCACCGGGCAATATGTATGAACTGCCGATTGACCTGGCGATAAAAATTCAAAAAGCCATGAGCGCCCGGCGAAATGTGGAATTCACAAAAGCCGACGAAGAAGAAATGCGGAAATTGTTTGCTGAAACCCAAGCAGGGCGCGACAAGGCGGGGGTTAAAAAAGAAAAACTATCGTTTTTATGAAAAAAATTCTTGTAATTGGGGCATATGGCCAAGTGGGAACAGAACTTGTCCTTGCGCTACGGAAAAAATACGGAGATTCGCAAGTAATCGCAAGCGGCATACACAAGGAGGCTTCCGTGGTCCTTGATGCAATGGATAAAGAAGCGATTCTCTTTATAGTGAAAAAAGAAAATGTGGGCGAGATTTACCATTTAGCTGCACTTTTATCTTCAAGCGGGGAGAAGGACCCGAAGCGCTGCTGGGAGCTCAACATG
Organism: Patescibacteria group bacterium; assembly: GCA_038063535.1. GTDB lineage: Bacteria > Patescibacteriota > Minisyncoccia > Phycocordibacterales > UBA9973 > UBA9973. Next base: position 63,590 of record JBBTUV010000003.1, on the reverse strand, counting down.
GGGAGCCTGCGCAACGTTCTTGATGTCGGAGTCGAACACAAACTTAAAATATTCTGGCCGAGCTCGATAGCTGCCTTCGGGCCGACTACTCCGAAAGAAAGCACTCCGCAGCACACAATCATAGAACCTACGACAATGTATGGGGTAACCAAGTATGCGGGGGAGCTTCTTTGCCAGTATTATTATAAGAAATTCAGTGTAGATGTGAGGAGCATTCGTTATCCTGGGCTCATCTCAGGAAGCGATGAACCGAGTGGCGGCACCACAGATTATGCGGTGGCGATTTTTCATGGAGCGCTTAAAGAAGGCAAGTACACCTGCTACCTTTCTGAAAATACATATCTTCCCATGATGTACATGGACGATGCTATCAGGGCAACGATTTCGCTCATGGAAGCGCCCGCAGAGAAACTCAAGACCCGCATGTCTTACAATCTCTCGGCTATCAGTTTTTCTCCCAAAGAAATTGCCGCCGAGATTAAAAAACACGTCCCAGATTTCAAAATCAGTTACGCTCCCGACCATCGCCAGGCAATCGCCGATTCCTGGCCCTCGAGCATCGATGACAGCGAGGCCAGGCGCGACTGGGGCTGGCAGCACGAGTATGATCTACCGAAAATGACTGAGGTAGTGCTTAAAAACCTGAAAAAAAATTAAATAAATAGCGTGTATTCAAAAAAACTACAAAGTGCGGTAGAAAAAGAGATTGATAGCCTGAAAGCCGGCGGGAAATTTAAATTCGAGCGCGAGATCGAAGGTGCACAGGGGGCGGAGGTGGAAATTAACGGGAAAAAGTTTTTGATGTTCGCTTCGAACAACTATCTCGGCCTTTCGAATCACCCAGAGATCGTAAAAGCGGCCCGAGAGGGTCTGGAAAAATACGGCTACGGCCTTTCTTCGGTACGATTCATCGCCGGGACGGAGAAAATTCACAAAACTCTCGAGAAAAAACTTGCAGAATTCTTGGACACCGAAGATGCGATACTATATTCCACGAATTTTATGTCGAATCTGGGCTTCTTCGCAAGCATTGTAAACGAACCTCTCGGCGGGGACGGAAAGCACATGGACGCAATCTATAGCGACGAGCTCAATCACGCGAGCATCATAGACGCCTTCAAGCTCTGCAAGCGCGAAAATTTAGTTAAAAGAATTTGCCCGCACGGCGATTTAGTGGCGCTCGAGCAGATGCTCAAAGAGGATGAAGATAAAGGTTATAGGTTTAAGTTTGTAGTAACGGACGGAGTATTCTCCATGGAAGGATATTTGGCCGATCTGCCCAAAATTAAAGCTTTGGCCGAAAAATACGAGGCGCTACTTTTCGTCGATGATGCGCACTCGGTGGGCGTACTAGGAAAAACTGGAGCTGGAACTCCCGAGCACTTTGGATTGCACGGAAAAATAGATGTGTTATCTGGAACTTTCGGCAAAGCTCTGGGCGGAGCCGTCGGTGGCTACGTCGCGGGACCGAAAGACCTAATAGAGCTTCTGCGCCAAAAATCCCGAACATATATTTTCTCGAATTCCTTGCCTCCCTCGGTGGTCATGGCCTCGCTACGGGCACTTGAGCTTCTCAAAGAAAAACCAGAACTGCTCAAACAAGTTCGCGAGAACGCAAACTACTTCAGAACTGAAGTAAAAAAGTTGGGCTTCGATGTACTCGAAGGCGAACACCCGATAGTGCCGGTAATGATCGGCGATGCGGCAAAGACACAGGAGATGAGCAAAAAACTTCTCGAGCGCGGTCTCTATGTCGTCGGCCTCTGGTTCCCTGTTGTCCCCGAAGGCAAAGCGCGCCTGCGTTTCCAAATCTCCGCCGCGCACACTCGCGATCACATAGACCACGCGCTCGAGATTCTCTCCTCGGTCGGCAAAGAAATGGGGCCTATTTAGTAGACTTCTTTTTGGTAGCAAGATTCGCAGTAAACGATCGGCGCATATTCTTCGGTGTAAACAGTTTCTACCTCGACACCGCATTGCGAGCAGTGGCGCTTGATGATCTTAAGAGGCGGACGCTTGTTCATTCTGCGAATATGCCTGATATCAAAGCATACTCTCGGTAAAGGTAAATCCATCCGCCGGTAGAAATTTAGTTCGTTTTGCGTTATCCGATAAGCGCCGACGGAATTCGGGTGATCTTTTTCCGCACATTCGATGACTTCATCCAAAATCGAATCGTTCACTTCTCCGATCATTTCCGGCAACTCAGAAGCTTTTAAGGTGACTTGATAATTATTTTTTAATCTATCCGCCCAGCGGTAACCCTTCTCTTGCGCTTCTTCTTTGGTCAGCGGATGATAATAATTCGCGATGGTTTCATTGTAGCCAAAATCGGAAAAGCTTGCAGGAAAATTCTCCCCGAACCGATATTCCAAACCACGGTTGTCTGTATAAGGCATCGTTTTCATCTGCTCGATAATTTGCGGCACCAGTTTTTCATACTCTCCTTTCGTATATTTTTTGTTCAAGATTGAATACTCACCTTTTTTAAGACCCATGCAGCCAAAACAATTATGGCTCCCTTGGCAGGAATGGCAATACCATAGATCGTGCGAGCCTCGCCAGCATTGGTTGCAAAAAGACAGACGCGCAATGTCTATGCCGGAATTTTCCGTTTCGTAAATTTGTTCGGCTTTATTCCCCCATTCAAAATAATCCATACAATCTTCTGCATTAAAGACCATAAATAAATACTTACCATCCTTCACTCCTTCACAATCAAAAGATTTAGTAACATTTTTGCTATTTAAAAACCAATTGCCGGAAACCTTTTCAGATTTTATGGACATTATTGCTCTTTGAGGGAATTTTTTTCTAAAATTCTCAAATTCAATCTTCATCTTTTCGATCCCAGAGAAAGTATTGAGTTTCATCTCTTTGAGTTTTTCAAAATATTCTTGCTTTGTATATTTCTTATTCCAAATACAATATTCGGCGCTTACTAAATTTACACAACCAACGCAATTTGAGCAGTTTCTGCATGAGTAAATAAAAGAACAATCTCTCGAATCTTTACTCTCCTGACTGAACTTCACATTGTAACAATTAGCACAATTTACGCACTCATAACACAATTCGCATTCATAAAGCCACGAGCCATCGCAACAGTCTTTTATATGCATTTTGCCGTTATAGAGGTACATAGAATCTTCAGGATAAGAACTTCGAAAAACCATGTAAGAATTTTTTGGGTCTGTAACTCTATGTGCGTACGGACTGTTTACTGCCTTACCTTGTCTAACAATAGACATCCTTGGAATCTTATTTTGCAATTCTAAAAATTGTTCGAGAAATGGGCGGTTCTCATCAAAATCCATACCGTATTCATATGGATCCCAGGCATCGCTATACCAAATATCAGTTTCATAGACAGGGAATATTGTATTTTCTGAATACATGCTAAAAATTTCCTTACCTGAGAAATCGCACTTTCTCTTATACAAGACTGTTTCGCTGGTATGCATAAAGCGTCTAAGTAATCTGCAATCCGGGCAAAAAGTCGGCGGAGGGACTTTTATTTTCTCATAAAATCCAAAATCATCCGGCTCGATGGTGAAGTTTTGGTGACAATTCTGGCACTGACGAGTTTCAGATTTCATATATATTCAAATATATATTTAAATATATACTCTTTGAAACTCTTTAGGTAGAGGCGATTCCACTTTGATGGTTTTGCCGGAGAGATTTTTAAACTCTACAGACTTCGCATGGAGAGCCAAGCGCTCAATACCCTTCGGGCAGGGTTTGCCAGGATTGTAGAGCGGATCGCAGGCCACGGGGTAATTTGCGAACTTCATATGCACGCGGATCTGGTGCGTCCGGCCGGTTTTGGGTTTTACTTCGACCAGTGTGAATTTATTTCCACCTTCTTCAAATCTTTTAAGTACTTTGTATTCTGTGGTCGCCTCCCTGATCTTTCCTTTTACTCCCCGACCGGCAAGTCTTCTTCTAAAATCCACCGGGCTCCGCCCGATCGGCTTATCCACTACTCCACGATCATTCTTCGGCCAGCCGTTAACTATCGCATTATATATTTTCTTAACTTCGCGCTTCTGAAATTGCTTCTTGAGAAATTCGCGCACTTTTTCGCTTTTCGCAAGGACTAGCACTCCGCTCGTTCCTGTATCTAATCGATGCGCTAAAATTTTCTCAGGGAAATATTTTTCTGCCAAATCTAAAACTTCAATACCCGAGGGCTTGTCTATCGCGAGATAATCTTCATCTTCGTAGAGAATTTTAAATTTCATGCGCTCCCGGTAGGAATCGAACCCACATCGAGGCCTTAGAAGAGCCCTGTTCTATCCATTGAACTACGGGAGCGGGGTGCGCGCTGAGGGACTTGAACCCCCGACCTTCTCGGTGTAAACGAGTCGCTCTACCAACTGAGCTAAGCGCGCGCAAGGTCAAAATAACATTTTTACTTCGAGGGGTCAACGAAAGGAGAAGGAGCCTTCAGGATCTCGGCGGATTTTTTCCCCCGCTCGGAAAAGTACTCGAGTGCCTTTGCTATTTGTGCCTCTTCGGCTTTTCTCTCGTTGCTGATGTTTGGAGGCAGAACATATTCTTCATTCACCTTTCCCCACAGGAAATACCCGAAGACGAATCCGCCGATGATCAAGGCAAAATTAAAGTATAGAACAACTTCCCAGCCGATGTCGGGATTGGTATGAAAACCGCCTTTCCTGAAAACTTTTTCCTTTTTCTTGAACGCTAGTTTCATATTTTATGGAATAAAGGTAAGAAGTTTCAAAGCAAAATCTCCCTGCCACTCAGTGCTTTCGCTGCTCGCCTTATGTAGGTTTACTGCCCTGAATTCTAGGACGTAGGAGGAGTTCTCGAGCAGAAGCAAGTATTTATATACCGACTCGAAACTCCCGGCCACTCTTAGGTTCACGAAAATTCCCGACTTGTCCTTGGCGATATCGACTAAGGAAATCTCCGATTTCGCCGAAACCTTTCCGGCCAGCTCTTCGAGAGAATCCAAGAACGGGACCGCATCAAGACTTTCCGCAAAATGTGAACTTAGTTTTACTCTGTCCTCTGCGGTTTTTTTCACTCTGTCCTCGGCAAAATTGATCTCCCGCCGGAGCTCAACCGCCCTCTGCCAGCTTCCTTGCGCTTCATCCTGCACCTGCTTGTTCGCCTGAATCTTGCCATATAAAAAGAGAGAAAGAGCAGCAGAAAATCCGAGAAGAGCGAGCGAAAGAGCAAGCGGACCCTTTTTAAATTTTTTGAAACTTCTAGGCGTGTCCATATTTAAGACGGAGTGAGAGTTATCGAGAAGAAAATATTCGACCCTTTCACGAAATTGGAAATTGGCAAATCAACCTTCTGGAAGGCGACATTGTCCTCGAGCGCGCGGCGAAAGCGAAGCAGCTCTTCGCGGCTGGTGGCAACACCCTGAACCGTAACTTTTTTATTGGGGTCACCCGGGTTTTTCGGAAGAGGGGTCTCGTAGAGAATGGCGGTGATCTTTATCGAGGAGATTTTGTCTCCCAGTATTTCATTTACGACTTTTCCCGAAATTCTGTACTCGTTCTTTTGCACTTTCTCGACAATATTGAGTTTCTTGGTCAAGGCTGCGATAGACTCCTGGGTCTCAAGGAGGAGCGCTGAGTTGGGGGTATTGCTTTCCTCGGACAACTTCGTAAATACCACGTCTTTTTTGGCGGCGGAGAGGAAGTAAGCGGGGATCATCGCCAGTGAAGCAACTAAAATTGTGAAAGAAAGGAGGAAAAAGGTCACCACTGCAAGACGAAAATAAAAATCCTTTACTTTTTTCTTTTTTTCCTGGTTCGGGATGAGGTTAATCATAGTCGAAATCGCCGAGCGCGAGCCCGAGCGCCGCCGCAAATGAAAGCGATCTGTTAAAATCTATTCTCGGAATGTATTTTTTTGTGTCAGAGACGTTCACCCAGACGTTCGCAAGTTCGACTGGGGTGTGGGTGCTTGCGGATAGATACTCCGGGAGGCCGGTCAGATTCGAGTCTCCGCCGGAGAGGAGAATTTTCTTGATCGGCGGGTGGTCATTGCCCTGATCATCCTTGTGGGTCTGCCAGTAGAGCAGGTGCTTCACAATCTCATCGCGCAGGACCGAGACACTGTTCAAGAGTATCGGGAAGATTTCCTTCTCCGGAGCGTTGCGCAGAAGGCCATACATCTTCTTCATCTTTTCCGCTTCTTCGAAACTGACCTTGAAACTTTTCTGTATCGCGCCGGCAAGCGAGGCGCCTCCCATTTCAAAAGTCGAAGTGAAGATCGCGAGTCCGCGGGAGATGATGAAAATGCCTGTTCGGGTCTGGCCGAAGTCCACGACCATGTAAGTACCCGAGTCTCCTTTTTTTATGACCGCGCGCGAGATCGCCTGAGCCTCAAGTTCAAACGACTGCACCGAGATAAAAGATTCACGGAAAACAGAAAGATAATTCTCGATCACGTTCTGCGGAATTGCGGCCACCTCCACCTCGATGCTGCCAGCATCCTGGGCAAGGAGCTCGTAATCGAAGATCGCTTCCGCGGCTGGGATCGGAATATGCTCCTCAAGCGAAAGCTCGATGCCCTCGCGGAGGTTCTCGAGGCTCCCTTTTTGAAGTCGTAGGTGGAAGAGGTAAACTTGCTCCTCGGGAAGCGAGACGCGCACAAATCTGATGCCTTCCTCGCGCCGAAGCGCAAACAGCACATCCTTCAAGCGTTTCGGATCGTTGATTTTCCCGGAAACGATGATCCCGGGCGGAATTTTCCGCTCTCCAAAGTGGCCCATGTGAATACCATCTTTGGTGACATTGAGTTCTACGAACTTAAGCGACTGGTCGGAAATATCCAATCCGAAAGACGGAGACATAAGGAACCGAGGCGTGGGAAAAAAACGATAAATCTTGTTCCTGATCATTTGCAATAATTATATCAGGTTTTTCTGTCCAAGTATCGCTGCAGAATGAGCGCGGCCGCCCGTGCGTCGGCAACTCCCCCTTGGTAGCGTCGTGCCTCCCGGGTTGTCAATTCTTCTTTTTGCCTCCTCACCGCTATTCCAAATCTTTGAGCCAGTTGCTCCCGAAATATTTCGGTCTCCCTCAAAATCAAATCTGTTTCTCCGATAACTATTTCCGCTACACCCTCATCTCGAATTATGCCCTCAAGTTTCTCAAAGACTTTCGAGTCGTTCGGCAAGATCTCCCGCGGAAAGGCAAGCTTCCCCCCTTCGTCAGAAAGCGCTATCCCTATTCTTTTTGCTCCATAATCAATGCCCAAAAATCTCATGGGCGGAGGCGGTGAGATTCGAACTCACGGTGCCTTTCGACACTCCTGTTTTCAAGACAGGTGCACTAAACCACTATGCGACGCCTCCCTTATAAACACGGGGATTGTAGCAGAAAATCTGATATAATTAAAGGATGGACGGACCGGAGAAAATAGAGTGGGCTGCACCGGAGTACGAACAGAAGGAAAGGAGCAAAGACTGGTTCTGGGCGCTCGGAGTCATTATCGTCACCGCCGCGCTCGCTTCGATAATATTTGCGAATTACTTTTTCGCGGCGCTGATCGTGCTGGGCGGAGCACTTCTTTGGACTTTCTCCGTGCGCCCGCCGGAGACAATCTCCTACCAGCTCGACAACCGCGGCCTTAGGATCAAAACTCGACTTTACACATATGAAAGTATAAAATCCTTCTGGGTGCAGAGCGGAGCGCACGACGGAGCTTCCGTAAAGCCTCTTCTTTTCATTCACACCGAGCGGTTTTTTATGCCGATACTTTCCGTGCCGATCGACGAAGCACATGCCTATGCGGTACGGAATGTCTTTCTTGCAAAGGAAATTCCTGAAGAAGAGATGCGCGAGCATCTCTCGGAGAAAATAATGGAGAGGCTCGGGTTCTAGGACTAAACCGGCCCCATAGTTCAACGGATAGAACGCAAGATTGCGGATCTTGTAATTCAGGTTCGATTCCTGATGGGGTCACAAGGTGACTTTCTGTTAACACTTTTCTATTGACTTTTTTCCATAATATGATATGATTCCGCTAGGTTTTTGATCTTACAACTTTTAATGTTTTTGGCCCTGGGAGGGGCCTACTATGAAGCGAAATACCCTGGCGCTCGTTGCGCTCGCCCTGGTTTCTATCCGGGCCGAGGCACAACAGATCCCTGGGGTGTTCACTTCTATGGAAGCCTGCGAGGCTTCTGCGGAAGTTTACACTCCCTCCTTCCTCAGCGGCCATAAGCCGCTTAAGGAAGGGGAACGCATCGTCACGCTGGAGCAACGTCAGTGCGGAGAGATGGAGATTGCCGGCGGCCGCTGGGCAATCGTCGCCCAAGCAACCGGTACGAAAATGGTGGCAAGGGGGTCCACCATTACGAGACGCTGGGATTGCGGGAACGGCGCCAAGGGATTCGTGATTCCCGAAACCCCGGCACCGCAGGAACAAATTCCGGCTCCTCCGCCAATCGCAGTCATTGGACGCCGCTCCGACACCACCACTCACGTCTTTACCGGCCAGATCGGCATCAAGGTTGACGTGACAGTGCGCGATTCCACGCAACGGCCCAACCTTCAAATGGTCTCGGTGCCGAAAGGTGGAGGAGGCGCCTGGTGTACTAGAGGGCCGCTCCAATTCGGAGCATGCCTCGTGGGATTTGCCGCTGTCGGCTACGGTGGCTACCGAGGGATCAAAGCCCTCGGAAACGATGCCAAGGCTTTCATCGCCACCATCCCCCCCAACGGCGGCTGACAGTAAGAAGTGAGTTTGGGGAGTGATCATTCCTCCCCTACCTTCCAAAGTTATGAATCAGGAAGTTCATGATTTCGGAAAGTAAAAACAAAATTTTTACTTAATAAAAAAATATGAACAGAAAAATAAAATCAGCGATTGTTTTAATCACAGGTTTAGTAATGGCCCTGAGTCTTTTCGCGAGCGAGGCTCCAGTCTCCGCGCAATATGCGGTTCCGACATGTAATAGCGCGACTCTGAGCGGATTCGTCGACCCGAACGGCAAAGCCACCGCAGTGTGGTTCGAATGGGGGCCGACTAAGTCTCTCGGGTACGCGACTTCGCCTCAAACATTTACTTCCCCTTTAAATTTCAGCGCCCAAATTTCTAACTTGAGCCAAAATACAACCTACTATTACCGAGCCATGGCGCAAAATAGCTCCGGTAAATCGACAGGAAATACCATCTCTTTCAAAACATCTGTTTGTGATACTCCGCCCCCACCTCCTCCTCCTCCACCTCCTCCTCCTCCACCACCGCCGCCTCCACAGGTTAGTGTCGATATCTTTGCCAATGGTCAAGGAGGTTCTACTACAATCCAAAACGGCCAGGTTGCCAGCATTACCTGGACCGCACAACCCCTAAATTCTTCGACTCTTAACTGCAACGGCTCAGGCGGAATGGGCATTTGGCCGGGCGGAAAACCTCTGACCGGCCGCGCGGATTTCTTTCCTGCCTCTACCACAACTTTCAGTATCCGCTGCACTGATAGTGCAAGTGGGCTCTCAGATAGTGAAAGCGTTTCTGTTTTCGTAAACCAAGTCAACCCGCCACCTCCACCACCACCACCACCGCCACCGCCTCCTGCGCAACCCAATGTTGATATCACCGCCGATCAAATGGTTTTAAGCTTTGGCGGTTCTACCATCGTCCGCTGGAATTCTTCGAACGCAACATCCTGCCAGGGAAGCGGTGGGGCAAATAATTGGGCGGGTCTGCGACAAACCTCCGGCAGTTTCTTTACCGGAGCGCTTAGCAATTCCCAAAATTTCACCGTTACTTGTTTCAACAATTCTGGACAATCTGATATGGATTTTGTGACAATTCAAGTCGGTAACCAGCCGCCACCTCCTCCGCCACCTCCTCCGCCACCTCCTCAAGTTTGTCAGGATCCGCAAGCTCTAAACTACGGTGGGCCTCTTCCGTGTCAGTATAAGCAAGTAATTCGGCCAGTGGTCAATCTCTCTGCCGACCGTACTTTTGTTCCGTATAACGGCTCCACTACTATTCGATGGTTCCCGACGAACAACCCAACTTCCTGCCAGGCCTCAGGCGGCACCAACGGTTGGAGCGGGGCGAGAAGCGCCACGAATGGTACATTCAATACCGGATCACTCACAAACACCACTACGTTCTTAATGACTTGCACGAATTCCGCGGGAACCTCTAATCAAGAATCTGTAACCGTCCAAGCCGGCCAACAGCAAGTGCAAACTTGCCAAGATCCGCAGGCATTGAATTTTGGAGGACCCCTACCTTGTCTGTACGAACAAGTCAATCGCCCGATCGTGAACTTGCGTGCGGATAGTACATTCATGCCTTACGCCGGCTCGACTGTCATTCGCTGGAACCCGACTAATAATCCGGTAGCATGTTCCGGCTCGGGTGGGTCAAGCGGATGGTCGGGTGCAAAGAGCACATCTCTCTATTCTTCTTTCCCAACCGGAGCGCTCTTCTCCACCACCACTTTCACTCTTTCTTGTTCAAATTCGGCAGGAACTTCGAGCGAGCAAGTTACCGTGCAAGTGGGACAAGAGCAGCAACAGCAAACTTGCCAAGACCCCCAAGCTCTGAATTACGGCGGGCTATTGCCTTGCCGATATCAGCAAAACAATCAGGTGAGCGTAGACATCTGGGCAGACGACGATGACGTCAACTTTCGAGACTCTACGATTGTCCATTGGCAGGCAAATAATGCAAACTCTTGCCAGGCATCAGGCGGAACCGGCGGCTGGAGCGGGACAAGGGGGCCATCAGGAACTTTTTTCACTGGAGATCTCACTTCAACGAGAACTTTCAGCATCGTCTGCTCTAACAACTCGAGCTCGGATTCCGATTCGGTGACGATAAACGTAGACGAAGACAACGGCGGAAACGTCTCGGTTGATATTTCCGCCGACGACACACGCATCGATGAAGGTGACAGCACTCGTGTCCGCTGGACTTCTGACAATGCAGATTTCTGCGAGGGGGAGGACGGCGACAACGGATGGAACGGAAGAGATTTGGGCACCGACGGATCCAGAGACACCGGTGACCTTGACCGCGACACGACTTTCCGGATCACTTGCTTTGATAACAACGGCGATGAAGACAGCGACTCGGTAACCATTCGAACAGACAACGGTGGAGGAAACGTTTCGGTGGACTTAACTGCTGATGACACAAGTATAGATAGCGGAGATTCGACCCGTATCCGCTGGAATTCCGACAACGCAGATTCCTGCGAAGGCGAGGACGGCACCTCGAACTGGAGAAATCGCGACCTTGATACCGACGGATCGTTCAATACGGGTTCCCTCACCCGCGATACCACCTTCAGCATCCGTTGCGAAAACGATGATGATTCGGATGACGACCTGGTGACTATCCGGGTCAGGGACGGCGACACAGATCAAGATTTCGGCAACGCCCCGACCGCCATTACCACTAGCGCAATAAACATAACGAGCGGCAACGCGCAACTAAGCTCCCTGATCCTCAATAGCTCGGGAATTTCAGCGACTGCTTGGTTTGAGTGGGGTGCGACACCGGGCTTGGGCTTCTCTACTCAAAGGGATTCTGTCGGAACCCAAGCTTCGGTGGTACATCCGGCGGTTGCGAGTGGGCTTTCTCCGAGAACGGTGTATTATTACCGGGCCGTTGCCGAAAACGCTTACGGAAGATCAAACGGCGCAATCCTCTCCTTTATCACTAATGAAATCTCTCAGTTCATCGCAGCTGCGCCAACAGTCATCCGTACTACCAGCCTGATCGGCGGGAGCGGAGCAGGGGAACTTGTGAAACTCAGCATCGACGGCGGAGCGGAAATAATTACCGCCGGCGAGCAGAGATACTATCAAGTGACATGGGAGAACGTCTCAAGCCAAATTCTCCGAGATGTTGTTCTCCGGGTTCTTCTTCCAAAGACCATGACCTATGATGGATCGAACAAGGGAGTTTTCTCAAGCGCTGACAACTCTCTCAATCTTGATGTGGGCACTTTGCGCCCAGGGGATACCGATGATCTCTTCTTGGTAGCTTCGGCAAACCGCAGCACGGAAAGCGGAGAACAAATAGTGGTGGTAGCGAATCTCGTCTACACTACTCCGAACGATACTCAGGGAGACGCAGTTGCTTATACTACCCACAGATTTACTGGAGCTGGTTCGGTTCTCGGAGCGGCCGCTCTCTTCGGCGGCGATTTCCTGCCCTCGACCTTCTTCGGCTGGCTGATACTTCTTATCCTCTTGCTCATCCTCGCCGCACTCATTCGACATCTGTTCAAACAATCTCCGGAGAGCCGCGTAGCACAGTCTTAAGAACGGCCAACAAAAATCCTACTTAACTAACCTTGCTAAGCGGGATTTTTTGCGTGCGGCATTGTTCTTTTTGATTACTCCAACCTTAGCTGCCTTATCAATAGTTTGATAGACAGAGGCGAGAAGTTTTTCCGCTTCTTTTTTATCGGTCTTTGCCAGTTTCTCGATCTTCTTTATGATCTCCCTCATCGCGCGCTTCCGGCGTTCATTGTACCCGCGCTTGCGAGCAGAACCGCGGATCGCTTTCTTGGCTCCCTTTGTAATTGGCATGGGGGTAATTTAACAGAAAGCTGGTTCAATTGCAAACTTATGGTAAAGTTAACTTATGATAGGAAGCTTGAGAGGGAAAGTCATACTAAAAACCGAGAAGTTTCTGGTTGTCGAATCAGGTGGAGTCGGGTACAAAATAAACGCTACCCCCGAGACTATATCCAAGGTTGCCGGCGATGCGTTTCTTTGGACGCACACCCATGTCCGCGAGGACGCGATTGAGTTATACGGATTCGAAAACAGGGAAAACTTAGAGTTTTTTGAGATGCTCCTTTCCGTTCCCAGCATCGGGCCGAAATCGGCACTGGCGATCCTGGGCATCGCAACGCTTGAAACCTTGCGTAAGGCAGTTTCTACCGGCGATACGGCATATCTGACTAAGGTCTCCGGTATCGGCAGAAAAACCGCGGAGAAGATTGTGGTTGAACTGCGCGATAAAATCTCTGACGAGGGAGGAACGTCGCTTGCCGGAGAGCTCGACGCGCTTGAGGCCCTGAAATCCCTCGGCTATTCGCAGAGTGAAGCCCGCGAAGCTCTCAAAAAAGTCTCCGGGGCCTCGGACACGAATGCGAAAATAAAAGAAGCGCTCAAAATTCTAGGCGGAAGATAGAATTTATATGAATCTGCAAAAATATTCCGACAACTTCCTCGAAATCACCCTGCTTCGTTTAATCCCAAAAAAAATTACACCGAACCAAGTAAGCGGGCTGAGAATTTGGTCTTTACCTTTTATTTTTTATTCGCTACTAAATGAATCGTATGTTTGGGGGTTAGCCATTTTTACCATCGCAGCTCTAACTGACGCGGTAGACGGCGCTCTGGCAAGAAAAAGAAGCCAGGTGACTGACCTTGGAAAAATTTTAGACGCAGTCGCAGACCGGGGGCTGATCGGGCTGGTTGCGCTAATTTTTGTCCCAAGATATTTCGGTTGGGGATTGATGACCGTGATAATTGTTTTGGAACTTCTGAACGCTAGGGGTGCTTACTTGAGCAAAAAGCGCACCGGGAGAACTCCGGGGGCCAATTGGGCCGGGAAAGTAAAAATGATGATCCAGTGTTTTGCCTTCGGCATGATTTTCATCGGAATTTTCGCAACTTCTTCCTCCTGGCTCAAATCCGCCGAATTTCTTCTCTATGCAAGTTTAATTTTTACATTCCTCGAAAGTTTCCTGTATCGGAAAAAATACTAATATGCCTGAATTGCCAGAGGTAGAAACGACGGTGCGGGGATTGAAAAAGTATATTGTCAGGAAAAAAATCCTCGATGTTTGGACGGACCTCTCGACCAAAGACAAAAGACAAGCGGGAAACATCGCTAATCCTAAATTTTTCCCGAAATTCAGACGAGCCGTCCGAAATGCGAAGATCGTTTCAGTTGAACGACGAGCAAAGAACATTCTCATTAACCTAAATAACGGAAAAACCATTCTCATCCATATGAAGATGACCGGGCATCTTTTATATGGAAGGTATGAAGTGAGAGATGGGAAGTGGGTCCCGAAAAAAGAAGGGCCGCTAGGTGATCCATTCAATAGATTCATCCATGTTGTATTTTCACTATCAGGCAAAAAACATTTAGCGTTTTCGGATGCGCGAAAATTCGGGAAAGTCACGCTAATGGACACGGAGACCGCTCACGATACTAAACACCTCAACGGCATCGGCCCGGAACCCTTGGACAAAAACTTTACTTTGGTAAAGTTCAAGGAGAGATTGAGCAAGAAGCTGAACGGAAAGGTAAAGTCTGTGCTTATGGATCAGAGTGTGATTGCCGGCATCGGCAACATTTATTCTGATGAAATTCTCTGGCGGGCTGGGGTGCATCCGCTACGTAAAGTTTCAAAAATAAAAGAAGGTGAACTTAAGTCAATTTTAAAGGCAACTAAAGAGACACTCTCGAAAGGCATCGATCTGGGCGGAGACTCGATGTCCGATTATCGTGACCTCCTCGGCCGGCGTGGTAAATTTCAACTGCACCATATGGCCTACCAGCGAACGGACGAAAAATGCCAAAGAAAAAACTGCCGCGGCGTCGTCAAAAAAATCGCCCTCGCCGGCCGCAGCACCCACTTCTGCCCTGTTCATCAGAGATGAAAGAAAAGAACGACCCCGAGCGCGACGGAAACATTCAAGGACTCTTTTTTGCCATGCATTGGGATTTCGGCAATCACGTCACAAAGCTTCAGAATATTTTGGGGAACCCCTGCCACTTCTGCTCCCATGATAAAGGCATTTTTCTCTCGCAACTTCAATTTCCGATAATCAATAGAATTTTTGTCTTGTTCTATGGCAACAATTCGGAAATTTTCCTGCTTCAACTTGCGAATTAGTGCGGGCAAACTCTTCTTCGATTCCCACTCTACAAATTCCTCCGCTCCGAGAGCAGATTTCGCTATATCTTTTCTCTTGCGCCCGAAGCGGTCCAAGGGCGCAGGGGCATAGCCGGTGAGATATATCTTATCCACTCCCGCCGCATCGCAGGTCCGGAACATTGACCCGACATTTTCCGCACTTCTGATGTTGTGAAGAATAACTACGGTTTTCATTTTAGGAACTCTCGGCCTCTCAAATTTTTGTGGTATGCGATCGCAAACCGATGCGCCTCGTTGTTCGCGAGCATAATCTCTTTCTCATATTTACGGGCTCGAGCCCTATCGCCGAGTATCTGCCTCGGCCGGTGAAACTTGTCCTTGACCACTGCAAGAACAGGGATTTTTACTCCGGCTTTGCCGAGAACTTTTTCTACTGCGGTTATTTGCGCCCTTCCCCCATCGACGACGATCAGATTGGAGTAACGCCACACCTGGTGCGCGAGACGCCGATCGACGATTTCCGCAAGCGCGCCGGTGTCGTTTGCTCCTTTCTGCGTTCGAACCTTAAATTTTCTGTATTCGCTCTTTGCGGGCATTCCGTTCTCAATGACCGCCATTACCCCAACCATATTCCGCCCAGAGATATGGGCGACATCATAAGCTTCGATACGGAAAAGAGAATCCAGCGCCCCCGCTTTAGGCTCTTCTTTTATGAGCGCCACATCGTTAATGTGCTCGAGGGCGAATATTTGCCTGCGTATCTCTGCCGCTTTCTCGAATTCTTCACTTCTTGCAAGTTCTTTCATTTCTTTCTTAAGGCCCCGAAGGATTTTTTTCTTTTTCCCTTGGAAAAACAAACGTATATTTCTGATGTTTTGTAAATACATTTTTCTGTTCTCCAAGTCGGGAGCTAAGTTGAGCTGTTTGTAAAACTCATGGTAGTTCTTGGTCTTCTCATCCAGAAACGGAAAAATTCTTCGTATAAGTTTTAGTGCCGCTTTCAGTTGGCCCCCATTGATAAAGGGGCCGAAAACGGAGCCTTTAAAATTAATCAAATTTTTGCCTCGTACGATAATAATCTTGGGTAATTTTTCTCTAGTGATAACTACATAATTAAAACTTTTGTCATCCTTCTCGCGGCTGTTGTATTTTGGCTGGAATTTTTTGATGAGATTAGCCTCTAGGATCAGCGCCTCAAGCACACTTTCAGTCGGCTGCCAGGAAAGTCCCTTTGCCCGAGTAAGCATCTCGACCAAACCCGACCCGCGGGTCTCCATCAGATCCTTCGCAAAATAGCTCCTGGTCCGCGCCCGGAGCGAAGTCGCCTTGCCGATATATAGAATTTCCTTTCCAGATTTAAATAAATACACGCCTGGTTTCTCGGGGATTCTCAATTTTTTAAAACTCTTTATATTCATGCTATCTCTTCAAAACTTTCTTAAGATATTTCCCTGTGTAGCTCTTCGAATTGTTTGCGACCGCCTCTGGGGTCCCCTTGGCAACGAGATCGCCTCCCCGTTCTCCGCCTTCCGGGCCGAAATCGAGTATGTAATCGGCATTTTTTATGACATCGAGATTATGCTCAATAAGAACAACAGTGTTGCCTCGCCCGAGAAGTTTCCGGAGAACCTCAAGGAGCTTTGCAACATCATCATAATGCATACCCACGGTCGGCTCATCAAGGAGATAGATGGTTTTCTCAAGATGTGGTCGGAAAAGCTCGCTTGATATTTTTACTCTTTGGGCTTCGCCGCCCGAGAGTGTGGTAGCTGGCTGACCGAGTTCAAGGTACCCCAAGCCCACATCGAAGAGCGTTCCTAGTCTATCCGCTATTTCCGGAATGTCCTTGAAAAATTGTAATCCCTCTTCCACTGTCATCCGAAGCACTTCGTGGATGTTTTTTTTATTATATTTTACGGTCAGCGTTTCCTTGTCGAAGCGCTTACCCTGGCAAATATCACAAGTGACGTAAACGGTCGGGAGAAAGTGCATCTCGACTGCGATCTCGCCGTTTCCTTCACAGGCCTCGCAGCGCCCGCCCGGCACATTGAAAGAAAAGCGGTTCGGTTTCCAGCCGCGAAGCCGCGCTTCCTCGGTCGCAGCAAAAAGGTCACGAATATGAGTGAAGGCGCCGGTGTAAGTGGCAACATTCGATCTTGGGGTTCGGCCGATTGGTGATTGATTAATGAGGATCGCTCGTGCGAGGTATTCGGTACCGGTCATGGACGCACAGTTGAAA
The DNA here is from genome assembly GCA_038063535.1 of Patescibacteria group bacterium. GTDB lineage: Bacteria > Patescibacteriota > Minisyncoccia > Phycocordibacterales > UBA9973 > UBA9973. The sequence goes on along the minus strand of JBBTUV010000003.1, from coordinate 46,485 downwards.
ACCTGCGCGCTCCGGTATTTGCGCTCGAACCTCGCTTGGAGATTTTTATAAAGTATCTCATACATAAACGTGCTCTTTCCCGACCCGGAAACACCAGTGATCGTTGTCATCACTCCGAGCGGTACCTCGACACTCAAGTTTTTGATATTAAAAGCATTGCCTCCAGCAACGCGTAAAACCCCCTTGCCCTCTCTCCGCTTTTGAGGCATGGGGATTTTCGCTTCATCGCGCAGGTATGCAAGGGTGCGCGAGCCGGTTTTGTCTTTGGGCGCGGTAAGCAGCGCGTCGAGCCACCCACTTACAATGATCTCCCCGCCGTGTACTCCGGCTCGCGGTCCGATATCCACGATGTAGTCTGAAGCGTAGATCGTGTCCTCATCGTGCTCGACTATTATGATGGTATTGCCGAGGTCGCGGAGATTTTCAAGCGTCTTGATCAGGCGATCATTGTCCCGCTGATGGAGCCCGATGGTAGGCTCGTCCAGTACATACAAAGCTCCTACTAGTCGTGAGCCGAGTTGAGATGCCAGACGAATCCGCTGCGCTTCCCCGCCGGAGAGCGTATTGGCTTTCCGTGAAAGTTCAAGATAATCGAGGCCGACATCGAGCATGAAAGAGAGGCGCGAAACTATTTCCCGGACGACGGCGAAGGAAATTTCCTTTTCTTTCTCCGTCAGCTTCAAATTTTTGAAGTACTCATGAGCTCTAGCGATCGAGAGCGAAGAGAGGTCTAGTATATTTTTTCTCTCTTTCCCTGCCATGATGAAAACATTCAAGGCCTCGGTCCGCAGGCGTGCACCCTTGCAGTCCGGGCAAGGCTCACCGCTCCCGAAATACTTGGTCCCCAGGCCATGGCAAGTAGGGCAAGCTCCGTATGGGGAATTAAAAGAAAAAAGTCGCGGTTCGATCTCTGGAAAGGAAAACCCGTCGTTCTTGCAGGCAAACTTCGCCGAAATTAAGAACTCCTCCTTGTCTATTTTTGCTTGCACCAGGCCGTCCGATTCGATCAGCGCGCGTTCGACCCCCTCGGCGAGGCGCATCCGAAACCCCGCTGTATCTTTACCAAATTCTGCGGGCGAAAAACGATCCACAAGAACTTCTATCGTGTGCGCTTTGTGCTTGGAGAGGATGATCTGCTCCCGGAGTTTTTTCATCACCCCATCAAGGCGCACTTCATAAAAGCCTTTGCCGAGGAGGTCATAAAGAAGCTGATAGTACTCGCCCTTTCTGCCCCGGACTACCGGCGAGAAAATAGAGACCTCGTTTTTTTTGTTCTTTATTTTTTCAAGCACGAAGTTCAGGATCTCTTCGCTGGAGAGTTTCCGGATCTCTTCTCCACAAACCGGGCAATAGGGCCGGCCGATTCGTGCATACATCACCCGCATGTAATCGTAAATCTCGGTGATCGTTGCGACCGTCGAGCGAGGATTGTTCGAACGGGACTTTTGATCGATCGAGATCGCTGGCGAAAGGCCGGTGATCTCGTCTACGTCTGGTTTGGGCATCTGATTCAAGAACTGCCGGGCGTAGGAAGAGAGCGACTCCACGTATCGCCGCTGCCCTTCGGCAAAAATGGTGTCGAAGGCAAGTGAGGATTTGCCGCTCCCAGAGACACCAGTAATCACCACCATCTTATTGCGCGGCATTTCCACATTGATATTTTTCAAATTGTGGGTTCGGGCCCCCCGAACCTTGATTATTTCTTCCTTTTCTTCCTTCATACAACCTTAAACACACCCTCGGCTTGCGCTTGGGGGTGCATATCGATATTCGATTGTCCAGAGTATAGCCTAATCCCGAGGCATTGTCACTTTCGACTGGCCCGCGGCATACGGAGCAACTTGATATTGCTGGAAATAGAAAGTCAAAGAGCCAGGGGTGAAAGAAAACACGCTGAAATTCTCATCTCTGGGCTCTGTGCCGGGAAGCAGCATATCCTCGTTCAAGTTTTCCTTCAATTGTCTCCTCAATTCTTTGCGCGCAAACTCGGAAATAGCTTTCAAATAATTAGGATCACCGGGAAAAAGATCAGAAAGCACAATTTCTTTTTCTCCCATTACGTCAAAATTAAACGAGGTCAGCATTTCATACCCATGCGCCCCGCCGGTATACCCACCCTCACGCAGAAGCACGCTTATGTAATTGTCATTCACCTGCACCGGAGTCCAGGAAGCATAAAATTGGAATTTCTCCTCCGGCGTTCCGCCGGTCTCTGCCTGCGCCCTCCAAGTGTCTTCCGCAATTTTCTTATGTTCAGCAACCGCGCTCATTACAAGGTCCTCGATCTTTTGATTGAATTCCACGCTTGCATTTTTGAACGTCGGATATGCTACATCGAAGGTTGCAAAGGCTGTGGGCGCATTGAAGGTCTTAGTTTCAGAAAGAGTGGTGTCAACAAGCACCTCCCCTTCTACGGGCGCTTGTTTCTTAAGCTCTGGAATTTCGGCTTCGTAGCTCGCGCGATTTTTAATGATGAACTGAAAGCCCGCAAAGGCAAGCAGAATTATTACGATAGCGATCAGAAGCGTTTTCATCCCTTTATCTTATCACGGATGATCTTTATCTCGTCTCGGAGGAGCGCGGCCGATTCAAAATCAAGCGTCTTCACCGCTATGCGCATCTTGCGTTCTTTTATCTTGACTAGTTCCTCGAGCCTTCCGCCGAACACCTCGAGGTCGATAAGAAGTTCGCTCGCAAGTGCTTTCTCGTGCTCGCTCTCGAGCTCCTCCGTTATATCTCTGATGTTCTTTATAATGGTCTTAGGGGTGATGCCGTGCTTTTTGTTGTAGGCAAGCTGGAGGTTGCGCCTTCTCTCGGTCTCGGTAAGCGCTCGCTCCATCGAGCCGGTCAGATTATCGGCATAGAGAATTACCCGCCCGGCAGCGTTCCGTGCCGCTCGGCCAATAGTCTGGATAAGTGAGGTCTCGGAACGCAGAAATCCTTCTTTGTCAGCATCAAGTATACCGATGAGCGCCACCTCCGGTAGATCGAGCCCCTCGCGCAAGAGATTCACGCCCACTAAGACATCGAAACCACCTTTTCGGAACTGGGTCAGTATTTTTATCCGCTCAATGGTTTTTATCTCGCTGTGGAGATATTCAGCTTTTATCCTTCTTTCTTTAAGATATGCGGCCAGATCCTCCGCCATCTTTTTTGTAAGGGTTGTGGCAAGTACGCGAAATCCTGCTCCGACTGTTTTTTTTGCTTCTTCAATGAAATCTTGGACCTGGCCCGTATAGTCGCTCTTCGGCGTTATCGGTTTTACTGTCGTCTCGGGGTCTGGGAGCCCCGTCGGCCGTATAATCTGCTCTACGATTTGCTCGCTCTCCTTGCGCTCTTCTCCCCCGGGAGTCGCGCTAGTGTAAATAACCGGGCCGATGCGCTCTTCGAATTCTCTGTACTTAAGTGGTCGGTTGTCGCGGGCGGAGGGGAGACGAAAGCCGTATTCGACGAGAGTGTTCTTCCGCGAAGCATCGCCCGCATACATGCCTGAAAGTTGCGGTAATGTTACATGAGACTCATCGATAATGGTGAGAAACCCCGATTTTGGGAAATACGAGAGCAGTGTCTCCGGCGGCTCGCCTTCGCGCTTCCCAGAAAGATGCCTGGAATAATTTTCTATACCGCTCGTGTAGCCGACCTCCCGAATCATCGCAAGGTCATAATTGGTTCGACGGCGCAGCCGCTCAGCTTCGAGAAGTTTCCCCTCTTTTTCGAATTTCTTGAGCTGCGCGTTCAATTCCTCTTTAATGCCCTTGAGTGCGATTTTCAGTTTCTCGTCCTCGGTGATGAAATGCTTAGCGGGAAAAATGAAAATTTGCTTCTCCTCGGCCAGGAGAGCGGAAGAAACCGGGTCGATTTTCAAGATCTTTGAGATAGTACCTTTCAAAAATTCAATTTGGTAAACGAAAGTTTCAGACACCGGCATGACTTCAACTCTCGTGCCGCTCGAACGGAAGGTCCCGGGCAGAAGATCGGAATTGGTCCTCGAGAAATGTATTTCTATGAGCCGGCGCATGAGCGCGAGCCGGTCTATCTTTCCCCCAAGCAGAAGATGAAGATTGACCCTCTCGTATTCTTCCGGGCTTCCGAGCCCATAAATACATGAGACAGAAGCCACCACGATCACATCGCGTCGGGTAAGGAGTGCTTGGGTACTGGCGTGCCGGAGGCGATCTATCTCTTTATTGATATCCGCATCCTTCTCGATATAAGTATCGGTAACTGGTAGATACGCTTCTGGCTGGTAGTAATCGTAATAGGAGACGAAGTAGTGAACCGCCGCGTCTGGGAAGAACCCCCGAAATTCTTGCGCAAGCTGGGCCGCGAGCGTCTTGTTGTGGGCGATGACAAGCGTAGGCACCCCTATCTCTTCGATAACGTTCGCCATAGTGAAAGTTTTACCCGTACCGGTGGCCCCGAGAAGAGTCTGCTTCCGCATTCTGCTCCGAAGCCCGGAGAGGAGCTTCGAAATCGCCTGCGGCTGATCGCCGGCGGGCCGGAACTCGCTCCTTAGTTTGAAAAGCTTATCTGCCACTAATACAGAGTAGCAGAATTTTCGAAATCGTAAACGCCGCTGTAGGCTTTTACAATTATTTTATAGGCCAGAAACGAGCTAACTATTACAAACAAGAAGATAAAGAAAAGCGACTGGTTTAGTTTTAAGGAGAGCACCATTTCTACATTTTATCATGGTTCGACTTTACTCACCATGACCTTGAATTTGTTGGACGGGTCATATTTGCTATAATTAGAAAATGCAGAATTTAAAGGCGGCGCTTTTGGTAGTAGGGGTAATAATCGCGATCGGGGTTCTGGGCTGGTGGGCCTTTCAGACGCTCGAGCCAGGTGACGTGCACGCCGAACGGGAGAGGATTAAGACGCTTGAGAATGAAAGTGAAGAACTTCGAGAAAAGGTGAAGAATCTTGAGAACGAACTCGCGCGGCTTGCCCCGCCCGAGCCGGCACAGGAGTCGCCGCCGCCCGCACCCGAACCAGCGCCCGTATCTTCAAAATACCAGAGTCTGATAGGCGACTTGCAGAAACTGACTGATGATAAAGTTTACATGAAAGTCGGCTCGAAAGGTACGCGGGTTGGCACAGTGCAGAATTTTCTCAATATATATTTTAAGACCTCGAAAAAGATAGACAATGATTACGGCAAGGGCATGAAAACCGACGTAGCGAATTTCCAAAAAGCGGTGGGCCTTACTGCCGACGGCGAAACTGGCCCCGCAACCTACGAGAAAATGATCGACTGGCTCAAGAAAAATTCGTAGTCCGCCCTGTAGGATTCGAACCTACGACCTTCTCCTTAAAAGGGAGCAGCTCTACCAGGCTGAGCTAAGGGCGGAATAGAGCGATAATATCAGTTTTTCTAGACCGCTTCAAGGAGATATTCCTCGAATGCTGCTTCGGCGTCGCGGCCGGCGCGGCGGGCTTCCGGGAGAAGATAGGAGAATTTACTGGCAAACCCCTGCAATTCGTTTTCGCTCCAAGTGCGGAAATCTTTTTTCAGTATCATATCTTTCGCTTTCCAAAAAAGAACCCCGGCAAGCTCTTCGAGCGACACCCCTTTCTCTATGGCTTGGCGGTATGATATCCAAATCCCGAGCTTGTCCTTTTTCCCGAGCGCGTTCGCGAGAAGAAAATTGTTGAACTTCTCTCCCACCTCCTCTTTTTCAAAAACTTCGATTTCGGTTCTCGCCTTCTTGAAGGCATCGAGGGTCGTCTTCTGTAGTTTTCCTTCGAGGAAAATGAAATAGTTCTCTGATTTTTCCATCTCCGCGAGTTTCGAGAAGATAAAATCGCGTGCCTCCGCATTCTCGAGAACTTCAGAAAATATCACCGCTATTTTATCAAAAAAAAGCCCTGAACTTGAGTAAAATCTCTCCGCCTCGAGCGGATTGAAGTCCCCCTTCCCCACCCGGAAAATCTCTGTACCCACGGGGAGGGTCTTCAAGAACCTTTCATGTGCAAGATGCCTCTTTCCCGCATCAGACCCGGCGAAAAGATATATCATAACTTCACCGCCTTCTCATAATCCCGGTAAGCGTCTCCATATTTTTCTTCCAGGATCTCTTCGTACTTCCGCAGAAATACGAACTTGGTGACAAAAAATGAAATTAATGTAGAGAGAACGACGAAGAAGGCATTGGCAATAAAGCCAAAACCAAGAGTGAGAATAAAGAGTCCCCAGTGGGTGGGTGTCCTCGTGTAGCAATAAGGTCCGCAGAGAAATGCCTCCTTCGTAAGCGTATCCCCCGAGTGCAAATTTCGGGTCGTCCGCTGTGCCCAGAAAATAATAATGGTCGCGATAACCAGAAGAAAAATCCCGAGGCCGACGGAAAGAGGATTTTTGATGATTCGCATCGGGAAAAGTAGATCGAGCGCAATCCCTAGCACCAAAAAAAAGAGGTAAATGAAATAGGAATGCGCGAGGGTATGGTGGATTTTATTGGTTAGATTGTCCACGCCGCTTGTTTCCATATTCCTTTATTCTAGCATGAAATCTTCTTATTTCACTTCACCGAGGTTTGCGCCGGAGCCTGCATGAACGAGTATGGGAACAGGGCTCTTGAGACGTATGAAAGAACGTTCGAGTACACCCTCCATTGCCATTTTTATGATCTCCACGGCCCGGGGAAGGACGCTCTGGTCTATTTCATAGACCAGCTCGTCATGGATGGTAAGGACTAGTTTTGCCGCATTCTCAAGCTTTGCTTCTTTCAGGTCTTCGTCTGCAAAGCGTACTGCGAGCTTTATGATGTCCGCCGTGGCGGTGCCTTGGATTGGCGCATTGGTTGCGGTGCGTTCAGCCATACTCGCAAGGTACGGAATTTTCGAATTGATGTTCGGGAAATACCGTCTCCGGCCAAAAAGTGTCTCGGTGTAGCCGTGCTTCCGCGCAAAAATTTTGGTTTCTTCAAGATACCTTTTTATGCCGGAGAATTGTCGGAAATAATTGTCGTAAAATTTCTGCGCTTCTTCGCGCGTCCCGCCCAAATTCTTGCGAAGCGCCGTTACACCCATGCCGTAGATGATGCCGAAGTTTATCACCTTTGCCCGCCGGCGCATCTCCGGGTCAACTTTCTCTATCGGCACGCCGAACACATATGACGCAACACCCGCATGGATATCTTTGCCCTCGCGGAAGATCTGTGTCATCTTTTCGTCTTTGGAGAGGATCGCCGCAACGCGCAGTTCTATCTGCGAGTAATCAAAGGCTGCGAGCACCGCCGCCGGTGGGGCGATGAATCCCGTTCGAATCCGCCGTCCGAGCTCGGATTTTATCGGCAGGTTCTGCAAGTTCGGCTCCTGTGAAGAAAACCGGCCGGTAGTCGCGCCGTTTTGAATGAATCGGGCATGCAGGCGCCCGTCCTCTCCCGCCATCTTCGGAAGCACGTCCACGTACGTGGAGAGAAGCTTGGCGAGCTCGCGGTAGTTTATGATCTTCCGGACGATCTCACTCTCCTCTGCAAGCTCTTCGAGCACCTCGATCTTCGTAGAAAGCGCGCCGCTCGCGCCGCGCTTGCTGCTCTTAAGGCCGAGTTTCCCAAACAAAACCTCCCCAAGCTGTTTTGGGGAATTAATATTGAACTCTCCTCCGGAAAGTACGTATATTTTTGCTACAAGTTTATCGAGTTTTTTGTGGTACTCGCGTGAAAGTTCTTCGAAATATTCCTTGTCGAGAAGGACACCCGTCCTCTCCATCCTTTCTACAACCGAAATGATCGGCCTTTCTATTTCGCCAAAAACCTTATCGAGTTTTTTCTGCTCGAGTTCCCGGAATATATACTCGTGCGCCTCTCGAAGGGTGTTTTTCCCCGAATAGGAAAGCATCGCAGGAAGATCCGGGTTCGGTGTATCGGAGTCAAGGAGCCAGAGGGCAATAGAGGTTTCTTTGAGAAGCGCCAGGTTCACCTCCCCTACCTCCGGGATCGCAAGTTCGGCTTGCGCCGGGATGTCTTTCCCGTTCGTTCCGAAGAATTTCCACACTCGCTCGAGCAGGCTTTTGAATTCGAATTTTCGAAAAACCTGCTCGATCTTTTTCTCATCCATATTCTCCCAGAAAGTTTTCACGGGTATTGCGAAGTTGACCGGCGCATCACTGCGGATCTTGGCGAGAGTTTTGGAAAAAAGCGCTTCTTCTTTGTTCTCTTTTATCAGCACAACGATGCGGGGTCTGATCCCCGCTTTGATGAGCGCTTTTTCTCCTTTCTTGTAAATCTCCTCGACGGTTCCGAATTTCTGAATGAGCTTGGTCGCGGTTTTTTCCCCGATGCCTTTAATGCCTACAATGTTGTCCGACGGGTCGCCGCGAAGCCCTTTGAAGTCGGGGAGAAGCGCCGGCGGCAGGCCGAAGCGCTCTTTTACTTTCTCTTCATCGTAGAGGATGGTATCGGCGATGCCCTTGCGGAGCGTGTAGACCAAGACCCTCTTGTCCCGGACGAGCTGCATCGTATCCATGTCACCCGAAGCGATAATGACCTTGAGATTATTTTGTTTTTTTAATTTATCGACGATCGTGCCAATTACGTCGTCAGCCTCAAATCCGGGAGAGTCATAGGTCGGAATATTGAATGCTTCGAAAATCTCCCGGGAGCTTTGAAGTTGAGCGATTAAGGCATCGTCCGCTTTCACTCGCTTCGCTTTGTATGCCTCATAAGCCTCGTGGCGAAATGTTTTTCCAGGGAGATCATAGCAAGCGACCATATAGTCTGGCTTGAGCTCAGTGACTATCTTCATGAGCATGGTGGAAAGCCCGTAGAGCGCGCCGGTCGGCATCCCAGCCGAAGAGAGGAATTCGGGCAGGGCGTGATAAGCGCGGTGGATGATGGCATGCGCGTCGAGCAGCACCAGCAGTTTGGGCTTCTCTTTGGTTTTCATTATGTAAATTATACCACTTGCGATATAATCATATTTAATGGCGGATTTCGACGACGAAAAACAGAAAAAGCAGCTCGAGGACTGGAGGCGTCTGGAGGAGGAACAAGTGGTATCGGCTCTCGCCGAATCAAAATACGGCATACCTTACATTGACCTCTATCATCAGATCGTGGAGAACGAGGCTCTGCGGGCGATTCCGGAAGAAGAGGCGCATGCGCTCGGGGTCGCTCCCTTCAAGCTCTCTGGATCGAATATCCTGATCGCCGTCCGCTCTCCCCAACCGGAGATACTAGAACGTTTGAAAAAAGAAATGCTCTTACAAAGCCTTGCCCCGTCTTTTTACATGGTTTCGGAAGCGTCCTTAAAAAAAGTCTGGGAAAGATATGAGGAGCTCTCAATGGCCAAAAGCTCGCAGGTGGGCGGAGTTGAAATTTCGGCGGAAGTTTTGCGCGAAACCGCAAAAAACATCCAAAAAATGAAAGACATTTCGGTGACTATCGAGGCGACGCTCAAAGAGAACCAGCCGCATAAGATCTCGCGCATTCTCGAGATCATTCTCGCCGGGGCGATTGCCATTCGGGCTTCGGACATTCACATCGAACCGGAGAAGGGGCGCGGCAGACTGCGACTTCGCCTCGACGGGATTCTTCAGGATATAACCTTCTTCGAAACTCACATTTACGAGTTGCTCAACTCTCGTATTAAACTTCTCTCCGGCATGAAGCTTACCTCGAAAATCAGTCAGGATGGCCGTTTTTCTATCATGGAGGGCACGGATGAAATCAATATCCGAAGCTCGATGATCCCGGGAACCTATGGCGAGTCGATCGTGATGCGCATACTCGACCCGAAAGCGATTCAGGTCGCGTTTGAAGAGCTTGGGATCGAGCCTTATCTCCTGCGGATCGTGGAAGCGGAGATCGCGCGGCCGAACGGGCTTATCCTCGTTACCGGCCCGACCGGGTCCGGTAAGACCACCACCCTCTATGCGTTCCTGCGGAAGATCTACACTCCGGAAATAAATGTGATAACAATCGAAGACCCGGTGGAATATCACATAGGGGGGATCACCCAAACACAGGTTGACGAAAAAAGCGGCAACCTTACTTTCCTCGAAGGGTTACGATCATCCCTCCGGCAGGACCCGGATGTCATCATGGTCGGCGAGATCCGCGACGGGGAAACGGCCAAAACCGCAGTGCAGGCCGCGCTGACTGGGCACCTGGTCCTCTCTACTTTGCACACCAACAACGCGGCCGGGGCGATCCCGCGGCTGATCGAGCTCGGAGCGGACCCAAAAATTCTGCCCTCGGCCCTAACGCTCTCGATGGCGCAGCGGCTGGTACGCAAGCTCTGTAAGTTTTGCAAGCGAGAGTCGACGGCAGATTCGGAAGCACGTAAGGTGATCGAATCTATCCTGGATAAAATGAAAAAAGATGGAAAAGAACTCCTGAAATATGGGATTGAGGAGAAAAATCTTGTATTTTACGAACCGGTTGGGTGCGACAAGTGCAACAGCACTGGTTACTCCGGCCGGGTCGGAGTTTTTGAGGCGATAAAGACAGATGAGGCGATAGAAAAAATAACGGCGGGGAAGCCGAGCGAAAGGGAAATCAGAAAGATCGCGGCCGCTCAGGGCATACTTACGATGCGGGAAGATGCTATGATAAAAATACTTTCGGGGGTCACCTCTTTTGCGGAGGTAAAAAATGTCGTCGATATTTCAGAAGAATAAAAAATGAGAAGCAAATTCCAAATTTTCGAAAAAAAGGACCGGGGACACTTCAAGGTGATTATCTTCGGGGGCTCCCGGGTGAAAAAGCGAGACGGAGTTTATAAAAGCGTCCAGAACCTTGCGGAAATGCTCGGGGAGCGCGGGATCGACGTAGTCACCGGTGGCGGACCCGGACTCATGCAGGCGGCGAACGAGGGGCACAGGAGGGGCAGTAAGAAGGGGCATCATCGGACACATTCGATTGGCATCGGCGTTAAAATGCTCTGGAATCAAAAATTCAACAAGTCCGTTCAATACAAAGAAGAGTTCAACAAATTCTCGAGTCGGCTGGATGAATTTATGCTGCTTTCAAACGCGATCATAGTTGCTCCCGGTGGCCTCGGCACCTCTCTTGAGCTTTTTTACGCCTGGCAACTCGTCCAGGTAAAAAACATCTGCAATATTCCGATCATTCTTCTCGGTAAGCGCTGGAGAGGGCTTCTCCGTTGGATAAAGCAGGAGCCGCTCAGAAAAAAATACATGAATCCGGAGGATTATGAGCTGGTCTTTTGCGTGGACACTCCGCAGCAGGCAGTGAAAATAATCGAGGAGAGCCATGCAAGCTTCAAGCGCGGAGGAAAAGATTTTTGCCTGAACTACAAAAAATACAAGATCTAGCCGATAGTTAATAAAAAAAGACACTAATCTCTAAACAATCCTTTTAAGTTAGATAACCCAAAAGTAACAAATTTTTCTAGGATGGCCCCAGTAGATCCGAAGGATAACCAGAGCGTCCTGGGCAAATTTCTATAACCGCGAGGTTGATTGATTAGAGATCAGTATCTTCTTTTTTCAGGAACTTGGTTATTATACAACTGCCCTCCGGTCAGGCCTTGAAAATTAATGCTATAATGTGGATGAGCCGGTGGAAAGGCTGTTGATAAATTCCCTATATTAGAAGCATAGCATATTTTCAATTAAATGTCAACCCCTAATAAGAAAAAAGGCGGGGGGCCCCCTGTAGAAGAAAAGGAGTTAGTTGAAACCCTTCGCCCAAGAAGTTTTTCCGAGTATGTCGGCCAAAAGCATATTAAGGACAATATCCGGATACTTCTTCAGGCAGCCGAAGAGCGGGGACACGCTCCTGAACACATACTTTTCTATGGCCCGCCGGGGCTTGGCAAGACTACTCTCGCCCACCTGATCGCGCGGGAGACGAAAAAACAGATGAAAATAACCTCGGGGCCGGCGATTGAGAAAGTCGGCGATCTCGCTTCGATCCTGACCAACCTATCGCCCGGGGACATTCTCTTCATCGACGAAATCCATCGTTTGAACAAAATGGTTGAGGAGATTCTTTACCCGGCGATGGAATCCGGAGTTCTCGACATCGTGATCGGTAAGGGTCCCTCTGCCCGTACCATACAGCTCGATCTTCCCAAATTCACTTTGATCGCGGCGACCACTCGGGCGGCTTTGATCTCAGCGCCGCTTCGTTCGCGTTTTTCCGGAGGGGTCTTCCGGCTCGAATTTTATTCGGTGAAGGAGATCGAGGAAATACTTCTCCGCTCGAGCAAACTCCTTGGGGCAGAGCTTGCGCCGGAGGCGGTGGAAGAAATCGCGAAAAGGAGCCGAGCGACGCCGCGTACTGCAAACTATTTTCTGAAACGTTGTCGTGATTTTGCGCAGGTTCACAAGAAGAAGCTCGACAAAGATTCCGTGGCAGCGGCTCTTGAGATGCTTTCGGTGGACGAAATCGGTCTTAATCCCACCGACCGAAAATATCTCGAGGTTTTAATTGCGAAATTTGGGGGTGGCCCGATCGGCCTCAAAACGATCGCGGCGGCCCTCTCAGAAGAAGAGGCGACACTTGAAGAAGTAATCGAACCATATCTCCTTCAGCTCGGTTTTATCGAGCGCACTGCTCGGGGACGCCTCGCGACAGAAAAAGCACGAGCACATACCGGTGTTCAGGAAAAAAAATCACAGAATAAATTGATTTAAGAGATGGCAGGGCATAATAAGTGGACCCAAATAAAAAGGCAGAAGGAGGTAACCGACGCTAAGAAAAGTAAGACCTTCGGTAAGCTTGCGCGAGCAATCGGTGTGGCAGCCAAAATCTCCGGCGGGAAAGAAACTCCCGAGCTGCGCGCGGCAATTGAAAAGGCAAGGCGCGCAAACGCACCTAAGGATATTATCGAACGGGCCTTAAAGAGAGCAAACGAAACGAAAGAAATGGAATCGGTTCTATACGAAACTTATGGGCCTGGGGGCGCGGGGATAATTATTACTGCACTTTCGGACAACAAAAACCGCACAACCCAAGAGATGAAACACTTGCTTTCGGAAAACGGGTTCTCCCTCGGAGCTCCGGGGTCGGTAGTCTGGGCCTTCAGAAAGAAAAATAACGAGTGGGTGCCGACAAGCACGATTCTCCTTTCTGGTGAAGATTTGAAATTACTCGAGAAACTTGTGGATGAGCTCGAAGAGCATGATGCCGTACAAGAAGTCCATACAAATGTCGAGTGATGGTAGAATAATAGGATGAAAGTCTTGGGAGTTGACCCTGGGTATGAGCGGCTCGGGCTCGCGGTTCTAGAGAAAAAGGGCGGGCGCGAGGCTGTTTTATATTCTTCCTGTTTCAAAACCGGAAGTGACCTTGAGTTTTCCGAGCGGCTGCTCCTTATATCAAAAGAGGTGAAGGAATTGATCAAAAATTTCCAGCCGGATGTCCTTGCGGTGGAAACTCTTTACCTCGGAACCAACCAGAAAACCGCCATGCGGGTTTCGGAAGTTCGGGGCGTGGTCATAAATGAGGGAAAATCGGGTGGCTTGCGTATCTTCGAAGCATCGCCTCCGGCGATTAAGCTCGCTGTCACCGGTTCCGGCCGCGCAGACAAAGCGCAGATCAAAAAAATGCTTAAAATGCTTGTTAAAATCGACGAGGCAATCATTTCCGACGACGAACTTGACTCTATAGCCATAGCCCTGACTGCTTTCTCTTATATCAGAAGCGAGAGAGTTATCCACATAAAATAGAAATTTTCCTTGCTAAAGGTTCTCTTATTTGATATTAAATAAGAAAAAAATATTTATCGCTTTTATCAAAGGTCGTTTAAGAAATTTTATTTCCATGGATTACAACGAAAACGAGATGCTTCAGGAGCGAAACTATCGCTTAGATGAAGACAGCGGAGAGAATGAGATGATAGAGCCCTCTGCCGACGAGAAGGAAATTGAGGCAGGCCTTGGCGAAGAAGATCCGGAAGATAGCTACCACTGAAAGTAAAATGCCCCAAGCGGGGCATTTTACTTTATGCGCACAAACCTTTTCTTGCCGATTTTGTAGCGGGTTCCTGACACAGCTCTCTCGTTTACATTTTCGACTGACGCGCGCGCTTCAAGATTCTCGATCGCCCCTTCCTGGATTAGGCGGCGAAACTCCGTTTTCGAAGAAACTATATCGGCCGCGACAAAGGTTTCGATGAGACTTCCCTTGCCGAGAACTTCCGGCATATCTTCCGGGGTTTCTCTTTTTTGGAATGTTGCACTGAACTCTGCGGCAGCTTCTTTGGCCGCGTGGTCATTGTTTAATTCCCTGACTATTTCTTCAGCCAGTTCCTTTTTATGAACCATTGGGTTATCACCGAGAGATATTGCCTTGGCGACTGATCTAACTTTTTCCATCGGGGCGGTTGTCAGACATTCGAAACACTGGACGATTACTTCATCAGGAAGCGCCATGATCTTCCCAAAGAGCTCCCCGGGTGCGTCATCAAGAGCGATGATGTTCCCCTCTGTTTTTCCTATCTTCCTGCCCGATTTGTCCGCTAGGAGCGGGGTCGTCATCACGAATTTTTCTTTTCCCTTCATCGATTTTAGAAGTGTGCGGCCGCAGAGCATATTAAATGTCTGATCGCTCCCGCCGATTTCTAAATCCACATCCATGTGCACGGAGTCATAGCCCTGAAGGAGCGGATAAAGAAACTCTTTCATGTTGACCGTTCCGCCTTTTTTTATCCTTTCTTGGAAAAGATCTCTCTCGGCAAGCTGGGAGAGGGAGAAATGCTCCGCGATATTTAAAATATTAAGAAGCGCCTCGTTCAACCAGTCCCCGTTATATAACACTTTAGCCGGGTTTTTGCCGTCGAATTTTAGGATCGGACTTACTTCTTCAATATAATTCTTTGCATTCTCGCGGAGTTCCTGACGGGTATGAAATTTCTCACGGGCGGAAGTTTTTCCTGATGGATCGCCCGCTTGGCCGGTGCCGTCGCCGATCAAGAATATCACCTCATGACCCATTTCCTGCCAGGCAGCAAGTTTTCGAAGCCCGACCATATGACCGAGGTGAAGTTTCGTGCCAGTCGGGTCAAATCCTTGGTATAATCTCAATCTTTTCCCGGAGACTAAGATTTTTCTGAGCTCTTCTTTTCCAGGATATATTTTCTCCACTCCTCGAGAGAGAAGTTCTTCGATCTTCCCCGAATCGGTGATGGTTTTCATTTCTCGAATCATACCACTTTTTTTGTTATAATTGAAGCCGTGTTTGAGAAAATAGTAATTAAAATAAGAAGGGTTTACCGAAAATTCCGGCCTGCTGTCGCTACGAAGAATTTCGTTTTCCTCTGCGCGGGGGCATTGGTTCTTCTCCTCGGGTTCGGAGTTATCTGGGCCTCGCGCTTGGAAATCCCAGACTTCAGCTCGTTCGAGGAACGCCTGATAGCAAGCTCAACTAAGATTTACGACCGGAGCGGAGAAATCGTGCTCTATGACATCCATCGCGATGTGCGCCGCACAAATATTGCTTTTGCCGACATGGGGGCGAACATAAAAAACGCGACTGTGGCGGTCGAGGACTCGGATTTTTACAATCATAGCGGAATCCGAATCAGCTCTATCTTGCGCGCGACCTTTGCCAATATTTTCGGGGGGGCCACCCAAGGCGGTTCTACGATCACCCAGCAGCTCGTAAAAAATACCCTGCTTAATCCAAAAAAATCCGTCATCAGGAAAATAAAGGAATGGATACTTGCGCTGAAGATCGAGCGGGCCCTCCCAAAGGAAAAAATTCTTGAGCTCTACTTGAACGAGGTGCCATACGGAGGAACAATTTATGGGATCGAGGAAGCTTCGCGGAACTATTTCGGAAAGAATGCGAAGGACCTTTCGCTCGCGGAAGCGGCCTATCTTGCGGCTATTCCCCAATCACCTTCTTTTCTCTCCCCCCACGGGAAAAATGTGGGTAGGCTTGAGGAGAGAAAGAATTTCGTTCTCTTCCGGATGCGGGAGCTTAGTTTCATAACCGAAGAGGAATACCAGAGCGCGAAAAACACGGCGGTGGTGTTTCTCCCCCAGACCTCTGGAAGCATCAAGGCGCCGCACTTCGTTTTTTTTATAAAAGAATACCTGGAGCAAAAATACGGACCGGAGATGGTTGAAAACGGGGGCTTGAAAGTCATCAGCACTCTTGACTGGCCCCTCGAAGCAAAAGCAGAAGAAATAGTGAAAGAAGGAGCGCTTCTAAACGAGAGAGATTGGAACGGCTCGAACGCAGGGCTCGTGGCAATCGACCCCCAAAGCGGACAGATCCTTGCGATGGTAGGTTCACGGGATTACTTCGATAAAGAAATCGACGGGAATTACAATATCGCTACCGCACGTCGCCAGCCGGGTTCCTCCTTCAAGCCATTCATTTACGCCACCGCTTTCAACGAGGGTTTTACTCCCGATACTATCCTTTTTGATCTCCCCACCGAGTTTCAGACCACTTGCAACGCAAGCGGTGTGGCCCTACCGGGCCGCAACCAGGATGACTGCTATATGCCGGTAAACTACGACGGGGGGCACCGGGGCCCAATGAAGCTTCGCGACGCGCTGGCACAATCGATTAACATTCCGGCGGTCAAGCTTTTTTACCTGGCCGGGACGAGGAACGCTCTAGAACTTGCACGATCGATGGGCATAAGCACGCTCACCGATCTCTCCCGCTACGGGCTCACTTTGGTGATCGGGGGTGGCGAAGTCACCTTACTCGATATGACAAGCGCCTTCGGCATCTTTGCTGCAGACGGCATAAGAAATCCATACACTGGGATTCTAAAAGTGGAGGACGCGGTAGGAAATACGCTCGAGGAGTTTACCCTAGCCTCAACGGAGGTGCTTCCGAAGAATACCGCTCTTGTTATTTCGGACATTCTTTCCGACAATATAGCCCGCGCCCCCACTTTCGGTACAAGCTCACCTCTTCTCATCCCCGGGTATGATACAGCAGCGAAAACTGGTACCACGAACAATAATAAGGATGCCTGGACCATAGGTTATACCCCTTCGATCGCGGTCGGGGTGTGGGTAGGAAATAATGACAATAAGCCGATGAAAAAGGGCGGGGCCGCGTTGGCGGGGCCGATCTGGAATAAATTCATGAGCCTGGCGCTTCAGTCACTCCCAAATGAAAGATTCGAAGAGCCGGACCTTTCTTCCCCTGCGGATCTAAAACCGGTTTTGCGGGGCTTCTGGCAGGGGGGGGAAAGTTTTCTGATCGACAAGATTTCGGGGAAACTGGCCACCGCCCTGACTCCGCCCGAGACGATCGAAGAGAGAGTGATAACCAACGTCCATACCATACTCCATTGGGTCAGGAAGGGTGACCCCCTCGGCTCGGCTCCGGAAGACCCGAGAAGCGATCCGCAATATAGTCATTGGGAAATACCGGTACAGAACTGGTGGGCTCAGAACAAGAGGCTCTACCCTACTGTGAGCAACTTCGACAAGCCGATCGGGAGTGACGACGTTCACACAGAAAGTTCTCGGCCGAGGGTCACCATTCTCGAGCCGTCCCCGGACATGGTCTACTCTCGTGATTCAAAAATTGTACTGAAATTAGAGAGCTCCGGACGTTTCCCGCTAGAGAAAATAGATGTGTTTGTGAACGATGTCTTCGTGGGAAGCGCGAGCTCACCCTCCGGGTTTTCTTTCAACCTTGAGACATTGGACAATCTCCGAGCGAAAAATGAGCTTCGGGTAATTTCTTACGATAGAGCTTGGAATCGAACCGAGACCTTGGCTACCTTCCAGGTTAGCAATTAGCGATTCATTGGCATGATGAGGTAAGAAAAGGAGGTGTCTGAAACAGGAGCCACGACTATCGGGCGGGAGGGCCCGTCGAACTTAAGGGCAAGGCTGTCGGCACTGATTGATTGGAAGCAGTCGAGGAAATAGCGGTAGTTGAAAGCTAGGTCTACTGCTTCCCCGGTTATCGCGGCGTCGACGGAAGTCTTATTTTCCCCCACGTCGTTGTTTGCGGAGGAGAGTTCGAAAATCTTTTTTTCCGGCGAAATTTTTAAATTCACCTGGCTGAACTTATCGGAAAAAACATTCGAGAGTTTAAGAGCGTTCAAAAGTTCTTCCTTGAGAAGCACCGCTTGTGTTTTTGATTCTCTGGGGATAATCTGACGGTAATCGGGGAAAATTCCATTTACCACCCTTGAGGTAAGATAGACGCCGCCGGAGGCGATAGAAACCTGGTTTTTGCTGTAGCAGAGTTCCGCTTCCTCGGTGAAATCTTGAAGTACGCGCAGGATTTCGGGGATATTTTTAAATGGGATGAGAAGTGAAACATCGTCTGCTCCCCTTGCTTTGATCTTTTTTTCTGCCAGACGAAAAGAGTCGGTCGCCACAAAGACCAGGTTCTCGTCCTCCCCATAAATATAAACACTGGAAATCTCCGGCTTGATATCGGAAATAGCGGAGCTGTAATAGACCGACCTTATCCCGTCGGTGAGCCTTTTGGGGTCGATTTTTATTTCTTTACCGGAAACGGTTGGGATAGTCGGGAAGTCCTCATGATTCTGCCCTTTTATTTTTATTTTATTTCGCTTGGTGTGGATTTCAAGATTCCCGCCCGATCCTTCAAGAACGACGTTTTCCTCTCCAAACACATTCAAAAAAACATCCGAGAGAACCCCGCCGGGGACCGCTAGCTGCCCTTCCTTTTGGATTTTCGCCGGGATCTCAATTTCTACCCCCAAGGACAGGTTGGTGGCGCGCATTTTTAAAGACTTCCCAGAAGCTGAGATCAAAACGGACCCAAGAACAGGGAGGGTAAGGTTTTTCCCAGTGATCCTCTCAGCCTGGTCCACTGCTTTTTTAATTTTTTCTAAACTACACTCTGCTTTCATGAATTGTTAATAGTTTATATATTTAAATTATTAGTATTATTAGTGGTGTTAGTAAGTGGATAATTCCTTTTTGTGTATATTTTTCTCATTTAAACATCGATCTTATTTGTTCTATCTCCTGGAGAAGTTGTGGATCGTTTTTTAGGTCACCCTTCACTTTTAGGTATGAGTGAATCACTGTGGTGTGGTCTTTCCCCCCCAGTTTCTGACCTATCAACGGGTAAGAAACACTAAAATCCTCTCGGAGTATGTACATTACCACTTGACGAGCCCGCACTATTTCTTTCCGTCTTGTTTTTTCATAAACCGCTGACTCTTCGAGGTTGTAATAATCGCTGATAATTTTGACCACCTCTTTAATCGCCACATTCCTCTTGGGCCGGATACTGTTTTTAAGGAGAGATTTCGCTTCAGAAAGTGAGATGGGCTTATTTTTCAAACGATATTGGCAGATGACAATATTCAGGCTCCCTTCGAGCTCTCGGATGTTGCCCTGGATGGCGCTTGCGATATACTCCATAACCTCCGGGGCGAGCTCGATGTCAAGCTCCCCGAGCTTCATTTTGAGTATCGCGAGGCGCGACTCGTATTCTGGCTCGGTCACATCCACGATCATCCCGGCAGCAAAACGGGACTTCAGCCTATCTGCAAGCTCTGGGATGTGGTTCGGGTGCTTGTCGGAAGAAAAAATTATCTGCTTATTACTTTCATAAAAAGTATTGAAGGTGTGGAAGAGCTCTTCCTGTATTTTTTCCATCTTCCCGATGAATTGGATGTCATCGATGATGAGGAGATCGTATTTTCTATATTTCTCCTTGAAAGAATTTGCCTTTTGAGACTGGAGCGAGTTGATGAAATCGGTGGCAAATTTCTCAAGCGTGAGATAGTGCACCTTTTTGTCCGGGTATTTTTCTTTGATCGTATTTCCAACCGCCTGGAGGAGGTGGGTTTTTCCGAGACCGGTCGCTCCATAGACGAAGAATGGATTGTATTTGGTCCCAGGGCTATCGATTATCGCCTGGGCGGCGGCGTAGGCAAGCTCATTGAAGGCGCCGACAATGAAAGAATCGAAACGATAACGGGAGTTAAGGTTATCCTCAGGGTTCACATAAAGATCCTTAAGCGGGAGCTCTTTGTTTATGAAGTTTCCTGGCGGGGTCTTGGGGGTTTCCTCTCTCTCTGGCTCGAACCTGGCGATGGTGTACTCCACCGCCCGCATGTTCTCGTAGGCCCCGGCTATTTTCTTGGTGATCAGCTTGTGATATTTGTTTTTTAGCCAGTCGCGGACAAACTCATTTGGCACCCCGACGTAGATAACCCCCATTTCTTCTTTCAAAATAGAGGTATTTTTAAACCAGGTGCTGAAATTGGCTTTTGAAACGTCCGCCTCGATCTCGCTTAAGCAATTTTTCCAAAGTTCTTTCGTGTCCATATCAGTCGTCGCATTATACTACGAGTAAGAAATTAGCAAGCTCCCCGCAACTTATTAACTATGTTGATAATCTGTGAATAATGTAATACTATAGCATTATGTCCCAAACTTACCAGCCCAGGAAAAGGAAACGAAAAAGGGCGCACGGCTACCTCGTTCGGTCACGGAGCAAAACCGGACGTCGCGTACTCTCTCGGAGAAGAAAAAAGGGGAGAACCCGGGTTTCCGTTTGATGCTCCCGAAAAGAAACAGAAACTCAAAAAAGGATGTAGCTCGAGCGTTCAAGTTCGGGCGCGTAGTCCAGGGCCGGGATATTTACCTCCGGTATATCTTTGAAGACAATAATAACCCCCCGAGATTTTCTTTTATTATCCCAAAGGAGACCGCAAAGAAATCAACCGAACGCAACTCTCTGCGCCGCTTGGGTTACCAGGCAATAGGCCCGCATTTTCACAAGCTACCCCAAGGACTTCGTGGTGTTCTGGTACTTAAAAAAAGACCCGGCAGCGAGGCTGCTCTCTTAGATGATATTGAAGACATTCTTCATAAAATCAATTAGTTTTTACCAAAGGCGCATCTCTCCCTTTCTTCCCCCGAGCTGCGTGTTTTACCCCAGCTGTTCGGAATACTCCAAACAAGCGATCGAAAAATACGGCGCGGGGAAAGGGGCTTGGCTTTCCCTTCGAAGAATTTTACGCTGTCACCCGTGGCAGAAAAACCGCTTTGACCCGCTCGAGTAGTCCTGCTAGAATGGGGAAATGATTTCTTCCGTCTGGAATTTTTTGCTCTATCACCCCCTTCTCAACATTCTAGCTCTCCTTGTTTTCATAATTCCCGGCAATAATGTAGGAGCTGCCATCGTTCTCCTCACCATACTTGTTAAGATCATCCTTTTCCCTCTTTCGCGACGCTCGATAGAAGGGCAAGCGAAGATGAACAAACTTGCGCCGGAACTCCGAAAAATAAAGGAAAGTGGAAAAGGGAAAGATGAACAGGCCAGGCTTACCCTCGAGCTTTACAAGAAAAATAAAGCCAACCCCTTTTCAGGGTGTCTCCTCCTCATCATCCAGATACCGATCATCTTCGCGCTTTACTGGGTTTTCTATAAGGGAATAAACTTCGATCCCGCACTTCTTTACTCCTTCGTTCCCAGCCCCGGGGTACCGCACATGCTCTTTCTGGGGATCAACCTCGCGGCTCGGAGTTTGGCACTAGCTGTTCTCGCGGGGGCTTCGCAGTATCTCCAGGCCCACTTTATGCCCCGCCCAGCCGCTACGCTTGAGGAAACGGGATCGCTCTCCGACTCCTTCGCAAAAAGCATGCGTTTCCAGATGAAATATTTCTTCCCCGTCATGGTTGCCTTTATCGCTTACAGCATTTCCGGGGCGGTTGCATTGTACTGGATAACGAGTAATATCATATCGACCCTTCAGCAGATATATCTCAATAAAAAAGCCGAAAAAGATACACTTATTACATGATACAAGCGGAAATCCAAAATTTGATACGCGAGGTTCTGGAAAAAGTGACGCTTCCGGCGCAAAATATTTCGATTGAGGAAGGTAAGCCCGGGGAAAGTGCCTGGTTTTCTGTGGAAGTTTCCGAGCCACACTATTTCCTCGCCCGCGGGGGCGAAGGGCTTTCGGCCCTCAACCACTTAATTAGAAAAATAACCGAATCAAGATCAGGAGATACGGAAGTCGGAGAGATATTGGTGGATATCGGCGGATTCCAGAAGAAAAGGATAGAGAGCGTGCGCGCTATTGCACACATGATGGCGGAGCGTGCTAGATATTTCAAATCAAACATCGAGATCGACCCCATGCCGGCATTCGAGAGGCGCATCGTGCACGAATTTCTCTCCGGTGAGAAGGACCTAAAAACTGAATCAGAGGGCACCGGAGCGACTCGCCGCGTGATCATCAAATATTTGGGTGACCCGGGAATGACTATCTAAGCTTCATTTCCCAGAGACGAGAATCTTTTTTATTCACAAAGAAAAGATAGTTTTCACCTTGATCAATCGAGGGCTTTATCGCGTCCACGCTCTCCCCTCCCGGTTCTTTTTCAGGCTCTAGTACTATCGAGCCCACTCCGGTCTCCGCGTCTATCTTCCAAATACTATCGTTAAAAGAGACTTCACCTCGATACCAAGCGTCAGGGTAAACGGCCGGTGGGACGAAGGAGGGCACTGCGCAGTAAAGGAACGCCCCAGTTCCGTCCCAGGTGCACTTCTCCGGAAGCGTTCTTGCTCCAAGCGCAATCGAGGAACGAGTGGTACCATCGAGGAGGAAGAGCGAAAGATTTCCGTCAGCAAAGAGGAATTTTTTTCCAGCCGGATCTCCCAAAGCGGTAAGACCGGCGATTCCAGAGAGAACATTGGTGAAAGATTTCGTATCGGGATTTAAATTGTACAAATAACCGGACACGAGCCCGGAAGGCTTGGTGGCGAGCGCTATCACTTTTGCGTTTTTCCAGGAAGCCAGCCACTCGGTGGCTGGAGAGTCGACAATCTGCGTCTTTTTGTCTCCTAAAATACCAGAGATTATGCCAATTGCGTTCTCTCCTTGATTATAAAGGTAGAAAATCTTCGTGCCGTCGGGGGATACCGCAAGTTCGGTGATGTTATCCGGCAGAAATGAGCCGGAGATTGCGCTTTCCGAGGAATCACCACCCAGGATTTCTTTCGGAAGAGTTGCGGTAAAAGTTTCGATAGTCCTCTCATCAGCTTTGAGATGCCGCATGATCACCGCTTCCGCGCCTCCGCCGAAATACGCTTCATAGACTTTCGGAATTATGGTCGAAGTGAATCTCCGTTCCTCGATTTTGTCGGCGAAAGTCTGCCAGATGTTGCCATCCGCGCGTGCGACATAGCGGACCGCCGGGACGAATTCCGTTTGAGGCGCAGTCGGGGCCTCGGTGGAAGTATCCAAAACTACTTCCTCTTTATATCTTTCTTTTTGAAACACCCCATAGCCCGCGATCGGAATGTTCGAGACTTTTCGCAGGATCAGTTCTTGGCTTCCGCCCGGCGGAGTGGGAATAACTTCTCCCGGAGTTTCGCTCGGCGGAGGCGTAGAAGGAGCGACACTTTCGTTAAAGGGGTTGAATCGTGACCAGAAATTGCTCTCTGTGGGCTGTGTACCCCCCGGCTCCGTCTTCTCGCGGGTGAACCAGAAGAAAACAGCGAACCCGATGAGGATGATGAGAATGATAAGTAATGTTTTGTTTGTTTTAGACATAATTATTGAAATGGAGCTTCTCCACAAGCTCTGCGATCGCTGTAATACCAAGCACCGAAGGGTCTCGAGCTTCTATTATATAATGCTTTCGCTACTGAAATATTTGTCTGGGCGTTCATCAGAGATACTGCGCATTGGCTCAACCTTGGTATCTCACTTGTCTTTGCTCTGCAGTCGTAGTAATCAAAACTGCCGTCTGATTTTTTTGCTATGTATTTGCTTCCCACTATTGGGCTCCCATCAGCCATTTCGAAAAGTCCTGTGCAAGTTCGCCCACTCTGGTCACGCACCAAGTTACCATTTGCAATAAGATTTATTTGGAATAATCCATAAGAGAAGGCCTTATCATCGCCGCACCTATCTGTTCTACTTGGTGCATTAGCAATTCCCCCACTTTCTACCATGCATATTCTGGAGGCATCGTCTGCCTGGTCGCCGAAGATAGCCATGTTAGAAGGGGCACATGCCCCGCTCGTTGCCACTGAACAACTTGCTACCCCAGATGATTTAACCACTGCGCTGTTACCATATACATAATCAATAGATACTGGATCTATAACAAGTTCTGTGCTTAATAGTTTTGGATTTATTGTATTCAGGATTAAATATGCACCAAGAGCAACCAAGAGACCCAGGATTGCGTTTCGGATGCGCTCCTTGCCGGCTTCTTTGCTGTGTGTAAGCTCGGTGGTCATGTACTGGATGCCGCCCATTACTATCATCACCACCGCAAGCACCGCCGCAATCCCTATCGCCAAGCGGATTATGGTATTCAAATATTTTCCGAGAGCGTCGTTTCCGCTTAGCTGGATATCCGTGAGCTTGCCGCCCACGCACCCGGGAGTGTTAGCGCTATCGCAAGGCAGCTCCTCGAGCAGGTTGTAAGAAGCCGGCGGTGTAGGCGACGGAGCGGCAGGAGGCGGCGCCGGAGGATTTTTGAGACGACATGCAAATTGCACTCGCTCGCCGTTTGTGACAACACAAGTTTTGCCTATCCAGGCCGCCGGCGGGTTGTCGCAGGGGAAGGTGTCTGGATTTGGTTTGGTTAAGGGAGCGGCAAAACACGTTTTTCCGACAATAGCCTGCGGACTTGAAGGAGGCGGAAGTTCGCAAATAAATCTATCAATGCGTCCCCCATTAGTTGTGTAGTCGCAATTCTGACCAACCGCCCAGTTATAAGGGGAAGAGCAGTCGAATGTACCTGATAATGGGCGACCTAAACTATCAACAACTGCTGGGTTGCTACTTGAGCATTGTTTTCCCTTCGCACCCGCTGGGATCTCTGCTTGCACAAAAATTGGACTCAGAAATGTTACCAGTATTAAAGTTACGAAAAGTTTCTTCATCAAAATTCTATATTTATCTCACCACTGGCGCTGGAAAAGATCTGGTCGGTGTTTTCGATCTCAAGGCGCACCCGGGATGTGCCCGATGCTCCGGCCGCCGGCGCGAGCGGTATCAGGTTTTTCCTAACGATCTGCACCGGCAACATTGAGTTGTTTATGAACCACTTGAAGACCAGCTCCGGCCGGCGGATATCGGCAGGCGCGATAAAGTAAGGTGCCGCCAGCAGAGTCTCTCCGCTTGCGAGTCTGTACGGATCGGGGAGTGCATGCTCCCAGAGAGTGCCGAGCACGGGGTCAACCTTATAGAAAGCGATCTCCGGTTCATAAGCGCCGACACTTATACTTCCCCCTGAAGCATACTTTCCATCTACCGTTCCGGCCACAACGCTCACGTTCACACCCGGGTCCAGGTAATCGCTAGTATGAAGGAGATAGTTTTTTCCATAACCAGAATCGCCGGAGGAGTTCTCGTAATTTTTTTTCCAAACATAATTTAAAGTTTTCGGATCAAGGGTTGCACCGCCCGCCCTGATTTCCGGTACCGCCACAATTTTTATCTCGCTTCCTTCGGTCGGGAGAGCCTTACCCTTGTAAAAGGGTGGCACATATGAGTCGTTCGCCTGCCAAAGGAGCACTACCGCCCCCGGCCGGATCGAGATAAGTTTATCTATTTCCCCTTCCGGAAGCATCACTCGCGCCACCACTTTTGCTTCCACCCCGGCAGCCCCGGCGGTGAGCAAGTAAGATTTCATACCAATGCCGGAGAGGACGGTTTTGCCGTTTACTTGCCAGATTATGTTCACGATATCTAGATTCGCTCCGTAGCTAGAGAGAGTTATGGTCACATTTTCTCCCGGGGCAGGGCTTTGCGGAAAGACGCTTACGTTGATCGCCGAAGGAGAAAGAGCGAAGCCGGCCAGGGGTAGAAGAAGGAGGGAGAAGATTGTAAATTTCAGTTTCATAAAATAATTATATCAATTTCATCCGCCGGCGGCTTCGAGCTCCTGCTTCGCCTGGCGGATCTGGAGTATCTGGGAGGGGTCCGAGGTGATGATTTGGTCTTCGGTGTAAGAGGCGATTACTTTTATTGCCACATGCTTCAAGCCCGCGAAGAATATCCCTTCTCCCACGTCGGATTCAAGCAGGAGGTTTTTCTCTTCGTCTGTAAGATTGAAAGTTTTCTGAAGAACATCAATCGTCGCCGCTGATTGTTTGAGCAAGAGCTGGAGCGACGAGTTCGTGACGATCGGCAGGCCGTACGGGGAGTTCAAAAAGTCAGCTGCATCCTGGGTGATGGTAGAGAGGCCAAGATAATATTTGCGCCCGCGCTTGGCGAGCGAGTAGAGGAATGACGCAGTATCTTCCGATTTCATCATCCACCAAGCTTCGTCGACGACGAGAAGCCTTTTTTTAAGGGCCTTCCGGATGGTGGTCCAGATGTAGTGCATGACGATATACATCGCCACCGGTTTGAGCTCATCCTCCATATCCCGTACTGAAAAGACGACGAAGCGCTTGTTGATGTCCACGTTCGATGGGCGATTCAGAAATGTCGCCCAGGTGCCCTTAGTATATTTTGAGAGGCGTTGTATCAAGGACCCACCGCCTTCCATGCCGGCAAGCACCATCTCAAAATCGGAAAGAAGCGGCGGCTCGATGTTCGAGAAATCTGAATTCGCGGTAATATCCTTGATCGCGTAAGTCTCGGTGATGGCGCGGTCTACCATCGAGTCTTCTTCGGGAGAAAGCCCCCCGAGCATCAGGCGAAAGAGTCCGACCAGGTTGATGGTATTGGTGCGAAGTACGTCCTCTGCAGTTTCATCTTCGCGCGGGATGGGCAGGTCGAAGGGGTTGATGTGGTGCTCGCTCGAAAGAGAGATGTTGAAATACCTCCCGCCAACCGCCTCGGCCAAATACTCGTATTCGCGCTCCGGGTCGATCACGATCACTTCCACATCGAACATGAGCGAGCGCAGGATTTCGAGTTTTGTAGCATAACTTTTCCCCGAACCAGCCTTGGCGAAAGTGACCGAGTTGTAATTTTCGAGCGAAAACCGATCGAAGATGACAAGGGACGAGTTGTGCCGGTTTACCCCGTAGAGAATTCCCCGGTCCGAAGTGAGATCGAAAGAGACGAACGGGAAGATCGAGGAGAGGGGCTCGGAATTAAGCTTCTGGTGGATTTCAAGAAGATCTGTGCCCAAGGGAATTACGCTTTTGAAACCTTCCTCTTGCTGAAAGAGCGCGGGCTTGAGATATATGAGCTTCGACTCGAGCAGCGATTTTATTTCATTTTCAATTTTAAAGAGCTCATTTTCGTTATCGGCATAGATGGTGATGTAAACTCCGACGTCGAACATCTTCTGCTGGGCCTGGATCAGGTTGTCGCGCAGGGACTCAAGGTCTTCGTGGGCAGTATCAAGCATCGGGTCGCGGACCATGCCGCGCGTCTCGCGGACCGAGATCTGGCTTTGCACCTCGGCCACTTTCTTCTGGAATTGCCGCAGGATCAAGGAGGTGTCAATCGGGTGTACGAAGATGGAAACATCGAAAATCTTATCGAGGTTAATAACCGGAGCGAACCAGGAATCGGAAAGATAGCGCGGGTATGAGATCACGAAGAATGTGCGGGCGATCTTGGTGCCCAGATTGATGGATTTCGATTCGATCTTGAGAGCCGAGGGCGCGACCACGTCCGCAAGCTCGAGGTTCGCCGCCTGATATATCTGCTCGGGCAAGACAGCAAGCACGTGGGCGCTCCCGCCCTCCCCCACTCTTCCTCTCCCTAAAATTTTATCTAAGATTGACATTTACTTTATGAACTTTTAACTTATAGCAATTTTCCCTTGCAGCTCGCCCGGATTGAAAACTTTATAAAACACTTCCACAACTTCTTCCGTGCCCAAAGGAGCCGACTTGATTCCGCAGCGCGCCAGGCCTTCCTGTACCACCGAAACCCGCTCCTCGAGCTGCGAGCGCTTCTCTTCGAAGGCCACGGAGACCGCGCTTGCGTCTCTTCTTTTCCCGAGAAGCTTCCCGAGCACTCCCGTATCAGTGTGGATCGCAATTTCTGTATATGGCACGATCACAAAAAAAGTCTTGGTCATGATCGCGACCTGCTCGGTGAAATTTCGGATGAACTCGATGTACTCCCGAGTTTGGAGCTTGAGGAGGGGTTCGCCTTCTTCCGCCATCCTTTTCTCGAGCGTAAGCAGATACGGCCGGATATCGAGGCGTCGGGACTGGATCGAGATCTGTGTGGGGAAATCGAGAGTATTCAGGAAACTTTGGAATTGGTAAATGATGGCGTGCTGCTCGTCGGCGGACTTCAGAAATAGATTCGTCGAAGTCGCAAGGATGACCTGCCGGAGCGAGCCGTCTTTAAGCACGACCACGCCGTCGCGGACTTCTTTGATCGGAACGAATTCTTGAGTTCTTCTTGCGGAAATTGCCATGTTATTGTTTTTTCAGATCTAAAACGTCTAGCGACCAAGCCAAATCGCGAAGCTTAGATCCGGAGAGGCGCGCTTCAAGAGATTCAACGGGGAGCATTTCTTTCTTTGTGGCCTCTCTCGGCATATCTGTCTCCGCTTTCCAAATATAGAGCTTGCTCTGGAATATGTATTTAAATCCCGACTCGACCATGAAGAGGAATGGTTTGCCGTTCGGCCGGTAGAAAGCGAGCATGGCGGCGAAGCCGCCGATCGCGAGGATCGGAATTGCGCCGAGAACAAAGCCAAGCACTCGGTAGAGCACAAAGCATATTCCCGCCCCGCCTACCAGGTAGACGAATTGCTTGAAGGTAAAAGGCCCGAAAATTTTGTCTTCTATTTCTAAAAATTGTGGAACTTTGAATTGCATTGCTACTCCAGCGGTTCTCGATATGGGTCGACCTTTGGTTTTTCCGGTGTTACATTCGGTGTCGTGTGATCAGTGGTGACGGATGGAATTTGAAACGAGCCGGACAATTTTTGCGCGAGCATCCCAGCCGGAAGTTCGGGCTTACTTAGATCCGGCGCAGCTGCGGTAACCCCTGCCGCCTTCAGTATCTCCGGGCTCGGCGCAGGAGTTTCCTCATCAAGCTTTGGTTCTTCTCCCGGGGGCGTGTTCATCAACTTGAGCAGGTCTCTAATTCGCGCGAAAATTTCTTCATTAATCTCTTTGACTATCTGTCTGCCTCTTTCCGCGTCAACATCCATCTCTCGGATAATCTCTGTCTGAAAGTTGTCGGGATTGGTGAGTCCCATGAGCACCATAGTAGTTTCTCGCTCGAGAATTCCAAGTTGCCCCACGTTGAGGTTATATTTTTTGCCAAGCTCAATCAGAGTATCTTGATAATTCGAAGACATGATAATTTCCTTGATGCTCTCTGGCAACATGTCGTATCTTTCCTTTATTTTTTTTATTGTTTCTTCGTCCATAAATCAACTTTAATTTTTAATGCCCCTTTTCCTCATGTCCCTCCTCTTCATGTTCTTTTTTGTGTTCCTCTTCAGCCTTTTTAATTTCTCCCCCTAGTTTTTCGGTACCTTTTTCTCCCCCTTCTTTCATTTTTGTGACCTCCTTAATTAATTTCTGGAAGTCGGTTGGACCTTTTCTTGCCGCCGCCGCTACTTCTGCCGTAGTTCTATCAAGTTTGTCTATTCCCGATTTTATCGCCATTAGAACTCCTCCCCCAACCATTAGCATTCCTCCGGCCAGTGCCCCCGCTCCGATTGAACCGGCCACCGCTCCTGTCGCTACTGTCCCCGCGCCAACCGGAATCATTTTTCCAATTCCCCGCATAATTTGTTTCAAGACCCCGCCTTCTTGCAGACTAATTGCGAAGGCTTCCCTACGTTCTTTATTCACATCTGCTGCTGTTTTCACAGGTTCGACTTTATCGACGCTTCCGTGTTCTTTCTCGTAAGCCGCTCGGAATTCTGATTCATCGAAAAACGGGTTTTTCGCTCCACTAGGACTCTTGCTGGCTTTTTCTTTATCTGTTTCGTATTGGGCCGCACGAATGTTTTGAGCCTTCGCTTGTGCTGCCCTGTTATCTTGCGCATTGGCAGCAGCGCGGGTTAGTAGCACTGTCTGCGTGATTTTTTCCTCATTCTTTTCAATTTTACGCTCTATTTGCCCCCTTCTTCCTTTTTCAAAAGATTTAGTCCCAAGCGCCCCCAATCCTTTGTCTGCGAGCTTAATTCCAGCCTTGCCGGCGGCAGTCTTCGCCAAGCCAACTTGGCGGACGTCGTAGCTTCTCTTGCCTAGGAAATTCCCCGCTCCCAATAGTGCTTTTGCCCTGATCTTTGCAAAACCTTTTCCTTCGATTGCGTCTTTTCGCAATTTATCACTATTCGCGGCAGCCATCCCAGCCCTTCCTAAAGTTTGCGTGCCAGCCAGCGCTGCAACTCCCAGTCCAGCACCAAGTGCAGCACCGCCAAGCATTTTCGCTCCGCCGATGATCGCTCCGGTGAATTCGCCAGAGGCTTTCTTTGCATACTTCGCGCCTTTGAGTAGCATGATGACGACGAGAATTGCCGGGATAAAAACAAGAAGCAGAGCTCGGAAGAACCCCCCTCCCGGATTTTCGGTGGCATAAGTCGCAAATATATCAGCTTTAAGGACTTGAGAAATTATGTAAAGGATAAAGATAAATATTGCAGCGACAAAAGCTGACTCGAAAAGCTTTTTTATCCAGCTATCAAAGCCGATCGTATCGATGCTCCTGAATTTTGGTACTGCAAAAGAAACAAAAGCAAAGGGAGCCACGACCATCAGCATGATGAGGTTGATAATCCTTACTAGGAATGCGAGACCTGCGACTAGAAATGCATAAGTCAGCGCGAAGGCTACCAATCCATAGGCTATCATTATCCCTATAATAAAATACGGGGTCAATTTACCGAGAGTCTGCCCAGAACCCGATTCTACTTGGCCCGTAGTGTCCTTGTTAATAGCAGCCTTTAAATTCTTAATTGTGTCATCACTAAAAAAAGTTGTAATTTTGTATGGCGAAACAAGGGCACCAGCCATGTCTTTGTCCTGTACTTTTGCGCCATCCTTATTTATGATTCTTTTGTAACAGGAATCTGTCCCATCAGCGCATTGCACTTCAACTCGGTTGTAAAAAATGAGAGCGACGATGTTAGAGGCGTCTATGACAACCCTTGCCATGAATAGGCTGAAGTTCACAAGGAGCGCGATGATTATCACGTTCGCTATAATTTTCTTTCCTCCACCATGCCCAAGATTTAAGATAATACTAAAGGCGGCATAAAGAAGAATGAGGATAAAGAATATATTTGCGAAGTCACGCACAACTTTCCAGATTTGGGCTATGAACCCACTATTGTATAAATCAGATGTCAGCGTCAGCGCCGCCATGAAATTAAAAAAATTGGCGGTTACCCCCATCAAAAAAGACGGGACCGTTACAAAAAGAATGTAACTAAGCTGCTGAAAACATCCGGGGAAGATGGAACCCTTGAACCCAAATCCGCATTCTTGAAGCTCACCTTCCAGTCCAGGTTTTTTTTGATTTTCTGCGTTTGCGAGTGCTTCATTTGCCGGATCCGCCAAGGGAGCAGCGTTTTGGTTTCCCGATTTTACCCAACTCACGAACTGGTATCCCAAAGAAGTATTATTGTACCCAGCCGGACTTTTACAATATTGTTCAGTTACCCTCCCTGTTTTTGTTTCCCCGTTGAATGTATAAGTGCATGTGCCAAGAGGAAGAGTGCATCCAGCAGGAACAGGATTCCCATTCCCATCCACTCCAGTACATTCTGCAGCAAGGGCTGTATTTTTCTCTAAATTTGTTCCTACTGGCACAGCGAACATGCTCAAGGCGATTGAGAAGAGAAGGAGCGGAGTTATAAAATTTTTAAAGTTCCTCAAGTTCATAAAGTTCAATCTAAAACTCTACGTGCACGCGATCTGTCCCGTGCCACCACAACCGGCTGGCACACAGCTCGGGTCAGTCGCCGGGTCGCATGGTGTCCCCGGCGGCGGTGTTCCGCCGTCTGGCGTACTATCGATAAGTGGGTCGGCTGGTGGTGGTGGGTCAATCGTCAGCTGGCCCGGAATGTTTCCTTTGTAGTCGAGCGGGTAAGAGCGGAAAATATCGTTACAGTTAAAAAGAATCACGGAACTGCCCACCGTTTCAGTTCTTATCGCGCCAGCGACCCGAGGAATTTCAGGGTATATGACATTGGTTCCCCCCTCTCTTGGGTCCATCGCATTTACAAACATCTCATGGGTATACCCGTTTAGCACTGGAAGGGAACAGAACTGCTCCCGTTCAGTTCCACTAGTTGTATAGTTCATTATAATGCTTGAGTAAACCCCGTCAGATTTTCTGACAGCGTTTACTCTTATGTTTTTTCCTTTTTCACTCGCCTTAAAACTCTTCGTTCCATAAGGATCGTCCCAATTGGCGACAAGGTTCCATTTGTCAGGAGAGTTTTTTCTTTCAGTCGCACACTGGGCGGTGAGACTGTTTAAGTCTGACAGTTTATTAATTAAACTTTTGAGTTGCGCGCGAGCCTCCTCGATCGTGTCGGAGTTTGAGATTGAATATGCAATGATATTGTACTGTTTTTTTAAGTCTATAAGTCTTTTTTCTGCCGGGGTCCCTGCTTCGGGCTGAACGTTGAATTCTTCTGAATTGAGCGCTCCCTGGATCGCAATAAGAGCGGGAAGGGCTTTAGCCTTAAGTCTCTTTGCGTTGACTATCTCCATGACGAGGGTATCGTTCGCTTCGGTTTCGTTAATCGTATCTAGGAAAAAGAAAGCGCTCGGAAGTGACGTTATCATTTGATTGCGAATCCAATCTTTGAAGAAATCGGCGGCAAATTGAAGCTCTTTGATGATTACTCCGACCTCCCGCAATTTTTCCCCATCATCTTTCGCTTTTTTATTCCAGTTCATGCTCGTGTTCCTTATATCTTCATCGAACCTTTCTTCCCATTTGTAGTTCGGGCCCGGCAGGCAAATGTCGAGCTGACGCACTTTTGGCCAGATGGCGGAGAGGTATTGAATCGCGCCGTATTGGATTGAATTCGGGTTATCGAGAAGTGCGAGCTCTTCCCGAGTTGCGGCAATCCCCTGATCTACTGCTGTCTTGAATTCGTCAAGCACTATAACTTCATCCGGCCCGCCGAATGGGCTGTCGTTATATGGGTTATATGTAGCCGGACTTCCTAGAGTATTGCCGAGGTAGTCCCAGTTGTCGGGTTTCTCCGCCGGCGGGTTGATCTTGCTTGCCAGGGCGTCCAAGCCCGAACCGAGGAATTTGTTTAAGAGCGAATCAAAGATCGATGCGAGACTCCCTCCGATCACCGCCTTCCAACCGGTCTGGTTTTCTGGGACGTTAAGTGCCTCGGTGATCTTGCCAGCCACCACCGAACCGGGAGTAGTATTTACCCATCCGCCCGTGCAAGTATTGTTATTCGTCCAGTTAATTTGCGAGATTCCTTTTCTTGAGTTGTATCCACTATCATACAATCTTTTAGCCGCTACATCTGCTAGGTAAGCCGCATCATCGGGAACGCGAAGGCCTGTGTTCGCGTCCGTTTTCATATAACTTTCCCTACTAAATACCTCCGGAGGTTTATACTCTTCGTTAAATTTAAAATCAGGAGGAGCGTATGGGTTTCGAGTCAGGCCCGGGTTCGAACTGCAAGTCTGCGGGGAAAGGAAGCCTAAGCCTTGCTGCAGAGTCGTTTTTACTTTTCCGATCTCGTTGTTTGCATTAGGGTCGGTGTTGAGCCTGCGAGCCAGCTCTTCATTCGCAAGCATGGTAAAGCCGATATAGTTGTTTTCCGGGTACTGAGTTTGCAGAAGAAATCCATTCCAGCCGCCGACTGCGAAGTTCGAGCGATAGCTGTTTAAATATACTTCATCTTGAATTAGATTACTCAAGCTGTATGAGGCGTTGTTTTGAAGTCGGCCCTTGTATGCGTTGATAACGTCCAGTGACCACTGCTTGCCGAACGGATATCGGGAAGAGTTGTAGCCGTAAACATCCACCAGCTTTCTGATTTCAAATTTGGTAATGTCGCCGAAAAAGGTATCCGGGTTTTGTAAGAATAAGGGCTTGCCGTGGAAGCCGCTGTTTATCCAGGTCACCGTGCTTTCGGTCATCCTGGTAAGCGCGCGCATCGCAATCTTCTTTGAAATTTTGTTTAAAATCTCATTGAGAATTTCTTTGAATTTTATTTTTAGCTTAATGACGTCTTGAATTTTGCTCACTAGGGTGTTCAAAAAGACGGCGGGATCGAAGGAAATATCCCCGACTCCAAAAAGAGCATCGGCTTTCCTCGGAATCATCATGGGAGTTGCCAAAATCGCCACCAAGACCAGTGCGGCAAGAAACTTTTGTATTTTTTGATTTTTAAAAATCATATTATTGGAATTTATCCATAATTGCTTTTAATTCAGCGACAATCGATGTATCTAGAGCTTCAAGATTGTCAGAATATGTACTTATCGCGCCTATCGAAAGGACCGGGTCGCTATCTATGAGCCTGATATCGCTCAGATTCTCGTAAATTTTCTCCAGACTATTCGTAACAGCCAAGTGATAGGTAGCAATTTCCGAAGGAATATTTATTGTCGTCATCCCAGTCACCATACCAGCAAGATTTTTTATTATTGGATCAAGTTCTACAAGGACCGCGGCGTCCCCTTCCCC
This sequence comes from Patescibacteria group bacterium, assembly GCA_038063535.1. GTDB lineage: Bacteria > Patescibacteriota > Minisyncoccia > Phycocordibacterales > UBA9973 > UBA9973. The sequence goes on along the minus strand of JBBTUV010000003.1, from coordinate 12,003 downwards.
TTCCCCTTCAGAGAATTTTATCAAAATATCGGCGACTTTCTCATCAAATGGATACTTACCGACAAAAATCTTGTCGGTGTCGTTGCTGTAATTCATAAAAGATTGCGTGCTGTTATCGCTTATTATTTTCAAGTCCGCCGAGGTAAAGACTTTTCTCTGTGCCGGGTTCTGAATCTGCGTAGCCAGAGAGGCAGTGATGTCGGCCACTGTGCCGTCATCGACGTCACCCGCTTGGCTCAAGGCAACGACAGTGGTGAAAAGTTCTCGAGCGAATTTGTCGGTCTGGGTCAGACTTCCTTCTTCGGCATAGGATATTTCTCCGCTGGCTTCTGCGCCAGCCACCCGCTCGGCCTTCATTTTTGCGATTTGGTTCTGGTCCGACTCCCCGTCTCCGTCCGTATCGGGTTTCAAGGGGTCCGTGCCCCAGAGTCCTTCCTCCCAATCGAACACTCCGTCGCCGTCGGTGTCTTTCGCTAGGAGGGCGCCAACCGATTCACTGCCATAGACGAGGCCATTCTCCGAAACCGGGGACGTCGCGCTCCACTTCGAGCTCGATCTTGAGAACAGAAGCAGCACAAGAAAAAGTACCGCAAAAGCGATGAGGACGACCCTTTTGTTTTTTACCAAAAACTCTTTAATTATGTATTTATTATATCAAAGCTAGCTGTCTAAATCCCATTTTGCGAGCCTCGCCCAGTCTTCAAGGCTCAAGTTCTCCGCTCTTTTGTCGGAAAGCTCCGCTAAAACCAGCGCCGGAACCGAATTTTTCAAGTTGCCCGATAGTTTTTTGCGCTTATGCGCAAAGCCTTTTCTGACAATTTCCCAAAATTTCTTCTCTTTCAAGCCATTTTCTTTGAAAAACTGCCGAGAAATGTCTCCGATAACGATGATTGCGCTGTCCACTTTCGGAGCTGGGGAAAAGTATCTTGCCGACACCTTCCCGACGATATTCGGTGTGCCGTATGATTTCACAGAGATCGAGAGAATGCTTTCTTTTTCGTCACGCGCGATGATCCTTTCCGCTACCTCTTTCTGCACCAAGAGTACCATGCGCTCCGGCTGATCTTCTTCAGTCAGGAATTTTTTCAGTATCGCGCCGGTGATGTTGTAAGGGATGTTTGCAATTATTTTGTAGGCACTAGGCACTAGGCTACTGGCTTCCAGATTCAGAATATCATCATTCACTAAAATTAATTTCTCTTTTTTTATCTCACCCCTGAATTTTTCGGAAAGATATGCGAAAAGTTCGCGATCTTTTTCAACTGCGGTCACCTTTCCTGCATATTTAAGCAATTCCTCGGTCAGGATTCCTTTCCCGGGGCCGATTTCGAGCACTGTGTCTTCTTTCATGAGCTCGCCGGCCGAAATTATTTTAGAAAGTGCATCTCTCGATTTTAAAAAATTCTGGCCGAGAGCTTTTTTGGATTTTTTCGCGAATTTTTTATTCATCGATGTCAACGGTTTTAATTTTTTCTCCGGTTTCGATCTCGAGCAGATTTTTCGGCACGTCCAAAATAAATTCGCTTGGCATGTTCATTGCCCGCGAGCCGAATATGGTGCGGTAATCCGCATAACAGAGGAATAGTTTTTCTTTCGCGCGAGTGAGCGCGACATAGAAGAGCCGGCGCTCTTCTTCGGAGTCCTCGCCCGTTTTCGCTTCACGGCTTTTCGTATGGGGGAACAATCCTTCCTCTAATCCAACAACAAAAACATATTTGAATTCCAATCCCTTCGACGCATGTACAGTCATCAAGCGCACGGCATTTTTGCTCTCCTTTTTTTCTTGATTGATGACGAGTGAGTCCTGGTCGCTCGCGAGCGCCGCTTCCTCTAGAAGTTTTTCAATACCATTTTCCAGGCCATCATACTTGAGCGCCAATGTCGCTAATTCCCTTATATTTTCAAGCTTTTCCAGCTCTTCATCCGTACCCTCGGAAAGTTCCTTCTCGATGCCGGAAATTTTCACAGTGAATTTTATTACATCAGATGCTTTATCACTTTCAATTTTTTTTCTAATTTCCGCGAGCAATTTGTAAAAATTTTCTATTTTCATCTTAACTTTCTCCGGTAAACTTTCGGTGTCGCCAGAAAAAATTTTCGCCAGTGTTGCCTTGCCGATCCCCCGGCGTGGGAAGTTGATGATTCTTTTTATGTCCGAGAGGCTCGCGGGATTAAGTGCCGCGCGTAAGTAGGCGAGCGTATCCTTTATCTCCTTTCGCTCGAAAAATTTCACGCCAAGCACTTGGTACGGAATATTATAATTGAGCATCGCCTCTTCAAGTGCTCGCGACTGAAAGTTAGCGCGGTATAGCACAGCTATATCAGAGAAGACATTCTCTCGAAAAGCACGGATATTTTCCTGCTGAAAAATTCCTCGTGTCCGCGCCGCCGCGCTCCCAGGGCTTTTCTCAAGAACATCTTCTCTTCTCTTGGAAGAGTCGAGCATCTCCAAAATTTTCGTCGCGACGAAGTCCGCTTCATCGGTTTCGTCCAGAGCGCTGTATAAAGAAATTTTCTCACCTGCGTTTTTTCTTGTAAATAAATTTTTCTCCGGCCGGAATTTATTTTTCTTGATGACCGCATTCGCCGCATCCAGTATGTTTCCGGTCGAGCGGTAATTTTCTTCGAGCAAAATTATTTTTGCCCCTGGATAGTCTTTCTCGAAATGGAGAATGTTCCGGAGGTTTGCCCCCCGCCAGGAGTAAATGTTCTGATCGGCATCCCCGACCACGCAAATGTTCTGATGATTCTCCGAAAGGAGGCGCGTGAGAAGGTACTGCACTTCATTCGTGTCCTGATATTCGTCAACATGAATGTATTGCCAACGCTCCTGATAATCTTCCCTTACCTCCCTTTTCCCCTGAAGAAGCTTCACCGCGAAAAGAAGTAAATCATCGAAATCAAGCGAGTTTTCCTTGGCTTTTGCTCGTTCATAGCGCGGCCAAACCTGCGCGACAACTCTCTGTATAGCGCTCGCTCCCCCTCCGAGCCGCTCGCGGAAGCCGTCAGAGTCGACGAAATTACCCTTCTCTCGACTCACTATTCCGCGAATCCGCCTAGGATCATGCTCCTTGGGATCAAGCTCAAGATCGAGCATGGCTTCTTTTATGAGAGCCGTCGCGTCATTCTCGTCGAGTATCGTAAAGTGGCGATTGAAACCGAGGGCTCGCGCGTTTTCTTTTATTATGTGTACGCCGAGCGAGTGGAAAGTGCTTATAAAAGGCCGGGTGCTCTGCCCGCCGAGCTTCTCCACCTCCGCGATCACCCGATCGCGCATTTCTTTTGCGGCTTTATTTGTAAAAGTCACCGCCAGGATGTTTTCCGGTGCCACGCCCCCGCTGATCAGGTTCACGATCCTCTGCGTTATCGTCTTTGTCTTCCCTGCCCCCGCTCCGGCAACGATCAAAAGCGGCCCGCTTACATGCGTCGCCGCCTCCCGCTGTTTTTCGTTGAGCTCGACAAGGTGATCTTGCATTCTCCAACTATAGCACAATGGAATATGCTATAATGTTTAGGTATTGCATTATAAAACTTTCTGTGGTTAAATTTTAAAAGTAATCAAAATAACATGCTAACAGAACTCAGTTCGCAAAAAGTAATAGACGAATTTCTTAATAAAATGCTCAGCGAAGCCGGTATGGACAATGTTTCTCCGGAAGTGCGGTCTCAAATGTTCGCGGATCTTAAAAATCGCCTCGAAGATCGTTTTCTGGCTACAGTTGTTTCTAACCTAGATGAAAACAAATTAACTTCCTTCCGGGAAATCACAGAAGGGGGAGACCAAGAGAAAGTAAACCAATTTATATCAACGAACTTTCCAAATGCCCAAGAATTATTTTCTCAGGCGATGATGTCGTTTAGAGATACATATTTGGGCATAGTTAAATAAAATTGGCTATGAGGGAAAGCCTACAACCAACTAATAAAGAAGCCGACCTCCTCTCTAAATACAAGGAATTAAAGGAAAACATCCACAACCTTGAAGAGGGGTACAATTTTGAAATGGAAAAGGAGGCAAAAGCCAACCTTTGGAACCAACTCGAGAAAGCAAAAAAAGAATATCGCAAGCTCGAAGAAGAGCTCGATAATATAAACTCCAAGAAAGCAGAAATCGAAGATTTAAAGGATGTAAAAGAGGAAAAGAAAAAGCAAGAAAAAGAAGAGGAACCAGACGATAAGAAAGAGGAAAAAGGAAAAAAAGAATTTCATGTGCCCGAACGGCTTTTAGCGGTAGATGTTTCTGACATTGCAGAGCAACTGGCAAAGCAAAGGGCCACTGAACGGGTAAATGAAGTTCTAAGCAGAAAAGGGGTCGTCAGTTTTTTCAAAAAACTTTGGTATCGCCCCGCCGAAGAATTTTATCGACGCCGCTACTACGCCCAGGAACTTGCTCGGATCAAAGGAGAGGAGAACATCTTTGCCGACCCGGAAAAGAAAGCAGAACACGAGCGGGAAATGCGCGCGGAGTTTGAAAGGTTCCAGGAGGATTTATTCCGGGCCACTGGAGGTGAAAGCAAAAAAACATTGGAAGACCCGGAGTTCAACAAGGCTATTATCGATCTCATGCGCGAATATGCTCTCGGCAAAATGGCTGACGAGGAATTTACGAAAAAAAAGCACGAGATCTTGCGTAAGGTAAACGAAAAACACCCCGATTCTTTTGGGCCGGGACATCTCTCTGCGGATAATTTTCTAGAAGCAGCACGCGAATTCCGAAAACTCGCCGAGCATGGCGAGGGACTCGCCCGCCTCGACGCAGGACTTGCAGTCGATCTCGGGAATGCGAAGCGCGTTGTCAAAACCGAACAGAACTTGGGATTTATCGACAAGATCATCGAGCGTACCCAAAAACATAGGGTTCTCGCGCACCTCTTCTCCCCGACCGGGCTTGCGGCGGGGCTTTCGGTCGCTGCCTATTTTGCCAAGAAACCGGTGTACTTCTTAGGGGGAGCACTTGGCGCAGGAGCGCTTTTCGGGGCCTTACGCAGATCAAAAGATATAAAAGTTGACGTAGCAACCCACCGCATGGAGCGAGCAATGGGACGAGACATCTCCGAGTTCGAAAACAAAAAAGGGAAAAGAAAAAATCGCGAGGCGATGGAGCGCTTCGTCTACGACATGCGTCTTGCATCCGAGATCAAGGATCGGCTGATCGAACTTTCCAATCAAGCGCGGATGGGAAATCCAGAAGCATTAAGACAGCTCATCGAGGAAACCGCCGATGCGGAAGCCAGAATGTCCATTTCTGAAACTGACGGGCTTGATCTTATAGAGTACGAAGGGGAAAAAGTGCTTAGCCAAAGCCGCCTCGAGCTTATGAGGATTCTCGCTGAAACAAAAGTGCAGATAAAAGACCTCGCGGCATTTCAAACTTCTCTTGCCGAAAGAATGGCGGTTCTCAATGAAGGGATCGGCGGAGTGAATAAAGAGCTTGGTAAATTTAGGGCAAAGGAAATGGGCAAGGCGGCCGTGGTAGGCGGAATAATTGGTGCTGGAATAGGGGCGGTTGTCCAGGAAGGGCTTGATAAGACAGGAATCCATCCACGAAACGGAGGGGAAACATCTATACAGCGACTCTGGCATTATTTCCGAGGCGAGCGAAGTGGCCAGGAAGTTCCCACCGATCTTTCTCACGCTTACGCCCCACTCCACAACGACCTTGCGACAATCCGCGCTCCTCAAGGAACCGAGATAATCGAAAACACGAACGGAACCAGCTCCTTGGTTGATTCAAGAACTCACGAAGTTCTAGTGAAGGAAATAATTCAAGGAAAAGATGGCAAAATCTTGAATCTTTCGGTAGAACAACTGGGCCTTTCTCTTGAACATCATGGTACAAAAATTCCTGCCGGGAGCATCGAAGAATATTTACAAGCAAATCGTCATTCCTACGCGGAGCAATTGCAGGAAATTCATCGCCACGCTCATTTGATGAACGAAACTACTCGTCCGGATTTAAACGAACTTAGGCTTCACTATGGCGGAGTAAACAGCACTGGCTTTGACGAACAAGGGCACCCCGCGATTGATTTAAGCAATTTGAAGCAATTCGAATCTTTTCAGGGTTCTCGACATCCCGACATTGCCACGCTGATGAGTGAAGGAAAAATTAAATTACTCTTTACTCCTGATACCGGAAATCAGCATGAAGGAATCGTGATAGAAATGGGGGCAGATGGAAAACCGATAATCCCGGAGAGCTTGTATTCTCTTTTTGGAAAAGATGCCAGTGGCCGACTGACCCATCCTGGATTTCTGGAAGCAGTTATTGCCGACGAAGATGGAAAATATACTCCAATCGCGACCGATGTGGGGCAAAAATTCACTCCCGGGCTTATTGAAAAACATGAGTACACTTTCCACAGAGTTGTCGATAGAGATTGGGAACTTCCGTCCTTTATTCCGATTTTCCCACGTAAGGCGCTGGAAGACTACAAAGGGACCGGCGAGGCGAAAGGTTTTGGCCGCAAAACTTTCGAAGAAAAAGCAAAAGAATGGAGCAAGGAGTCTGATGTTCTTCCTCCCCAACCTATTCCACCAGGAAAATACAAGGAAAAGGCTTCCATCGCAAGCCGGAGCCAAACCTTGGAGGGCGAGGAAGACCTGGGAGAGCGTTACCCGGCTGAACACGTTTTCCCCGAACCCAGAGAAATCGCCGAGAGGATGATCAGAAGTCCTTTCACTGTGTGGCTTCGAGAAGATCTTGAGAAGATCAATGCTGCTCCCTCGGCACGCGAAGCGGCTGATTACGTGGAATTCAGAATCCTTGCGGACCGAAAAAAGTATGAGAGTGCCGAGACCAAAGAAAAATACACTAAAATCGTCGAAAAAGCATACCAAAATGTCGAGGCCTTGATGAAAAAGTATGGTGGGGAAAATCGCAGCCCGATGCCTCCGTCCGGGAAAGTTCACTTAGTAGGACTCTATGAATTTATGGCGAACCGTGGATTTGTCGAAGCGGCAGGGATTTGTATCGTTGAGGAAGGGGAAATCTTCATTAACATGAATATGCTTGAGACCTTAGAACCAGATGCACTTGAAGATTCTCTTCTTCACACCATTTCCCATGAAGTGATTCACGATTCTGTTGCCAATAACTATTGGGGATTTGAGACGGAGGACAAAGAGCAAAAGACTTACACATCTCGTCGCACCGGCTTGAGGCTGACTAGATACATCGGAAGAAATGCAAATATGCCGGATCTGAAAGAAAGAGGCAGAGCTCTCAATGAGGCAGTCACTGAAGATCTTGCATTGGAAGCCTATCGCGAAGCCGGCGGAACTCTCGATTTTTCCAACCGAGCATATGGTCCAGAACGGCGGGTTCTCAAAGCTCTTCAGGAAAAATTCAAAATAGACTTTAAGCTGTTCGCCGAAGCGGTGGTGAATCGGCGCAAACTCCCGGAGCTGGTAAAAGCGATGGCAAAGGCGAACAAAAAGATCGATTCGGGATACATGAGCATGCTCCTTGCTGTTATGGACTATGAGAACGGGAGACCGCAATGCCGCAATACTTATCCACAAACGCTCGCTTTTATACGAGGTACACAAGTGAATCTCGATTCAGAGATCCACGATTATTTGGGAGCTAAATTTCTGAATAAGGACGGCACGATAAAGAAAAGTGTCCAGGAGAAATACAATCTAAGAGTCCTAGAGAGGCCCAAAATGGCAGCCTAAATATATGCTGTTTTCTCTTTCCACAGGAGGGGTTTGACCCCGGGGCGGTTTTGGGCTACCCTGGAATGATACGGCAGTAGGGGTATGGAATATATGGCTGATTGGCTGGATGATAGTAACCATCGCGAGAACCTTTGTTTGCAGTACAATTTGGTCGTCCTGTGATTCTAAGCAACCCCCTGCTCTAGCGGGGCTGAGGCTTAAGGGGATTCTCTCGATATCGTCTTTGTTTTATAAAACCTCCAAGAAAAACAAGCAAAATACTCAGTTTTCTTTTGTCTGCATCGCTTTTCCTGGGTTCCCTGGGAGGACTTTCCGTGCCCGTGCCGGTCGCTGCCGGACTCTTTTCTTCCATCTTTGGCGAAGCTTCAGCGGAGACCGTGCTCACCAACCCCTCTCTTGATGGTGCTAACTCTCAAACTATGGCCTTACTTGAGGCCAATTTTTCTTCCGCCTCAGTCCGCGACAGCAAAAGCGATGTTGATGCAAGCAGAGAGGTTAGTATTCTTTCCGATAATGCGCTTCTCGCAGAGGTAAGCCCACTCGGCGCTTTGGGAGGCACTGGCGGCGTCGAATTTTCGGGTGGTGAGGTTAACGTATACGTAGTCCGGCCGGGCGATACTGTTTCACAGGTAGCCCAAATGTTCGACATCTCGGTGGATACTGTTCTTTCCGCAAATGATTTGCAAAAAGGAGCCAAGCTCAAAGTTGGAGATATTCTCCTTATCCTGCCTTTCTCCGGGGTAGAGCATACGGTTAAAAAGGGCGATACGCTTCAGGGGATAGCTAACTTATACAAGGTAGACGTGGACGACATTCTTCTTTCGAACGACATTGAAGCCGGCGTCAAACTCTCAATTGGAGAAAAACTGATGATCCCAGGCGCGAATATCCCAAGCGCTCCGAGAGCCGGAACGGCGATCGCTCGGGGAGGGACTTCACAGGCTGCTCTCAGAGACGCGAGCGGTTACTTCACCAATCCCGTTCCCGGAGCGCGGCGCACCCGAGGCATTACATCAACCCACCGTGGAGTTGATCTTGCAGCGCCGACCGGCACCCCGATTCTCGCCGCCGCAGAAGGCATCGTAACATTCGCCCGAACCGGATGGAACGGCGGATACGGGGTGCTCACCATTATCTCCCATCCAAATGGAACCCAAACCATCTACGCGCACCAGTCCCGGCTTGGGACCTCGGTGGGCGCTAGAGTCGAGAAAAGCGAGACGATCGGTTATGTGGGCAATACCGGCCGCTCGACCGGCCCGCATCTTCATATCGAAGTCAAGGGCGCAAAGAATCCGTTCTAAGACCAACTACTCTAAAAGCGTGAGTGCGAGCATCGCGAGAATTCCGATAAGAACCGCAACCAGCTGAAGTGAAGAGTGCTTCAGCTCTTTTGTTTTATGAAGTTCCGGGATGAGATCGCTCATAGCGATGTAGATGAAACCCCCGGCGGCAAATGGCAGAACCCAGGCGGCGAGCTCCTTACCGCCTTCCCCGAGAATAAATGCCAAAAGAGTTCCGGCGATCGCCGCTGCGGCCGACAGAAAGTTAAGATAGAGCGCTCGCTTCTTGGCGTAGCCGGCGTGGAGGAGCACGGCAAAGTCGCCGATCTCCTGCGGGATTTCGTGCAGAACAACTGCGAGCGTGCTCGCGAGCCCAAGGGGAATACTCACCATGTAGGAAACGCCAATGATTATCCCGTCAATGAAGTTGTGAACCCCATCAGAGAAAAGAACAAGCTTGCCAACCGGGTGAATTTCCGGCTCTTCTACGTCCGCACCGTGGTGGTGCCAGTGCATAAATTTTTCAAAGATAAAAAAGATAAGGATGCCAACAGTGACGAAGAGCCCCGCCGACGAAATTCCTTCTTCGAAGGCCTCCGGGATTAGGTGAATAAAGGCATCGCCCAAGAGCGCGCCGACCGCGAGACTTACTAGAAAAAAAATATATTTGCGTACCCACTCTTCTTTAAAAGTGAGCACAAAAATCCCGACCAGTGAAATGAGACTCACCAGAATCACACTTCCGAATGCGTATAAATAAATCATGGTGCGGGATGGGAGAATCGAACTCCCAACCTCAGTTTGGAAAACTGATATTTTACCATTAAACTAATCCCGCATTGCGGAGCAATGCCCGCAATAGTTTATAGCCTAAATTTTAATTTTATTCAACGATAACTTTCCCGAAGAGTGTCGGATGTAGGTGGTCATGATAGCCCCAGCTACCGGCCTTTGTGAAGGTGAAGGACCAAGACTCTCCCGGAAGAGTGCCCTCACAAGCGTCGAAAGCGACATTTTCAGTGTCCGGGCAGTGCGCGGAGAGAGAAGTCCCGCTGTAAGCTGTGTGCGTCGGGTGCATCGCGGAGGCCGTCCACATGTTCTGCGTACTCTCGTTCTCCCAGGTGACTGTCTCCCCCTCCTTTATCTTAAGTTCGCTCGGCGAATAGCCGCTATTAGTGTAAGTTACCGTATGTTCTACCGTCATTTCCGGAACGGTGCCGCCCGGAACGGGCATTTCCGATGTCGGGGAAACTGGTTCACCCGGTGTTTCCGTGTCCTGGGTATTTGTCTCAGGAGTCGGCGCTGTCGCCTTCGGGCTGCTGAAAATAAAATACCCCCCGACCAAAACGATGACCAAAATTAAAACCATAACTGTTGACTTGCTCATATTGTTTTTTGTTTAATTAATAAATTTTTCGGTCGCGTCTCGACGAAGAGCGCGACCGCGCCCGCAAAAATCGCAATATCCCGCACGGTAATATCCGTAATTCCCGAAACCGCAAGCACAGTGATGAGGTGAAGTGCTCCTATCAGTGCCGCGAGCCACACCCAAGTGTCAGTGAGAAGCAGAAGGCCGATTGCCAAATCAAGAACCGCGGTTCCCTGCATCGCTTCTACGGGCGAAACCGGCAGGAGCCCGGCCGCCCAGGGCGCAATGTAGCTTGCCCAGGCCTCCGGTTGTTTCAAGATGAGTATGCCGATCCAAAGGAAGGTTATCGCGAGCCCCACTCTTAAAATGTGAAATGCAGTTTTGCTCATTTCTATATTACAGAGCTAAAAATTATTATAATTCCCATCAGCCAAATTGTAAACGCCGACATCAGGCACCAAAAACACCAGGCCCGGATTTCCCGCCATTGAAGATATGTGAAGAATAATGATACGAGTGATGCTGCCCCAACCAGGATTTTTATTATGAGGCTCCAAAGATCGACATTAATTTCAAGCACCAAGAGTGCCGCGATAAAAGAAATCACTACGTAAGCCAGAAGCCCGAGAATATCATTCGGGATCAGGAAAATCTTACTGTATTTGCTGGTAAGTACCGTGGCGCAACCCTCCCCGATCGGGCAGACCGGCTGCTCCGCCGCAATCCGTGTGCGGATGAGATATACCGTCTCGCTAATTCCAATCGCCGAAAGCGTAAAAAGTAATGCAAATGCTGTCATGTCGGGCTGCTGGGAATCGAACCCAGTCTACATGCTCCCAAAGCACGTGTACTACCGGTATACTACAGCCCGCCGGGCTTTATTTATATCACAGAACTATATCACTCACTACCTTCACCCTGGCCTTCTTGTCCTTTGGGCTCAAAAAGACAGCTATGAGGTCGAATTGCCAATCTTTTTCGTCTAATTTCTTAGACAAGATATATGTTTGGATGGCTCTCGAAAGACGTTTCAGTTTCCAGGGATGCATGTTATCCTCTGGCCTGTATTGGTCCAATGTTTCTTGTGAAACCTGGTCCATTGTATCCTTAACTACTGATTTAACCTCGATAAAATAAAGCTTCTGCTCCTTTTCAGCCACGATGTCTATTTCTCCCCATTTCTTTGTGTAGTTTCTGTCCAATATGGAGAAACCATGTTTCATGAGAAACTTTGCGGCAATATTTTCGCCAATTTCGCCTGTCTTTTGCGTATCTGATGTAAAAATCTTAGGCATAAGTTTCACGTGAAACTCTAAAGGACACTTGAAAGTTGTCCTTTATGAACACTACTAACAGAGTTATCCACATTTTCTTATAAATTAAGCATTTTCTAAAGGACAGACTCTTGCGCACCCGGCAGGACTCGAACCCACAATAACGCGTCCGAAGCGCGTCGTGATATCCATTTCACTACGGGTGCAATACTTGTAAATTATACTCTTTTTAATTATTTAAGTAAAATAATCTTATTTTTTAAGCATATTTTGACTCAAAATTGCTAACAATCCCTAAAAATATTATAATTAAACATTAAAAATTAAGGAGCGGTCATGGTTTAGTGGTAGAACACGTCCTTGCCAAGGATGAGACGGGAGTTCGATTCTCCCT
>JBBTUV010000002.1:0-71186 GCA_038063535.1 Patescibacteria group bacterium | reverse complement strand
ATTAGTCAGGGTTCTGCTCAAAATGCGTTCGGATTTCGTCGTACAGAGGGAGCCAAGCTGGTTGATTAGCGAAACTAAGTATATGGTTGTATGGAGAACGCAAGGAAAACTCTAGCTTTTTTCCATTTGCGGTGCAGTTCTGAAGTAGATAATTCAGGATTGCTCTCTTTTCCGGTATTTCAGAACTTATAAATAATTCCTTCGCTCTTTTAGCTAGATTCAACACATTTGAAGCCGTGATGTAGTAATTTTCATCGGCTCTGGTGTGGTCATCAATTTGGAGGTTAATTTCATACTGCTTTTCTTTCATTTCTTTCAATTTTTTGTCATAGTCGTCCTTAGTAATACTCTGATCCAGCAATAGGTCCGTAAGACGGCTCAAGCGTGCCTGAATGGCGTTGTATTCGCTTTGTAGCGACCTTATGGCTTCTTTATGGTATAGGTCCTTATTCTCGTTTGTCTTCCTTAATGCTTCCACGATCTCGTCTATCTTTTTCTGCGGTATGCTTTCAAATGCGTCTAGGACCTCGTATATGGGCTTTAAAAAGTCTTTCTCTGGCACATACACTTTTTCGTTGCAGATATTCTTTCTGGCGTTGGTGCAAGAATAATAGATAAATTTACCCTTAGCAGTTTCGGGGCTCATAGCACAGCCACATTTACTGCACCGGACCAATCCTCTGAAGATATACGGCTTTGAAGCATACTGAAACGGCTTCTTGCCCCAGCCCTTTCTTATGTCTTGGCATCTGTTAAATAACTCTCTAGTAATAAGCGGTTTATATTTATGATTCCAAGAAATCTTTTTTGTCCTTGAATATGCTAGCCCATAGTAGAAAGTATCATTGAGAATTTTGTCTATCATACTTAGCGATAACTTTTTACCTGCCTTGCTTCTAAATCCAGTCTTAATCATTTCTTGCCTTAGAGTTAGCATAGAGTGGTTGCCGGTAGCGTATAGCTCAAACATTTTCTGAATGAAGTGTGCCTTGTCTGGATCGGGGACGACATCAGTTCTTTTTCCGGCATTGTCATAAACATTTATATAGCCAATAGGCGGATTGCAAGTTATCTCGCCATTCTTTCTTTTTGCGTCAAAACTTCTTTTAACATTGTCGCTAAGTTGAAGGACATAACTTTTAGCTACAAATACGCCCAAATCCCATCTTTGAATTTCAGAGCTGTTAGAATCTTTATGTATTACCAAATTCTCCCTTATAAAGTGTATTTCAAGGTTGCCGGTCTTCCTAAGTTCTTCAAGCATTACAGATTCTTTGAAACTTCTTTGTAATCGGTCAACCGTTTCCACTACCAGAGCAATTGTTTCTTTTGACCTTTTTACTTCTTCAATAACTTTATCAAACTTCTTTCTCTGGTCCTTTGTAGAAGATTCGTCAAAAGGATATTCACTTTGAATAATTAAGCCCTTCCTTTGGCAATATTCTCTTGCCCGTTGAAGTTGAGCGGGAATGGAGTATCCTTCTTGCATTTGGTCCTCTGTTGAAACCCTAGCTAAAATTATTGCTTTCATTATTTGGTCTTTACACTATTAAGAAAACGCTCAAATTCCTTTTTATCAATTCTAAACTCCTTGCCAATTTTATACGCCTTTAACTTTTTCGCCTTTATATAGCGGTATATTGTCATAATGTTCACCTTTAGTTTTTTGGCTAAATCTTCTGCTTTATAAAACTCATCTTTTTTATTCATCTTTTTTATTTTTAGTTTTAATAGTTTTTTGCAGGTCTTTCCAAAACTTAGATAGATCTACTCCGTATTTAGCCATTTGAGCTTTTTGCCTTAGAAGGCTTTGTTTGACTTCCTCTTTTATTTCTTCTGTAGACATTTGTTTGACTGGCTTTCTTTTCATATATTTATATTATACTTTACAATGCTTTACATAACAAATCTGATAAGTGGATAACCCGTTAGGGTATTACATCTGATTCCTTTATTGGTCTGAAGTCCTTTATAGCATCGTCTATTTGCTTAACCCAGCTATGAAGCGGTTGTTTTTCAGCCAATTTATTAAGCCTTTTTATGCCATCCGAAATTCTATACCAATTTCTTTGCTTTGTCCTTTTTTCTGTTAAGGTTCTAAATTCTCGTATTCCGCCATCATCCTTTGCTAATACGCTTAGAGCTACAAGGTTCATTGCTTCTTTTACTTTTATTTTGGGATTGGTCTGTATGATTCTGGCGTATAGTTTCATTGGATTGTTTGATAATTCAAACAAAAATATATTTTCTCCCTTTATAATTTCCTCCCAATAAAACAATACGATTTTTTGACATACATCTTTTTTGAATACATCTTTAAGTGTAGGGTTCTCTTTAAATCCAAGCTTCTTTAACATTGAGTTCATCTTCGGTCTTCTTATCAACCTAACTTCTATTCTTAAGACTTCTAGTGTTGGATTAGATTTTTTTATTTTTAAATAAAGTGTTTTTTGTGATGGAGTTCGGTCCTTATCAAATGCCTTAGTCGGACCTTGATCCAGCTCAAAGAGCTTGTCATAAAAAGCGATAGAATGAACATCGGTATATATATGCAAAATGTGTCCGCCATTTTTGAACTGCTCCTCGCTTAAATGAAACTTCTTGCTTATATTTATTTTCCTCAATTCTTTCAATATAGAGATGGCTATGTATTCTTTTAAAATAATGTTTTTTGAGGCGTGAAGCGACATAACTTCCGCATTTTCAAGTGTTTCAATAGACACAATTTCACCCATTTCTTGCAATCTTTCTTTAAGAGCTAAAATAACTGCTCGGAAATCATTTTCTATAACCTCATACAAGCTATTTTGAAAAAGAAGTTTCGGGACAGAAAATTCAATGATTATATATACCGACTGATATTTTTCATCTAACCATCTTGCATAGGTCCATAGTTTTGGGAAGTATGCCTCTTTCTTCTGGCTTTCTGTTGGGTTTTTGGCTAACCTTTTATATTTACGGGCATCTTGCCCTACAAGCTCCCATCCTACGAAGCGATCACCGGCTAAAGTTCTCATTTTTTCTCTCGGTATTCTTATTTTGACAGTATCAATCATTTTCTTTTTGCTGGTTAAGAAATTCATAATTTTGTGGATTGATCCTCTTATCAACCGCCAAAAGAATGGCAAACAAGCCGAGCAGATTTTGCCCCGATTCAAATTTTTCCTGCTCTTTTGTGTTTTTTTTCGCTTCTTCTGACATAAAAAATCCCGAAGGATGTCTTCAGGATATTCTTTATGCCAAGTGAAGTATAAGATTTTACTGCTGGGCAGAAAAAATCTGCCCTACAGTTCTTTTCTCTTTCTCTTTTCTAGTGAAATTATCTTGCCAATATAGCCATAATCTACAGTCCGATCATAGCCGAATTTATCAGTTATTAAGCTCATTATTTGCTTGCGGGGTAAATGCCGGTTTTGCCATATAAAATCATTTCTTTCTTGAACTGACTGCTTTTTATTTTTTATCTTACCAATCTTTATATTATCTTTCCTGTATTTATTCTGTAAAAATTTAATACTGTTTTTCCAAACTACTTTATTTTCAATAAAATCAATAAGGTCTCTTTGGCTGGCATATGGACTTATACGAATGGCAATAGGGTATGCCATATCATCACTATCTTGAAAAAGCTTTCCAAATGGCTCTTCTTTTTCATCTATAACATCTGAAACCCTGAATAGTCCCATCGCTCCGACATCATTTAGGGGTCTTAGTATATTATAATAAATATAAAATTCTATAACATCATAAAAATCAAAGTAATGTAATTGATATTTTTTACAAATTTTTTCTATTATTTCTTCTCTCAGTTCGTCATTTTTCTCTCTTGGAAGCACAATTGTTTCAGCCGGAATTCCGATTTTTTCATCGTGCATTTTAAAGCCGTTTTCAGGTATACCATATTTCGCTCTAATTTCTTTTATAAAATTTTGGAAATAATCGGTCTTTGTAATTTCCATAAAGTAATTCCACATTTTTGCCACGCCCTTGCTTTCCATATAAGGCTTAATATTTTCGTCATAGTATTTTTCAGGGTCAAATTTTGGATCAATCGGACCAAAATCATCCTTTGCCTTTTTGCTCATATACTTAACTTTACTTTACATTGGCATACTTTGTCAAAATTTGTTATATTTGAATTGCCGACAGGATAATAGTTTATATAAAAGGAAAATCAGCTTTTTGCCGTCAATTCTGCCCAGAATGGGCATCTTAACCTCTAAGATAGCAGAATTGATGGCGTAAGCTGTTGTTCTGTCGGCATCTTATGTTGAGATGCCTATTTTGTTTTTAGGCACCTCAGGGGTGCCTATGACAAAGGAAACTGATACGAAAGAAAAAGAGCTTCTTGATCGCATTTCAAATCTTGAGCTTAAAATAAAAAAACTAAAAGACCGTAAAAGATACGGGCTTGTTTGGGAGAATAAAATTGAAAAATTTGATAAAGATAGTAAAGATGCCTTGCCGATTTTACGAGAAAAAGGAAATAACTATCCTGATATTATTACCGATAAAAATGAGGATTTTAATATTTTAATTGAGGGGGATAACTATCATTCTCTTTCGGTGCTTTCATATACCCATAAAAATAAAGTTGATGCTATTTATATTGATCCGCCATACAACACCGGTAGTAAAGATTTTACATACAATGACCATTATGTTGATAAAGAAGATAGATATAGACATAGTAAATGGTTATCCTTTATGTCAAAAAGATTGAAGTTGGCGAAAAGCCTTCTTTCAAAAAACGGAGTAATGTTTATTTCAATAGACGACAATGAGTTTGCTGGTTTGAAAATCCTTATTGAAGAGATCTTTGGTCAAAATCAATCGGATGTGATTGTTTGGAGAAAAAGTGGTGATGGGCGGGATGGGAAAATGAAAAACACAACAAGCTTTAGAAAAGACCACGAATATATCCTTGTAGTTTTTAAAAGGAGTCAAGTTTTAAATAAAATAAGGGAAATGCCAAATTTTCAAAATGAATATGGCAATCCTGATAATGATAAAAGAGGTCCATACAAAGCAGGTAGTATATCAAATAAAGAAGGTGCGTCAGATATAAATCACGAAAATTATTATACAGTTAAATCACCGTCAGGTAAAAAATTCAAAAGACAATTTAATGTCTCTCAAGAAGAGTTTTTAGAATTGGACAAAGATAATAGAATTTATTGGGGCAAAAAGGGTGATGCCGTTCCGTCAATAAAAATATTCATAAACGAGGAAAGAAATATAACCCCGTATTCTGTTTTTCTTAACAAAGGAACAACCACAGAAGGAAAAAAGGAACTACGAGATATTTTTAATATAGGTAATGATGAAGAGGATATTTTTGATAATCCTAAACCATCAATTTTGATAAGGACACTTATTCAACTTGCCACTAATACAGAATCAACGATTTTAGATTTTTTTGCTGGCTCAGGGACAACCGGTCAATCTGTTTTAAGCTTAAACAAAGAAGATAATGGCAATCGTAAATTTATTCTTTGCACAAACAATGAAAACAAGCTCTGTGAAAATATTACCTATGAGAGAATTAAAAAAGTTTCAATGGGATATAAAAACTTAGAAAATAAGAAGATTAAAGGATTGGGGGGTAATTTAAAATATCTTAAAACTGACTTTGTTAAGCTGGAAAAATCTATTGATTATTTGAAGCATAAGATAGTTGATGGATCAACAGAAATTCTTTGCCTCAAAGAAGGCTCTTTTAATTTAGTTGGAGATAGCTATAAGAAAAACAGGATTAAGGTTTTTCAAAGTCAAAACAGATATACAGCTATACTTTTTGACCTTTTCTATTTTGAAGATTTTATTGAACAATTAAAGAAATTGAAGGATAAACCAGTATCTGTTTATGTTTTTTCGTATGCAAAAGACTTTTCCAAAGAAGAGTTTGGGGATTTGGGTATTAAATTTACCATTGAAGCAATACCAGAAAAGATATTAGAAACTTACAAAACAATATTTAATTTTTAAATATGAACAACATTTCTTTTAAAAAATATCAACAGGAAACAGTAGATAATATTTATGAACAAGCAGACAAGTTTCTGAAGTCTTTTGATGGTGTAAATTTTAAAAAGATTCTTTTCAGATCCCCGACTGGATCGGGTAAGACAGTTATGATGTCTGGTATCATTGAACGCTTAGCCCTTGAGAGCGAGTCCAATTTATCTTTCGTATGGATTTCAAAAGGTGTTTTAGCAGAGCAAAGCAAAGATAGTCTTGAAGAGAATATCGGAGGCGGTGGTATAGTGATGTCATTTTTGGAGGATATTCTTGATAATGAAATAAAAGAAAATGAAGTTCTTTTTATAAACTGGGAGCAAATTTTTTCAAAGGCTGGAAAGGACAATCCTGACAAAGACATAAAGAAAGGTGATCCAATAAATAAATTTATGAAAGATAATGAGTATGATAAAAACCTTAGAAAGTTTTGTGAAAATACTCAAGACGAAGGCAGAAAAGTTGTCCTTATTGTAGATGAAAGTCATCTAAATATTACACCGAATACGATTCAGATCATAGAGGAAATAATTAAACCAGCCCTTCAAATAGATATGACTGCAACGCCCAAAATTGGCGGTGGTTATGTTTATGGGGATAGAGAGGGAGAATATGTTGAATTACAGACCGTAAAAGATGCACAGATGATAAAAAAGGAGGTTATTATTAACCCTGAGATTAAGTCTAAGGACCTTAAAAGTGAGAAAAGTGGTGATCAGATTATATTTGAAGAAGCACTAAAAAAACGAGAAGAATTAGAGAAACTATACAAAAAAGAGGGTTCAAAAATAAGACCTTTAGTCCTTGTCCAATTACCAAACGAAGGAGAAAAACTAAGTGCCTTAGATAAACAAAAAAGAGATTGGGTTGAAAAATTCTTAGACGAAAGGGGTTTTAGTTATAAGAATAAAAATCTTGCCCGATGGCTAACAGGTGATGATAAAGAAAATTTAGAAGATATTAAAAAACTAAACAGTAGGGTTGATTTTCTTATTTTTAAACAAGTTGTAGCTACTGGCTGGGATTGTCCTAGAGCCCACATATTAGTTAAATTTAGACAGACTAAGAGTGAGATATTTGAAATACAGACAGTCGGTAGAATTATGAGAATGCCAGAGTTTAAACATTACAAGGAAGAAGATTTAAATCGTGCTTATGTCTATGCAAATCTTGAAGAAATTAAAATTGAAGAAGATGCCTTAGAATATCTTAAGGTTAAAAAAGCAATAAGGATAAAGTCCTACAAAGACATTGATCTAAAGTCGGTCTATCTTATGCGAGGTGAATACAATGACCTTATGCTTGATTATAGAAAATACTTCTTTGATGAATTTATAGACAAAATTGGCGGTAAGTTAAATGAAAAAGAAGCAAGAAATAACCTTAATCTTTTAAAAAAGTTTAAGAGTGCTGACGGAACTAGCCTGCTCCTTGATATTAAAAGAATTGAAGAAAAAATGATCGTTGACGGTCTTATAAAAGACATAGATAAAGAAAATCAAAATATAAAGGCAGAAGAAAAAAACAAAGTAAAAATGGATGATGAAGAAGTAGAACGAAAGTTTATTGCTTTTCTCAAGAAGAATTGTGGTGAGTTCCAACAAGCAAGATCCTTTGATAAAATACGAGTTGCAATATATCAGATTTTTGAAAAATATCTTGGAATTAAAAGTATAGACAAACTTTATGTTCAGAAAGTTATTTTAACTAATATGGGGTTTTCTCAAAGTATAATTCAGGATTCTATAAAAAAATACGCAAAATATAGAGGCAAGGTAGAAAAGAAATATAAAGAAATACCTAAATGGAACGTTCCTAAAGAAGATTACTACTCTAAAAATACCGTTGTAAAAAATTATAAGCGGTGTGTAATGGTCCCAACCTATGTGTCCCCTAAATGGAAAACTGAAATGGGTTTTATTGAAAACTATCTTGAGAAGAACAAAAATATTGCTTGGTGGTTTAAAAATGGAGATGCTAAAAATGAAATATATCTAGGCATACCCTACAATGACGAAAAGGAAAAACCTGCCACTTTCTACGCAGACTTCATTGTCCACTACAAAGACGGCAGGACGGGCATTTTTGATACTAAGGGAGGGCAAACAGCTACAAGCAGTGATACTAAATTGAAAGCTGAGGCACTACAGGTCTATATTAAAGAAAATAAGGCAGACAGACTATTTGGTGGTATATCTAAATCAGATAATGAAAACAGAATTTGGACATTAAACCAAGATAAAAAATATGATTATGAAAATGGGAAATGGAAATCTTTATAGAGAAAATTATAAAAAGCATTAAAAGATGTTATGAGATATAAGGGATTTGACACAAAGAATTATAAAGACCCCAAGTTTTGGCTAATAGCCGGACTTCTTATTTTAATTGTTTTTTTATTAGAGAAATTTAGTAATTAGATATGGATGAGGAAACATTTGAGATAGCAAAAGACAACGACCTAAGCCCTGAAGAAGCAAAGGAGCTTCAAGCTTTTGCTGAAGAATGGGATCTTGATCCAGCCGAAGCCTTTGAAATTTGGAAAGAACTATAGCCCAAACTTATCAAGAATATTTTTTGCCACTTGCTTCTTGTCAAACATAGAGTTAATAATCTCTTTTACATCAAAATCCGTTTTTAAATCTGTTTTCTCAAAATCTTCTCTAATGAATTTTAAAATCTCATTAAATTTTATTTGACTAAGTGTGCCAGTATGCGGAAATCTATTATTTGTATCTCGGATTTTTTCTAGTAATACCTCTTTATTTATAATATCCACTTTTTGACTACATAACTTAGAACATTCCGAATTTAAATGTGTCCCATCCCTATATTCCCAGTCCGCAAGAAAAATATCCATCGTTTTTTCTTTTATATATGAGTCCTTGCCCGTGGTCAATATATGAAAAACAAAAACCCCAAGATCTCTAAGTATAAGATCCTTAAATGTCAAAAGCTTGTATTTAGCTTTAATTTTGCCAGTATTTGCTTCTATAGATTTTCTATCTAAAAAAGCATTACGTAAATTTATGTTTTTTAACAATATGCCGTCTGGCATTTCCATAACAGCATACAACTAAGCAGTAGTTAAATTAAGCTCCTTTCCTAGATTTTCATTACCTCCAAGAGTTGCCCCAAGAGCTTTCATTGGTTTGGTATTATATGTAATTTCCGTAAGAGTTTTTGCTCCATAACCTCGGACTGATTCTAAAAGCTCGTCCAGAATAACCTTATCCTCTTTTGATATATCTTTAATGTTCAAGTCTTTTGTCTCATTGAAATGATAAATAATTGCCTCAGCCCCCTTTTGCGTATATTCGGGTGTTGCAATTAAAACCCCATCCTTTACTAAAGATTCTAAATCACCGTAAACCTCAGGATCAAAAGGACCGAAATAATATCTTATATATTCAAAAGTTGAGATTTTCTTTTTAAATCTCTTAAGACTAATTAAATCAGCTAAGTAGCATAGTTTAATTAGCACAGTAATAGAGGCTTCAGGATGTCCTTTAGCTAGATAAGCCAATAACTGAAGATTCTTTTTCATACCTTAATTATAGTATGGTATGTTTTCCATAACAAGCTACCAATACCATTTAATACCTTTTTAGTTCTAATCCGGCTTTATTTTTAAGGTGTGTGCGGGAATGTCTAACCATTTCTAATTCATTTTTTGGATTTGCCTTATACCCCCCCAATTCTTTACTTTATTTAATCTAGTGTAGTAAGATGAGAGATATGATAAATGACCAAATAATAAAGAAGGTAAAACAATGGTATTGGATACTTTCGGGTATTTGGATTACCTTTTGGGTGCTTGATGTCTTGGTTTTAGTGCCACTATATCCAGAAGGAGGAATTATATACAACATCAAATCAATATTCGAGGATAAAACTGATTTAGCATTTACCTATCTACTAATAACTATTCCCATCTATCTTTTCTTAATTATTGCATTAGTTAAAAAAATCACAAATCCAGTTATTGCCATAATTATGACGAGAAGAAGAGCAAACTAAGATCCATTCTTGATTTTCTTTTTGCCCTTGTAGTTTAATGGATAGAATTTCTTGGTTCTAACGAGAAGGTAGAGGTCCGATTCCTCTCAAGGGCACTTTATGTATGAATAAACATTGGAGTGGTAAGTATAAAAGAATATTAGTAGTCGGAGCAGGATTTGCACCTGCGACCGTTCCCGTATCAGGGGAATGCTCTACTAGCTGAGCTATCCGACTATAAAAAGGCGGGAGTATAAAACTCCCTAGATAATGGGATTGAAACCCTTTATTCCTTTTAATTCTCGGACTTTCATTAGTGGCATTATAACTTAATCTTATTTTTTATTCAATTACGATTCGGATTCAACCTAGCCATAATCAAGTTTTTACGCTAAACTAGGGGCTAGTTGTTTCCAATCAAGAATATTGCTGAATTGCAGTTCTTCCTTAATGTTGGTCCAATCTAGGGTTCTGAACGCATCCAGCATTGGGAGCCCAATACCTATTTGATACCTTCAAGCAGTTTATTTTCTATTTTTGTGATATCGAAGTAGCCACTATCGAGAATCTTCGTCTCCAGCTTCTTCTCGTAGCCGGTCGCGATAAGAATTCCAAGGAGAAGAAAAAGAATGCCGAGCCCGCGCTTAAAAGAGCTCCTAGGATTGGAGATGTCGGCGAGTTTCCCTGCGAAGTGCTCGCCGAGCTTCGCGATTAAGAGAAGGACCAGGGAGAGACCGAGGACATAGGCGAGAAGGTAAACGCTCCCCAGGAAAAAACTTGCCGGGAGGACCGAAGCCAAAATGACGAAGTAAGTTGGCGAGCAGGTTGAGAAAATCGGGCCGAGCGCGGCGCCGACCAGCGCGTCGCCCCAGAGGGTTTTCTTCTGATAACCTTCACCCAGAAGCTTGTTCGATCCCGATGACAGTCGAGCCAGCCCCGGCAGGTTCTCCCATAGGCCGGGGAAAAGCAGGGTAAGTCCGAAGAGTAACAAAATTCCGCCGGATAGGTATGTCCAGAATTCCGGCGGAACCATGATGAGGGCGGTGGTTGCCTTAAGTAGGTAGGTGAAGAAGATAATAGAGAGCGCGAGCGACCCGACCACTACGTATGGCGTGGCGCGACTCCTCCCGGCTGCGGAAGTGCCGAGAATGACCGGAAGAAGCGGCAAGATACAGGGCGCAAGCACTGTGAGCGCTCCGGCAACGAAAGATATTGCCAGCAACGTCATCTACCGAATTTTTGAAACCAAGTCAGAGAGAGTGGGGGAGCCCTGCCACTTTGCGATCAGGTTGCCAGAGGCATCCACTTGCACCAATGTGTGCTGGTAGGTGACGCCGTATTTCTGCTTGAGCTCGGTCGAGTTGTCGTAATCGACATCAAGAACTGTCACTGCCCCGGGAATGCTGCCAGAATTCGTGCGGATATTCGCGTCGAGTGCCCGACATGTCGGGCACCAAGACGCGCGGAAGAAAAGTACCACATCGCCACTCTCCGCACGAGCGAGCTTCTCCGGCGAGTACGGCTCGTAGCTCCCCGGCTCAGTAGGCGATCCCTGTGTCGGAGTTTCCGTTGGTGTGCTCTCCTCTTCTTCCGAAATTTCTTCCGCCGGAGCCGGCCCCGGTGCGGCCACCTCGTTCTCTTTATTTGAAGTCGAATAAATTCCTACGCCCAAAATTGCTAAAATAACAATGCCGATTAAATATTTCATGTTTCTTTGGTTACTTAATAACAGATATATTATAACTCATTTCAAGTATCTCTCAATATTTTTCTTATGCTCTTCGTAAGTTTTCGTGCAGTGGATCTGCCGGTTTTTGTCGTGCAGGAAAAAGAGGCAACTGGTCTTCGCCGGGTGATAGGCGGCATAGATCGCGGCAGTACCTGGGTTTGAGATAGGCGTGGGCGGCAGGCCGTCGTGGAGATAAGTGTTATACGGCGATTTTATTTTCCGGTCCTTCCCTGAAACCGAAGGCCACCAATCGTTTTCTTCAGAGCCCTTCGCGTACTGGAGCGTGGCATCCACCTGCAGTTTCATCTCGCTCCAGACCCGGTTCCAAAGGATTCCGGAGATGAGCGCCATATCGCCCTTACCGGCCGCTTCGCGCTGGATGAGCGAGGCGATCTTGAGCACGTTCTCCTCGTTGAGCACGCTGGCGCTGGCGCTCTTCGGCTTTGCCTTCTCCACCGCCCTCCGGTATTCGGTGAACATGAGGTCGCCGACCTTAGCCGGCTCCTCGTCCTTGTGGATTAAATAAGTTTTCGGAAAATATTGCCCCTCCGGATTTTTGGTTCCACGGGAGAACTCAAGAAAGGCGAGTTTATCGCCCTCGCTCCAGTCGAGTTTTTGGGAAAGTAGATCAGCTACCTCTTCCTTCCGCAGGCCTTCAGTGAGCTTTACTATCCGGACGGACGGATTGGCAAGGTCGAGGTAGAAAGAGATTTTTGCAAGTAGCTCAGGGTCAAGGCGATAGTATATGACTATAGAAATCGGAACCGCTGCTAAAAAGATGAGCGCGATGATCCCAAGCTTGAGCTTCATACACTTCATTATACAAGAAATGTGCTAAAATAGAACTCGTGAAAAGAAACATAATAATTATCATCGTCTTCTTCATCGCGGCGATTCTCATTACCCGTTACATCGATAAGCAAAATTCGCGCGATGCAAGCGGTAGCAATCCGCCTCCAGTGCCAGCGGCGATTTCTCCCGAAGCGCCAGGCAAGGTAGAAGTCGTGACTTACGCGAACGCTTCGGCGGACCTGATAGAAGTGGAGCTGCCCTTTCCCGGCGCGGTAGTGGGTAAGGAATTCTCCGTTCTTGGCCGGGCGAGGGGGAATTGGTTTTTCGAAGCGAGTTTTCCTCTGAAAGTTTTGGATAAGGATGGCAAAGTTTTGGCTGAACACTATGCCGAGGCGCAAGGTGAGTGGATGACAAGCGAGTTCGTGCCTTTCAAGGGCGACCTGGCAGTGCCCGCTTCCTACATCGGCCCGGCAACCCTGGTCCTTGAGAAAGATAACGCCTCCGGCCTGCCGGAGCATGATGCTTCCATCTCTTTTCCGATCATCATTGAATATTGATTGACAAAACGCCTCTTTTTTCTATATTGAAGTTGAAGGCGAAGTTCCGTTTTCCCCAATCGCGCCAGGAGGCGCAAAAATATGAGTACCGTCGAACGGTTGGTTGCTTATTATAGCAACTATCCCGACCTCGCGGCTCTCAGTCGCAGGGTCAAGGACCTATGCTCCGGGAAGAACCCCGAGCACTGGGAGGCGGAGACGGGGTTTCCGCTTCAGCTCCCCCGGGAGGTTTTTCTGGCCAGTAAGGTGGAACAGCTGGCCGCCATTCGTGCGGTGAGAGCCGCCATAGAAAGGAAAGGAAAAAATGCCTGAAAATCCCAGCCAGTGATAGCGGCGTACGAAGACCAATCGTGCGCCCTCACTTTTTTTATGGTAAATTAATATTATGAAAACCTGGGCGGACACACTTGAGAAAAAATTGACGGTCTATTTGAGCCATCGGCCGAAGCTCTATGCCATGGTGGTGGGGGTAGGGGTTGTGCTTTTCTGGAGGGGAGTGTGGCATACGGCAGATCGGCTACATGACTGGTACTCTTACCTCGGGACTTCGACCATTGATGCAACAATATCACCATGGTGGGACGGCCCGCTTTCGCTTTTAGTTGGCGTTATCATTTTATACTTCACCGGCTCCTTCATTTCGAGCTTCATCGGGAACGAACTTATTCTCTCGGGGCTGCGCGGCGAGAAGCGCTTGACCGAAAAAACCGAAACCGAAGTTGAAACCGAAATCCGCGCCGTTTCTGATATTCGCGACTCAATCGTGAATCTAGAGCATAAAGTCACCGACCTGGAGAAAAAAGTCCACAATCATCGTATCTAGAAGATTCTATTTTTTTGATATTCCGAGATCCTGCCGGGCGAGGATTATCCCCGGGATAAGCGGCAGCCAAAGGGTAAGGCCGCGCAGTATTGCCGTGGCTGCGATGGCGGAGCCGACCGGAACTCCGAAGAGGTTCAAGATCAGAATTGAGGCCGCCTCATAGCCGCCGATTCCTCCCGGCAAAAGCACCACAGTACCGGCAATCGAAGCGATCACCAAGGCCACGAAAGCGGTGGTCAGGCTCGCGGAGGCACCGATCGCGCGCAATATGGCAAAAAGCGTAAGCGTATCGAGCGCGAAGACCCCCAAGCGGAAAAGGGAAGTTTCAAATAAGAGACGCCCGGAGAATACCCTGTCTTTTGATATATTTTCAATTACCCCGAACAATTTCGGCAAGAATTTTTTTTCCTTGAGCCATAAGAGCACTCGCCAGTTTTTGTGGTTGACCGCCGCGTAGATGAGGAATGAAAGCGTGACCTGGATCGCAAAGAATATGGAGACTAGGGTTGAAATAAGAGAAGTGATATCGTTGTGCCACCAGAGGATTAGAATCGATACAAGTGCGACCAGGGCGTAAGCAATGTAGAAAGAAAGAGTCTCGATGAAAAAAATCTCGATCGCCAGAGTGGTGGGGAGGCCGAAGCGTTTCATCGCGCGGATGACGATGATATTTCCTGCCAGGCCTCCGGAAGGAATGATCTGGCCTACTGCCAGCTGCTCGATCGCAAGCTCGGTCAGAGATTTCAAGGTCAGGCTATAGTTGAGGGCGCGTGCCGAGAGGTCCCAGACAATACCAGCGAAAATATAAGTGGGAATTTGGGTAAGGATCGCGAGTATCATCCAGCCGGTGTCTGCTCTCCGAAGTAGGCCGAAGAGCTCGAGTGTCTCCTGCCAATGGAAAAAAGCATAAAGGGCGATAGCAAGGAGAAATCCGGCGGTGATGAGGATTCCGGAGAGCGATTGAAACCCCAAGGAATTATCCGAGTTTGTTTGCATGCAAGATAATCATAGCGCCTGCCGGTAAAAAAATCACCTTTTCATAGGTCTTTGATTATCTCTTCACTTTGATCAAAAAGGGCGTGATGGTGATATTCTCCTTGAATTTGAACTCGAGGAACATCTTGTAAATTCCGCTTGCAGGAAATTTCACCTTAAATTCTATCTGCCCGGCCACCGCCTCGCTTGAGGGGTTGCGGCTTTTCTGCGACACCTCGTGGAAAAATTCGAGTGTCTCAGTCTCAAAAATCGAGAGCTGTCCGAACCCGCCCAAGTATTCCTCGAGGGTTGTGACTGGCCGGTCGTCTATCCTAACCTCGAAGACAAGCGTTACTTCGCCCGGTGTCGGAGACTCGGGGTGGCTCCACATCGACACCTTGAAGATTTCTTCGAATTTTACCCGCTCGAGTGTCCCGAGCGGCTTCGCACCTACTGGACCCCCAATCGAGAAATTGAAAAACGCCTTTGCGTGCGGTACTTCCTCCTCCTTGATATTGAGCGGAAAAAAATCGGCCACCAGCCGATAGTCGCCTTCTGCAGGGAAATAAAGGTCCGGGATAGTGAAACTCCCGAGCTTCTTGTCGAATTGGTAAGGATAATGCCGGAAATAAGAAAGATCTTTTTTAACTACCGCAAGATAAGCGTTTTTCCCGCGCTCGTGCTCGAAATATTTGATGGGCCTTCCGGCCGAGTCTTTGATTATAAAGGAGAAATGTGATGGAGTTCCCCCTCCGAAAACTACCGGCACACCCACTTCTTCCATTCTGTAAGCCACTCCTCGATTTTAGCACTTCTACCCAAATGTCAAGGGCAAATAACATTTAGCTATCCTTCGTCATTCCACACCAGGATTTTCCACTCCGGCGGACGGAACCAATGCGCTTCGTATTTCACGATGGTGAGCCCTGCGTTATCGATGGGGTTAAAGAAGGAAAGCGTGTTGTAGACCGAGGCGGTGAGCTTCTCGCCGTGAAGCATGTAGGCCACGATCATCTTCAAGAAGATTTTATGCGTGACCATGAGGATGCGTTTTTCTTTTCTTTTCGGGATGTACTCGAGCAGTTTTCGGGCGCGCACTTTCAAGTCGGTGAAATTTTCTTCATCGGAGTATCGCCAGCTGTCGTCATGAAAACTTTTATCGATCAAGTCCACGATCTTTTTTGTTTCGGGCTCTGCTTCGGTATGCCCGACGATCTCGCTTGGATTCCTGCGCTCGACGAGGAGCTCGGAGAATTCGATCGGCAGGCCGAGCTCTTCCGCGATAATTCCAGCTGTCTCCCGCGTACGCTCAAAAGGGGAGGAGAGGATGATCTCGGGCCGTCCTCTTTTTCTCGGGAATTTTTTCGCGGCAAGCTTTGTCTGTGCCTGGCCGAGCTCGGAGAGCGCGCCGCCCGGCCCTTGGCGGATACCTTGCCTATTGAGCTCGCTCTCCCCATGCCGTACGAAATAGATTAGTTTGCTGCTCATCTCGAAAATTATATCACGCCGCAAGAAGCTTCAAGGCAGCAGCTGCAGCATCGTCTGGGTAAGGAGGGTCTTGCACGAGGCGTTTTATTATCCGGTCAGGGTCTTTCTCCTCCAGAACAATCTGGGCAATGTCTTGGTCTGTATATTTTTTTCCCACGCCGTCAGTAAAAATTAGAACCATATCCCCATCTTCTATGAGAGGTGTATAAATATCTGGTACGGCGGAGAAATCTGCCATACTACTGCCTCCCAGCCCGTTACTTAACATATCTCCCCACTCGCGGAGCAGCCTTTGTTCGGTTTTTTCCAAGGTAGTTCCGTCAGCTACATTACTTATCCGAACCTGATTCTCAATTATTTGTTCTTCTGTCTTGCCCCCTGCCACCAGCATATCGTTGTAGACTGTATTGTCGCGAGTTATTTGTTCCAGAACTCTTTTACCTTTTCTTAGAATGCATACCCGGCTGTCGCCGGCGTTGGCTATCACGACTCTTTTCTTTCCGCCAGGGGCTCTAATCACTTGCATCAAGGTTGCGGTGGTTGCTATTCCTCTCAGTTCACTATTTGTCGCGGAAGCTTCCAAAATGGTTTTGTGCGCTTGCGCAAACATTTCCCTAAATCTGTATATTATTTCTTCCATCGATAAACCACTAGGAAGTTCCCTTAATGATTTTTCTATGTGATCTTTTGCAAGATTTGCGGCAATCTCTCCCCCTGGCGGTTGGCTCGAGCCGTCAAAAACCGCAAAAGCCATTTTTTCTGCCATGGCAATAAGTGCGTCTTCAATTTTTTTATGGTGTTCTGCAGCCCTTAAGTCTGCAGCCCATTGAAATCTTAATTCCTCAATTGTCGAGCCGGGAGGGAGAGGTGCTTGGTCTTCGGGTTTGGGGAAGCCGAATTCGGGGGATGTCATAGGGAAATTATAACTTGTCGGAGTGAATTGACAAGGAGGGGAATTTGGAAGAATATAATCTTGGATTAGGCATACGGCAGTCACTTATTCTCTGCGAGTGGAGGCTGGCAGATGAGCGGAGAAAATATTTGGCTGTCAACAACTTGCCGCTTAAGGAACGGATGGCGGCAAGCAAGACCCCACCGGCACAACATACCCAGTCGGGCACCCCGGAAAATCGGGGTAGAAGGAGGCGAGCGGAGGTTCGAGAGCATTCAGCTCGGCCTTCGCTTCTCTTTTTTTATACATAAAAAAATAGCGATTTATCGCCATAAAAATGTAAAGGCTCGGAACGATCATTTCGTTGTCCCGAGCCTCGTCTTTGCTTCACCGACGATCAACACTACATCATCGGCTCGTCATCATCTGGGTTCCGCTCGAGTCCGCAGAATCCACATCCGGGGTTCGAGACAGTCCGGTCACTTTCGGAGGTCCCGTTCTCGCAGATACAAGGTGGGGGTTCCCCCACGAGTTGCATCCACAACCTACCGAGTTCTCGGAAATCCTCGCGACGCGGATCACCTGGCGTCAATGTCCTACCAACTCGGGCTGCCTTTCTCAGCAGCCTTCGGGACCGAGGACCTTTCGAGCCGGTTCCCAGAACTCTTTTCGCCAGGAGACGAAACTCAACCTCCCTGGCGAAATCCGGCTCCAGGCCTTCCGCCGCCTCTATTTGAGGGCGGAGCCTTTTTGGATCGGGGTGAATAAAACCCCGGGGAGGAAGAAACTCCTCCCTGTTCCACTGCTGCCGTACGGATCTCCTGATGGTCCGTGCTTCCCTGCTTGGTAATGCACGAGCTTCTTCCGTCATTGCACACCTCCGAAAGGGGTTAACCGTGGTACCGCCGTGACCCTCTCTGCTTCAGCTTCTTCCTGTCCGCCCTACCGCGTTCTGAATCGAACAGATGCTCTGATTTCTGCAGAGCCCTGAATGACCCAAAGCGGCGGACCCTCTTCCTCCGCCCAGCTTTCAACCACCGTGGAATCATAGGCTTACCACCTCCATGCAATGCAGGGTGAAACTACGAAGAACTTCCTGTTACTAACTATGATTATATCATATTTCACTACAAAATGCAAGCTCCAATGTGTCAAGGGGCTTGTTATTTTAGCTTTATTTTGCTAGAGTATAAAGACAAATGATTAAAGGATTCACATGCGGAGCGTTTGATTTACTGCATGCGGGGCATTTGCTTATGCTTCGCGAATGTCGAGCGCAGTGCGATTATTTAATCGTGGGGCTACAAATTGATCCTTCAGTGGACAGGCCGGATAAAAAGAAGCCAATAGAGACACTTGAAGAAAGGAGGATACGCCTCGAAGGATGCAAGTATGTAGACCAGACAGAAGTCTATGATACAGAGAAGGGCCTTTACGAACTTCTCAAGAAATTAAATCCCGACGTGCGTTTTATGGGGGCGGATTGGAAGGACAAGCCCAATTACGCACGCGATAATTTGCCGAACATAAAAGTGATATATAACTCCCGCGAGCACAACTACTCAAGCACTAATTTGCGTGCTAGAATTAAAGAATGCTAGCAGAGCGCCGGCACGAAGAAATGCGCGAAGTGCTCAAAGATCCGGGCGCGAAGGGCCCGGCTGTGCATTACTACATGATCCGCGGGGGTGCGGAAAAGAAAAACATCACCGTCTGGGCAGCAGGTCTCGTCGGCGACGAATATATCAAAACCTTCGGGCACTATCACGTCTCGGATTTTATCGAAACTTACGAAGTTCTTGCGGGAGAGGGAATCATAATGCTCCAGAGCCCGATTGCTGATGGTGGAGTTCTCTGGGTGAAAGCAGTTTTTGTCAAAAAAGGCGATAAGATTGAGATTCCGAAACGTGCTGGCCACCTGGGAGTGAACACCGGAGCGTCTTGGCTTGTCACTATTGACGATTCTCCAGTTTACACAGGTGACAACGCAGGTGCGCCAAAGCATGCGGACTACGAACCGGTAAAGAAGATGAGAGGTTTTGCGTATTACGTGGTTGAGAAAAAAGGGAAACCGGAATTTATTAAAAATCCGAATTATAAAAATCACCCCGATGTTATTATCGAGAAAGCATAATTTGAAAATCCTTTTCGTCGGCTCCGAGGCTGTGCCTTTTGCCAAAGTCGGAGGGCTCGGCGAGGTGCTCTACGCACTTCCCCAAGCGCTTTCCGAACTCGGGCACGATGTGCGGATCATGATACCCAAATACGCCGCCGTGAGCGCCGAAGAATTCCCAATGGAGATGGAGCTCGAAGGCCTGCACGTGCCGAACGGGGAGGGGGAAGACCTCATTTGCAATGTAAAGGTCTTCAAGGATGGATCCGGGCCAGTAAATTATTTTCTTGAAAACCAGGAATACTTCGAAAAGAGAGGGAGTGTCTATGGCTACGACGATGATCCGGCTCGTTGGGCGCTCCTTTCGAGGGGTACGCTTGAGTTCTTGAGGAACTCTCCCAAATGGCGGCCGGACATAATCGTCGGGAACGACTGGCAAACGGGACTCATCCCCAACTATTTGAAGACCGATTATGCCAAGGACCCTGCGCTTTCGAGAATAGGCTCGGTATTCGTCATTCACAATCTTTCTTTCCAGGGCAATTTCGACCACCGGCACGTTTCCGAGCTTGATTATGATGACGGCCAGTCCGCCATTCCCGCGATCACCGATCCGCGGATGCTCAAAGCGAATTTCATGCGTCGGGGTATCCGTTTTGCCGACGTTATCTCCACCGTTTCGCCCACTTACGCGCGGGAGATCACCACTCCGGAATACGGCGAGGGCTTGGGCGATCTCCTCGCCGAGCGGCGCTCCAGACTTTTCGGAATATTGAACGGTATCAATTACGAGCTTTACGATCCGGAGGAGAATCCATATGTCGAGTACAAATACAACGCCGATGAGCTCGATGCGAAGATAAGAAATAAAAAGATCCTCCAAGAGAAGTTCAATTTACCAGAGAGCAAGAATGCGTTTGTGGTGGCGATAGTTTCGCGGATGTCCGAGCAAAAGGGCCTCGATCTTCTCCTCGATACGCTCGAACCTCTGCTTCTCAATTTCGATTTCCAGTTGGTTGCGCTCGGGACCGGAGACTCCAAGTACATTTCCTTTTTCAATGAGCTCAACAAAAAATTCAAGACCGTCGCAACCCATCTTTCCTTCGACAATATCCTGCCGCACACTATCTATGCCGGAGCCGATGCGATCCTGATCCCGTCCCGCTTTGAGCCTTGTGGGCTTACCCAGATGGAAGCGATGCGCTACGGGGTAGTGCCGATAGTCCGGAAGATCGGGGGTCTCGCTGACAGCGTGCATGACCATGCCGGAGAGGCGGATCCGGGAACCGGGTTCGTTTTTGAAAATTTCGACCAGTTCGCTTTTCTGGGAACTTTTATGAGGGCGTATGAAACTTACAAATATCCGAAGATCTGGCGGGGGATAGCGCGGCGGGCGATGGAGGTGAATTTCTCCTGGGAAAAATCGGCGCGAGAGTACGAAAAACTTTTTCACCGGGCGCTTAATCAATTCAGCCAGTAGCCATGCGCTGGGCCAACTTTCTTCATTTTTACCAGCCGGTCAACCAGCAGCCGGATATTCTCGCTACGATAGTTGCGCAGAGCTACCGGCCGGTGCTCGAGGGGATAAAAAAGAACAGGCACGTGCGTCTCTCGCTCAATATAAACGGAGCGCTCTTCGATCTCTTACACAAATACGGGTACGCTGATCTGATCGAAGAGATAAAGGGCTTGGTAGCGGAGGGGAGAGTAGAAATAACCGGCTCTGCAAAGTATCACCCCATACTGCCGTATTTGGGAGAGGCAGAGATCGAGCGGCAGATCAATTTGAATACCGAAACTTTGAAAAATTATCTCGGCAGTTGGGAGCCGGGAGGATTTTTCCCGCCGGAGATGGCGTATTTTCCCAAGCTCGCCCCGATCGTCGAGAAGCTCGGCTTCAAGTGGATGATCCTCGATGAGATTTCCTGCGGCGGTGAGGTGGGGCAAGTGGACTATAGTCAAATCTACAACGTTGAAGGTTCAAAGTTAAAAGTGTTCTTTCGCGATAGGCGGCTTTCGAATCTGATCATGAGCGCGGTAGTACGCTCGCGCGAGACCCTGGCAGATGCAATGCGCGAAGAGCTGGCGGGCGGGAACTATGTGGTGACCGCAATGGATGCGGAAACATTCGGCCATCACCGTCCGGGACTGGAGAAGATGCTCTTTGAGATATTCAAGACCGAAGATTTTGAACTTGTGAAGGTGAGCGACCTGGCGAAGCATTATAGGGAAAAGAATGAGATAGTTCCCGCCTCGGCCACCTGGGCTTCGAGTAAAGAGGACATCGAGCGGGGCGTACAATTCCTTTCCTGGAAAGACCCGGAGAACATCATCCACAAATGGCAGTGGGAATTCACCGAACTTCTGCTTTCGGAAGTGTACCGGATGGATAAAGGTCACCCTCGCTACCCAGAGGTGCGGGCGAAGATGGATATCGCTCTTGCCTCGGACCATTTCTGGTGGGCCTCTGCCAAACCCTGGTGGAGCCTCGAGATGATAGAATACGGGGCATACAATCTCCTTGAGACCTTGCGATTTATTCCGGATATTGCAAAGGATAGCCTCGAGCAGGGGCGGAGCCTCTATGAAAAGATCATCTCGACCGCGTTTAACTGGCAGAGGACTGGCAAAATCAGAATGATGATGGAAGAACAAAAGACGATCTTGCGCATACCTTTCCGAGATCGTACGGAAGGCCGCGGCGGCGCAGAGCGCGGAGTGTATCATGCGTTCGTGGATATGATGAAGAGGCTCGAGAAAGATGCCACCGAGCGAGGCGAGTACGAAAAAGCGATCCTCTGGCGCGACGCGAGGTACAAGCTCGAGAACAAGCTCGATATTTACGATACTATAAACGCGATCGATCTTCTGCGCGTGGAAATACCGCACAAGGAAGTGGAAGAGACGATAGAAAAATATAAAGCCAAGTATCGGGAGATCCGCGGCGGTCAGCCGGAGCAAAGAGGGTCCTAGAAAAATCAGAGAGAAATGGATAACGAAAAATGGTTCGAGCAATTTAGGAAAGAGAAAGTATATACCGAGTTCAAAGAAAAGCCGGTCGCCTATTTTTGCGCTGAGTATGCGCTTGATAGCGCTTTGCCTACATATGCCGGAGGCTTAGGTGTGCTTGCGGGCGACTACGTGCGCGAAGCCGCACGGCAAGGATTTCCACTCTTGGCCGTCGGTCTTTACTACAAAGAAGGCCAAAGTATTCTTGCCGGAAAAGCGCCTATTGGAAATCTGAAAAAAGTTTCCGCGCAGGCGGAGCTTGTGATAGAAGAGCGGATGGTTACGATCGGAGCATGGGAGTGGCAGGAAGGAGATGCAAGGGTGTATCTGCTCGACACCGATCTCCCGGCGAACGACCCGATCGACCGCGATATAACAAAAAAACTCTATGACATGAACCGCGATCTGCGCTTGAAGCAAGAGATAATTCTTGGGCTCGGCGGATTCCGTATGTTGAAGGCTCTCGGCTTTCACCCCGGGGTATATCACTTGAACGAAAGCCACAGCGCCCTCATCGCGCTTGAGCTTGTGCGGCACGAGATGGAGCATCAGCTCGCTGATTTTGCGCTTGCGCTCGGCTATGCGAACAAGCACATCGTATTTACGAATCACACGCTCCTCCCGGAAGGGCTCGAGCTTTTTGCCGAAGATAAAGTAGGCCTGTTCCTCGAGCAGTACGCGGAAGAGATGGGGCTTGCGGGCAAAGATATTTCGCTCCTTGGATGGCGGCCGGACATGCCGAGCCTTCTTTCGATGACCGCGCTTGCGCTGCGCCTCTCAAGCCGTGCCAACGCCGTGAGCCGCCTACACGCGGAAAAAGCGAAAGTTCTCTGGCCGGAAGAGAAACTCGAATCTATCACTAACGGCATTTATCTGCCGAGATGGGACAAAACAGGCGAGAGGGAGATCGACTTGGCGCATAAAGAAAACAAAAAGAAACTTCTCGCCTTCGTAAAAGAAAAAACCGGCGAAGCATGGGAAGAAGGAGACCTTGTTCTTTCTTGGGCCAGGAGATTCGTGGAATACAAACAACCTACGCTTCTTCTCGACCATGCCGATGAGATTTTGCGGATAGCGAAGAGCTCCTCCGTGCCCATCCGTCTCATCTTCTCTGGTCCCACTAGCGAAGACGAGAATGGCAACCCCTATGTCGCGAAAATAAAAAAGATAATCGAGGGTAAGCTCCGTGGCACGGCCGTTTTTCTTCCGAACTGGAGCACCGATCTTGCGGAGATGCTCGTCGCCGGTTCAGACATCTGGCTGAACACTCCCGTTCCTGGGTATGAAGCCTGCGGGACGAGTGGAATGAAGGCGGCATTGAACGGCGTGCTTGCACTCACTACCCGCGACGGCTGGGTGGCCGAGGTAGAACCGGCCGACATCGGTTGGGTGGTGGACGATCCGCGCAGTGCCGCCGCGCTACTTTTGACCCTCGAAAGAGAAATCGTGCCCGCTTACCGAGATAAAGCAGAGTGGAGAAAAAAAATGGAGAGCGCTCGGGAGACGATACTGAAGAATTTCTCCACCGCCCGTGTGCTCCGGGAGTATATCGAGAAACTCTATATCCCGACTCTGCGGGAGAAACACTCGCACCTCGCCTAGCGTGTTATAATGGAGAGATGCAGATAAATTTATTTGGGAAGAACATTGAACTTACCGCCGCCATAGGAGATTATGTCTCAAAGAAAGTCACGGACTTAAGCAGACTACTTCTCAAAATGGAGGAAAAGGGTGCGGACGTGAAAGTGAAATTCGAAGTCTCCAAGGCCACTCGGCATCATAATAAGGGGGAAGTTTTTCACGCCGATTGCCTGATCGAGCTTGAGGGGAAAGAATATTACGGCGAGGCGGACGAAGAAGACCTTTACGCGGCGATCGATGCGGTGAAAGAGAACCTCTTCCGTGAGATCTCTAAAGATAAAGACCGAAGGCAGACGCTCATCGTTCGCGGCGCCCGCAGTATCAAAAAAATGCTGAAGGGCTTATCTCGCCGCAACCCCTTTACCGGAAAGTACTAAAATCTGTTTCCTTTCCTCCCTCGGGGATAACCTTTTTTATCAAAAATTTCCCGTCTTTAAGTGCGGCGCTGGTTATGATGACTCTCTTTCCGTTTTTCATAAAATAAGTTCGCGGCCAAATGTTATAGGCGCGGAATTTGTTGTAGTTTTTTAGCGGATCATTGTTTAAATCTATTTCCCCGTCTGCTTTTGTAATTTTTTTGCAATACGTTGCCTTCGATTCTTCCTGCGAAGTTTCTTTCCTATTCATATCTTTTAACAATTCCACCAGCATTTCCGCTCCAAGCCCGGTAAGTCTTTTTTTGAGCGCCGGGGCCGTTTCATCCGGGCCTATTTTTACTTTCTCCTGCGCCAAGATAGGTCCAGAATCTAATTTGTAAACCATTTTCTGGATAGTCACGCCGGTTTCTGTCTCGCCAGCAAGTATTGCACTTTCGACCGGTGAGGCTCCGCGATATTTCGGAAGAAGCGAATAGTGAACATTGATCGAGCCGAGCTTGGGAGCGTTCAGGATTTCTTCCGGGATTATTTTTCCGTATGCGACCACTATGGATAAATCACTAGGCACTAGCATGTCAGACTCTAGTTTTTCAGGCTGGATGCAAGGAATCTTGTTCTCGATCGCCCAAACTTTCACCGGCGGGGGAGTGATCTCCAATTTCCGACCTTTTGGCTTGTCGGCAGATGTGACGATGAGCGAAGGCAAAAATCCGGATTGTTTCAATATCTCAAGCGTTTCCTTCGCAATCTCCGGAGTTCCCCAAAAAGCGAAGCTAAGTTTTGATTTCGGGTTTCTCTTCATATATGTCCTTCGCATGATCGATAAAAAGAATTCCCTCAAGGTGGTCCGTCTCATGCTGGAAGATCTGCGCCAATAGGCCCGAGGCGCCTCTGGTGATTTTTTTACCCCTCTCATCATAGGCCGCTATCGTTGCCTTCTTCGAGCGATGGGTTTTGCCGTAGAATGGCCGGACGGAGAGGCAGCCTTCCGGCAACCAGGCTTTTTCGCGTGAGAGCTTCGTGATTTTCGGATTTATGAATACAAGATCTTTGGGTTTTTTCCCGACGCTTGCGGTCGGGACCCCGACCCCTTTGGGCGTCGGGGCTTTCATAAAAATTTTCCCCGTTACCAAGAAAATCCGAAGCGGATATCCGATCTGCGGTGCGGCGAGCGCGACGCCGTCGGACTCCCTCGCGAGCGCCTGGGACATTTCTTTCAGAATTTTTTTAGTTTTTGGTTTACCGATCTCGACCAGAGGTACTTCTTTGGCAACCTCGCGCAAAATCTTATTTTCCTTTTGTAGAATTTTTTTAGGCAAGACAGCTTACTTAAGGTCTTTCAAATAGTCGACAAGTTTGGCGAGTTTCACCGTTTCCTGCGAACGGTTTCCCATGTGGCGCACGATCACCGAATTTTCCAGCGCTTCCTTCACTCCGAAAATGATGGCATACGGAATGGACATTTTCTCTGCGGTGGCAAGCTGGGCCGAGAGGCTGTCTTTAGAGATCGTTTGAGCGATAGGGATGTGGGCCTTGCGCAGCGTCTCGATGATGTTCAAGCTCTTCAGTTTCGCCTCGGTTCCAAGCTGGATGAAATAGATCTTGGGCTTTTTGATAATGCGCGGTGAAAGCTTCTTGTACCATTTCGATTCGACTATCCTGTCCACTCCCATTGATATCCCAACCGCCGGCACGTCGCGTTTCCCGCCGATACCCCGGGCCAGGTAGTCATAGCGGCCGCCGGAAGCTACCTGCACTTGCACCGGCGCTCCGTCGACTTCGTCCTCCACGTAAATTTCGAAAACGCTCCGGGTGTAGTAAGAAAGTCCGCGCACCAGGTTTTTATTAAGGTTGAAGGAAACGTTCATCTCCTCGAGGTATTCGAGCACCTCCTTGAAGTGTTTTTTGCAGGAAGCGCAGAGAAAACTGACCGCGTCGGGCGCCCCCTCGTTCACCTCGAGAGTCTTTTCTTCTTTCGAATCGAGGATACGAAGGGGGTTGGTCTTCAAGCGTTCGCGGTCCGCTGTCGCAAGCCCGGAGATGTGCTTTCGGTAATAAGCGGTGAGCTCTCGCAAGTACGCTCCGCGGCACTCTTTGTCTCCGATCGAATTTATCTCAACCTGCAGGTTTTGCGCTCCGGCATCTTCAAGGATGCTCATCCCCGCTTTTATCACCAGCGCATCCATGATGCTTTTTTCCGAGCCGAGCGAGTCGAGGTCGAACTGCCAAAATTGCCTGTAGCGCCCTCGCTGCGGCTTATCGTGTCTGAAGATCGGTCCGTACTGATAGAAAAGCACGGGCTGGGGGAAGGTGTGCATGCCGTGTTCGAGGTAGGCACGCATCAAGGGCGCAGTATGCTCTGGCCGGAGAGCCAGCCGGTCACCGCCTTTTGTCCGGAGCGTGTACATTTCCTTATCCACAATGTCCGTGCCTTCACCGATCGAGGAGGTCAGTACTTCTTCATGCTCGAGAATCGGGGTCTCGATCGGACGGAATCCGTAGTAGACCCCAATCTCTTGCGCTTTTTCGAAAAATCCCTGGAAATTGTAGTAATCATCGCCGATGATGTCCCGCATTCCGCGAGGAGCGGTGAAGACTTCCGGGCTTGCGTTTTTTGTTTTAGCTTTCTTCATTGTAAGCACCAGGGAAAATGCTCAAGCGCCCGAAAGGCCAGAGCCGGAGGAGCGCTCTTCCGACCAGAAGATCTCTTTTCACCGGTCCCCAATAGCGAGAATCGGAGCTGGCGTTGCGGTTGTCGCCCATCATGAAATATTCATCGCTCCTGAGTTTGATGCGAGTGTCGCCAGGAGAGGTGTTTTTTACGTATGGCTCGAGCAGAGTGAAGCCCTCAGGGTTTCCTTCGTTGTATATCATTACCACGCCCGTTTTTATTTCAACAGTTTCATTCGGAAGCCCGATGATCCTTTTAATGAAAAATTTGCTCGGGTCCTTCGGATATCGGAAAATTACCGCGTCGTCACGCTCGGGTTCTCCCAGCCGGTAAGAAATCTCGTCAATGATGAGATACTCGCCGTTCTCAAACGTCGGGTGCATCGAGGAGCCGGAAACAATAAAAGGCTGGGCAACGAAGACGCGGATTGGGATAACGATAGCAAGAGCAAGGACGATAAAGCGCAAAGTCTCCCAGAAAGACTGCTTGCCGGTCTTTAGATTCGAATCCATCCTGATAATATAGCATAAAATTCTGTTGACACAATCGCCGACCGCATGGGATACTAAATAAATGAAACTGGTCGTGGGACTCGGCAACCCGGGCGAAGAATACGAAAATACTCGGCACAACACCGGGAGAACTGTCGGTGCGCTTGTAGAGAAGAAATTAGATGACAAAAAAATCAAATTTCTCTACCCGGATAATTTCATGAATAATTCCGGTCGCGCAATCGCGCCCCTTCTGAAATCAAAAAAGGATCGGAAAGGCTTGATAGTCATCTACGACGACCTTGATTTGCCCTTGGGAAAATTCAAGATTTCCTTCAACCGCTCAGCCGGGGGGCACAGAGGCCTAGCCTCGATAATTCGTGCTCTCAAGAGCGAAGAATTTTTGCGAATCCGTGTTGGCATAACCCCCTCGACTCCTTCGGGCAAATTAAAAAAGCCCCGCGGCGAGAAAGAAGTTATCAAATTTATTCTAGACAAATTCAAGCCTGCCGAACTTGAGACTCTCAAAAAACTTTCTAAAAAAATCGCCGAGGCGATCGAAGTAATTTTCTCCGAATCTAAAGAAAAAGCGATGAGCCTGTACAACTAGACTTCTTTCACCGCTTCGATGATGATGGATTTTTCGCCGTTTCGGAGGGAGACTTTGCCGGAGATAGCAATGCATTTCTCTGGCACCAGGACATCGATACTGGCTTTGAAAATAGAAGGGAAGGCGACCGCTTCGATCGAGCTCGTAAAGTCGGCAATCCGCAGGAACGCCATCCGCTCGTTGTTCTTGGTGATAACTTGCCGCGAAACCTCTATAATCCCAGCGATCGTGACCGGCACATTCCCCTTCACTTCTTCTTTTATTTTTTTAATGTTGATATCTCTCTTTTCGAGCTTGTCGCGGATACGATCGAGCGGATGGCCGGAAATGTAAAGTCCCAGGAGCTCCTTTTCCCAGAGGAGTTTCTCCGCCTGTGTTGCCGGTGACGATTCACGCAAGCGGAATGCCGGTGCTGGCGCCGCGATCCCTCCGAAAAGGGAAGTCTGATTTTGATTCTGGTTCTGTGCTTCGCGGTTGTACTCAAGCATCTCCTCGAGATTTGCAAGCAGGCTCCCGCGCTCCCCGAGAGCATCCATCGCCCCCGATTTGATAAGAGCCTCCATTGATTTCTTGTTCAGATTTTTGTGTTTGATGCGGTCCAGGAAATCAGTGATGGATTTGTATTTACCGCTGGTCTTTCGCTCCTCGATCACCGCATCAGCGATATCCGTGCCCAGATTTTTAATCGTGTAAAGCCCGAAGCGAATTTTCCTGGAAACATCTTCTTCGCGAATGACGGTGAAGCCGCCGTAGCTTTCGCCCAGGTCCGGCGGCAGCACCGGAATTTTCATGTTCTTGCACTCCTCGATGATGGTCGCGATCTTCTCGATGTCGCCGGACTCGGCGGTAAGGATCGCGGTCATGTATTCGACCGGGTAATGCGCTTTCATGTAGGCGGTCTGGTAAGCAACTTTGCCGTAGCTTGCAGCATGAGCCTTGTTGAAGCCGTACGCCTGGAACGGTTCAAAAAGTTTCCAGAGCTTCTCGGCAAATTCCTGCGTCTGGCCGCCCGCGACTATGCCCTTGGTGAACTTCTCGTATTGAGCGGCCATTTCCGCGGGGATCTTCTTACCAACTGCCTTCCTGAACTTATCTGCTTCCTCCCAGTTATAACCGGCAAGTTCGATCGCCGAGAATAGAAGATCGTCCTGATAGACGATGAGCCCGTAAGAATCGCCCAGAAATTTTTTCATTCGCGGGTCGAGATATTTTACCCGCTTCGGGTCGTGCTTGCGCTTGATGTATTCTGGAATTATTTCCATCGGCCCCGGGCGGAAAAGCGCGATCATGGCATTGATGTCGTGAATGGTGGTCGGCCGGAGTTCTTTCAAATAGCGGGTCATACCCGCGCCGTTAAGCTGAAAAAGCCCTTCGGTTTGCCCGCGCGCCAGAAGCGAAAATGTTTTCTTGTCGTCAAG
Source organism: Patescibacteria group bacterium (assembly GCA_038063535.1). Lineage (GTDB taxonomy): Bacteria > Patescibacteriota > Minisyncoccia > Phycocordibacterales > UBA9973 > UBA9973. The sequence continues at coordinate 41,583 of JBBTUV010000002.1, read as the reverse complement.
TGGAATCCGCTCGATATCGATATCGACGTTATAGAATTTTTTTACCAGACGTATTGCATCGGCGAGGATCGCAAGATTCCTGATCCCGAGAAAATCGAACTTGAGGAGCCCGGCGTCTTCGATCGAGTACATATCGTACTGGGTGATGATCGCTTCGCCCTTCGGATCGTATTGAAGCGGGACGTATTCGGTCAAGGGCCCCGGCGCGATCACTACCCCAGCAGCGTGTACGCTGATATGCCGGACGCAACCCTCGAGTTTCTTGGCAAGGTCGACGATCTCCCGCGTATCTTGTTCGCGCTCGTATGCTTCCTTCAGTTCCGCCACGATCTCCATCGCGTGATCTATCGTCATCGGCATTCCTTGGCTTCCGAAGGGGACCATCCGCGAGATCCGGTCCCCGACTGAATAGGGGTAGCCCAGAGCCCTCGCCACGTCGCGTACCGCGCCGCGGGCCATCATTGTTCCGAAAGTCCCGATCTGCGCGACCTTATCCTCGCCGTACTTTTTCTTCGTGTACTCGATCATCTCATCCCGGCGGTTGTCGGCAAAATCCATGTCGATATCCGGCGCGGAGGGACGAAACGGGTTCAAAAACCTTTCGAAAGGAAGTTTGTACTCGATCGGGTCGATGTTGGTAATGCCGAGAAGGTAAGTCACGAGCGATCCTGCCACCGAGCCGCGGATGGTGGTGAGAATCCCGTGCTGTCTCGCGTAGTACATGAGGTCGGCGACAACCAAAAAATATGGCGAATAGCCTTTATCGAATATTACTTTTAGCTCATGTTCCAAACGCTCTTTAAGGACGGGCGTCTCTTTTATTCCAAGCCGCTCATATCCTCCCCGCGCAAGTTCCTCGAGTCGCTCATTGGGGGTCTTGCCTCCAGCGATTTTAAAATCTGGAAAAACCCATTTCCCGAGCTCGAGCTCTAGGTTGCACATCTCTGCGACCCGAAGAGTGTTCTCAACCGCGCCGGGAACGTCGCGGAAAAGCTCTGCGGCTTTTTCGGAATCTACGAAAGAATAATCATCTTCACCGAAGGTGAATTTGTTTTCGTCTTTTATGTCGGAACTAGTCTGGATAGCAAGCAAGGTCTCGTGCGCCCTGTGATCATCTTCGCAAGGATAATGTGAATCGATCGTGCCGACGATCGGGACCCCGAACTCCTTGGCGAGTTTTTTGATCCCCTCGCGGACTTTTTCATTGTCGAAGGTCTTCGAATTTTTTTGAATCTCGAGAAAATAATTATCCTTTCCAAAAATTTCCTGGTGCTCGCGGATGATGGCTCGGGCCTTTTCCTCATCGCTTGAGCTGAGCGCCCTTGAGAGCTCGCCGGCCAGACACCCGGAAAGCGCGATAATCCCCGCGGCATATTTGCGCAGGACTTCCTTGTCCATCCGCGGTTTGTAGTAATAACCTTCGAGGTGCGAGATAGTGACTAGCTTGATCAAGTTCCGGTAGCCCTCGAGGTTTTTGGCAAGCAGAGTTAAGTGATAGCGGCGGTTGTCGATGCCGGGTTCCTTGTCGGCTAACCCGCGCTCGGCGATGTAAGCTTCCACGCCAATGATAGGCTTGATGCCGCGCGCTTTCGCGAGTTTGTAAAATTCGATCGCGCCATAGAGATTGCCATGGTCGGTCAGCGCTAGCGCCTTCATTTCGAATTTCTGGGCAAGGTCCAGCAGCGCCTCGACCTTGGAGAGGCCGTCGAGCAGGGAATAATGGCTATGGGTATGAAGATGAGTGAAGCCCGGCATAGCACTTTATAGTATACTATACCCATGAAAGAGCGAGTTTTTGAGGGGCCAGACGCTATCCTGGATTATCTCTCACCCGGCTCGCTCGGGCCTGCGCCGCTCGTCGAGCTGCCCGTTTCCTTGAATCCCTTCTCTCGCGAGAAAGTGAAGATATTCATTAAACTCATGCAGTTCGTCCCACTTGCGAACATCAAATCGCTCCCTTCGTATCTCATGCTCAAACGTATGCAAGCAAAGGGCGTGAAGAATCTTGTAGAGTATTCTTCAGGAAACACCGTGCTTTCTCTCTCTGTGCTGTCAAAGCATTTCGGCATTCCGAATTTGCACGCAATCATCACCCCGGACGTGCCGGAGCACAAAAAGAGACTCTTACGTTTGGTCGGCGCGAACATCCTTGTTTCCCACGGGCCACCTTCCCCTGATGTTTTCTCTCCCGTCGGCGGAATTGCTGATGCTAAAAAACTCGGACGGAAGAGTGGCTGGCACAATTTCAATCAATATATTAATCCCGCGAACCCGGGCGCAGGGCGAGATTACCTCGGGAAAGAACTCTGGAGTCAACTCGGGAGAGACCTCTCGCTGCTCGTTTCCTCTATCGGTACCGGAGGCACAATATTGGGCGCAGGTTCGTACTTGAAGGATAGAAATAAAAAAATCAAAGTGGTCGGGGTCGCTATTAAAGAGGGCTCGTCTATTCCGGGGCCTAGGGGAGAAGGGATGATAGACAGACTCGGACTTCCGTGGAGAAAAGCTACGGATGAAGTCGTTGCAATAAATGGGCGGGAAGCATACGGAGGCAGCCTTGAGCTTATCCGCTCGGGACTTTTCGTCGGGCCCTCGACCGGCATGCAGTATCGGGGGCTCCTAAAAAAGCTTGCGGAATACAAAAGAAAAAAAAGCTTGAAAAGTTTACGTAATCATAGAGGGGAAGTGTTGGCATGCTTTGTGGCCTGTGATACAATGTTTCCATATATCGATGATTATTTCAAAGTGCTTCCCTCGAAGAATTTTTCCAAAATAAAACATCTCAAATGAAAAGAATAAAAGTTGGCATCAATGGTTTCGGCAGGATCGGCAGGGCGTTTTTGAAAGTTGCTTGGGAGAAACCGGAGATCGAAGTTGTGGCTTTCAACGACTTGGGCGACGTGAAAATGATGGCCTACTTACTTAAGTACGATACGGTCTACGGCAAGTGGCCTCATGAGATAAAAGTTGCCGGCGCAGATTTGGAAATTGACGGGAAAAAAGTGAAAGTTTTGGCGGAAAAGGACCCGAGCAAACTGCCTTGGAAAGATTTGGGCGTGGAGATAGTGGTGGAGGCTACTGGCCTTTTTACTTCTTTTGATGCGGCGAGCGTGCATCTTAAAGCCGGTGCCAAAAAAGTTGTGATAACTGCGCCAGCGAAGGGTGATGGAACTGGAGAGACGATTTTGATGGGGGTGAACGAAGACAAGTTCGGCACCTGCGACGTGACTTCGAACGCCTCGTGCACCACGAACGCCGCTTCGCCCTTGATCGCGATACTAGACGAAGCGCTAGGGATAGAGAAGGCGATCCTTAATACTGTGCATGGGTACACTGCTTCGCAGGCCCTCGTTGACGGACCGAGTAAGAAGGACTTCCGGGAGGGGAGAGCGGCGGCGCAGAACATCGTGCCTTCTTCGACCGGAGCGGCGATCGCGGTGACTAAAGCTTTCACCAAGCTTGAGAACAAATTCGACGGCATTTCGATAAGGGTGCCGGTGGTGGCGGGTTCAATCGTTGACATTACTTTCGTCTCGAAGAAAAATACGACTGCCGAAGAAGTAAATGAAATTCTTAAAAAAGCTGCCAAAGAAAAAAGATGGGAGGGAATTTTTACGACCACTGAAGAACCGCTGGTCTCGACTGATATTCTCGGCTCGCCTTACGGCTCGATCGCAGACTTGGCACTGACTCGCGTGATCGACGGCAACCTCGTCAAGGTCATGGGCTGGTACGACAACGAAATGGGTTACACCTACACCCTCGTCGACCACGTCTTGAAAACTGCCAAGACTATTTAATCTCGCCTTTGAATACGCAAACGGCCGGGCCGGTGAGATAGATGTTTTGGTAAGTGCCGTCTGGTTGCGGCTCGAATTTTACGGTGAGCTCGCCCCCGGGCATACTGATATGAGCGACGTTCTCCCTTAATTTCCCGAGATGGTGCGAAGCGATCGCGACCGATGTCGCTCCCGTGCCGCAGGCCCAAGTTTCATCTTCTACACCCCGCTCGTAGGTGCGGACGTGCAACACCCCATTTTTTATTTCCACGAAGTTCGTGTTCATTCTGTCGGGATCGGAATCGGCTATCTTTTTCCCTTCGACGAACACGGGGAAATCTTTTAAATTTTCCACATACTTAATATTGTGCGGAGTTGTGCCTTGGCAAATAAACGGCAGACCATTTCTTTCGCTAATGTCATCGACATCCTGCATCTTGAGTTTAATCAGGCCTAAAGAAGAATCATAGTCGAGAATTTCCGCTTCGTGGATACCGTCCACCGCTTCGAATTTCACTTTTCTTGGATCCTTCACCAAACCAAGCGTGTTGGCAAAGTGCACAATGCATCTGCCGCCGTTTCCGCACATCGAACCTCTTGAGCCGTCGGAATTAATATAGATCATCTTAAAATCGACTGTATTACTCTCCTCAAGAAGCAGAATCCCGTCCGCCCCGATTCCGAATCGCCGGTGGCAGAGCATCTTGATTTTTTCTATATCCTGCGAGTCAAATTTCCCGCTTCTGTTATCCACAACAATAAAATCATTGCCGGTGCCGTGATATTTATAAAACTCCATAGTATAATAGTAGCATGAAGATCTACGTCGGCACCGACCATGCGGGTTTCGGGCTTAAGGAGAAGCTTGTTCCGTACCTAGCTGGCCAAGGGCACGAGGTGGTGGACATGGGCGCGCATGAGTACGACGAGCATGATGATTATCCGGACTTTGTCATTCCGGTAGCCCGGGAAGTGTCAAAGAACCCAGACACGGTGCGCGGTATCATTTTCGGCGCGACCGGGCAAGGTGAGGCTATGGCCGCTAACAAATTTCCCCATGTCCGCGCGGTCGTCTATTACGGGCGCGCGGATTGCGTTGTAGACGACGAGGCGGATATTATCGTCCGCTCACGAGAGCACAATGACTCGAACGTCCTCTCCTTTGCCGCGAGATACCTAACCGAGGATGATGTACTCGAAGCGTCGAGACGCTGGCTCGCCACGCCGTACTCGGGCGATGAACGCCACGTGCGCAGGCTCGGAAAAATAGACGCGATTAAGCCATAGATGCAAAGCAAATCTCGAGAACTAGAAGTGGCGATCCAAGCGGCACTCGCAGCCGGCAAGATTCTCGAGAAGTATTATGAGACGGAGATATTGAAGGAATTTAAGGAGGATAAAAGTATTACTACTGTTGCCGATAGGGAATCCGAAGAAGTAATAAAAAAAGTAATCTGTGAAACTTACCCTGGTTACTGTATTTTAGGCGAAGAGACCGGCTACACCAACAATAAGGGCGATTACACTTGGCATATTGATCCGATAGATGGGACACGGAATTTTTCCAATTGCTTGCCATTTTTTGCCCTGTCGATTGCTCTCGAGCATAAAAATAAAATTATTGTGGGAGTGGTGTACAATCCCATAACCCGAAGTCTTTTTTATGCTGAAACCGGCAAGGGAGCATATCTGAATGACAAAAAAATTAATGTGTCGAAGGATAATTCTTCACATGCCATCCTGGTGAGCGGAAAAGGTAAAAGCGCGGAAGACCGAAAGTTTGCGCGGGCACTCATGCATTATTTACCTGAACGCTTTGCGGGGCTTACAGTCAGGGACTTCGGATGTTGTGCGCTTGATTTGGCTCTTTTGGCGCAAGGCGGAGTCGAAGTGGGAATCGAACTCGGTTTAGATGGCTATGACTTTGCCGCCGGTGTTTTACTTGTACAAGAGGCTGGGGGAAAGATAACCAAGCTTGATGGTAGTTCGTGGAAATTTCCAGATAATGAGTTTATCGCCTCGAACGGTGTTTTTCATGATCTTTTGGTCGAGGAAGTACAAAAACAAAAAAAGAAACTGGGCATATGACCGAAGTCATTCCGGCGATAATCACAAAAACTTACGACGAGCTCAAGAATAAAATTTCCCTGGTGCGGGGAATTGTGCCGATAGCGCAGATAGACATCTGCGATGGGATCTTCGCCAAAAATCTTACCTGGCCTTTTACTCTCGATGGCATGGATATTCATTTCAAAAGAATAGAGAACGAAGAAGAGGGTTTGCCGTTCTGGGAGGATATAGATTTCGAGTTAGACTTAATGGTAAGTGATGCGATTCAAAATTTTGACATTTACGCGAAACTTGGCGCACGAAGGCTTATCTTTCACCTTGAGTCTGTCGGTGACGCGCAAGGCTTTCTCGAGTTTCTCGAGGGCATGGACAGATACGTGCGTGATACGATCGATATCGGAGTCGCATTCAAACCCTCGACCGCGCTTGAGCAAATTTTTCCACTCCGAGAGCAAATCGATTTCGTGCAGTGCATGGGGAACGATAAGGTAAGTTTTGGGGGAGTCGAGCTGGATGAGAGAGTTTACGGTCGGGTAGAAACTTTAAGAAAACAATTTCCTGAGCTTCCGATTGCTGTCGATATCGGCGTGAACGCCGTGACAGCGCCGCGGCTTGTCGCCGCCGGAGCGACCAAACTCGTCGCCGGCTCGGCGCTCTTCAATTCTTCTGATATAATTGGGACAATAAGAGGATTCCAAGAACTCTGATGCAGTTAAGTGATAAAAAAATTCTAGAGCTGGAAAAGAAAGCAAATGAGATCAGGAAGAGCGTCATCGAGATGCTGGTGGAGGCCGGTTCCGGCCACACGGCGGGACCGCTCGGCATGGCGGACATTTTCACTCTTTTCTTTTTCCACGTTCTCAAACACGACCCCAAGAACCCATTGTGGGAAGAGCGCGATAGGTTCGTGCTCTCGAACGGTCACATCTGCCCGGTCTACTACTCGACGATGGCGCACGCGGGATACTTCCCCGTGGCGGAGCTTATGACCCTTCGCAAGTTCGGCACACGCCTGCAGGGGCATCCGCACCGCGAATATATGCCCTGGCTTGAGACTTCTTCCGGTCCCTTGGGCGCGGGGCTCTCGCAAGCGGTCGGGATGGCGCTTGCGGACCGGATGGACGGCAAAGACCGCGATCGGTTCATTTATTGCTTCACCAGCGACGGCGAGCACGATGAAGGCAACACCTGGGAAGCGGCAATGCTCGCGGGTAAAAACAAGCTCCGAAACTTGATCGCGGTGATGGATCGCAACAACATCCAAATTGACGGCTTTACCGAAAACATCATGCCGCTTGAACCACTTGCCGACAAATACCGCGCATTCAACTGGCACGTAATCGAAGTTTCCGGTCACGATTTCCGTGCGTTCAATGAGGCGGTAGAGGAAGCGCAGGCGATATATGAAAAACCGACGATGATCCTCGCACACACGATTCCGGGAAAGGGTGTAAAAGAATTCGAGAGGGATTATAGGTGGCACGGCAAACCGCCGAATAAGGAGGAAGGCATGCGAGCGCTCGATGAGCTGCGTACCCTCGGAGGAAAAATAAGAAAAGAATAATGCTTAACCCGAAATTAAAATTAAACCCTAAAATTTTCAGCGCCGATGTCGAGCAAGTGCCGATCCGCAAAGGTTTCGGACAGGGATTACTCGCGGCCGGGGAGGCCGACAAGAATGTTGTTGGGCTTTGCGCCGACCTCACTGAGTCAACCCAGATGCACCTCTTCGCCGAAAAATTTCCCGAGCGGTTCGTGCAAGTCGGGGTGGCGGAGCAGAATCTGGTTACGGTAGCAAGCGGGATGGCGGCGATGGGAAAAATTCCTTTTGTCTCGAGCTATGCGATGTTTTCCCCGGGGAGGAATTGGGAGCAGATCAGGACTACGATCGCTTACAACGACGTGCCGGTGAAGATCGTGGGCTCGCACGGGGGGATCTCCGTCGGCGCCGATGGCGGCACTCATCAGGCGCTCGAAGACCTCACGCTCATGCGCGCGCTTCCAAATATGGACGTGATCTCGCCCTGCGATGCGCTCGAGGCGAAAAAGGCGACGCTTGCGATAGCAAAAACGGGAAAGCCCGCGTACCTGCGACTTTTGCGTGAAAAAACTCCTGTTATGACCACCGAGGAAACCCCGTTTGCACTCGGCCGGGAAGAAATTTTCTGGATGCCGGAAATAGGCGTCGCGGATGTAGGCATCATCGCGACCGGCGGACTTCTCTACCGGGCGCTTCTGGCCGCGCGCGAGCTCGAGGCGGAGGGAATAAAAACAAAAGTGATGAACCTCGCGACGATTAAGCCCCTGGACGCAGGGAGCGTGGTCACCCTTGCCAAAGAGTGCAAGGCGATCGTGACGGTGGAAGAGCATCAGACGATGGGCGGGGCCGGTTCGGCGGTGGCGGAAGTTCTCGCCGAGAATTTTCCTGTACCCATTGAATTTATAGGAGTTAAGGATAGATTTGGCCAATCAGGTACGCCGGAGGAACTTATCGAGGAATACGAGATGGGAAAAAATTCCATCAAAGAAGCGGTGAAAAAAGTTTTGAAACGTAGAATCCCTTAGATTCTCTTCGCCTTATACTCCAGAGGGGCTTTGGCAAGATATTCCTCGAGTTTCTCTCGCGAGAGGAGTCCGCGCTGTGCGCCGATATCTTGCACGACCGACATCGAATTTATCGGTCCCCAGGCGAAGGCTTCGAGAGGGGATTTACCCAAAGCAAGAGCTGCCGTGAATGTGGAAGAAAAAGCGTCTCCGGCGCCGGTGCGGTCCAAGGGCGGAGCAATGTCCGGGTAAATAGGTAAGTGCCAGAGATTGTTATTTTCGTAAAGGTAAGCGCCGTTCGGGCCGTCCGAGATCGAGACCATCTTTGGCCCCAGCTCTTTGATGCCCCGCGAAAGCGCAAGGACGTCTTTCGTCTCCATACCCAAGATCACTTCCGCTTCCTCGACGTTACAGAAGAATATTTCGGCGCGTGCGTAGAGGCGTGACAGCTTTTCCTTACCCAATTTGATCTCGTTCTTTCCGGGTTGGAATGCAAGCTTGATATCTGGGTGTTTTTCCAAGTAATCCGCCACAGAGTTGTGGAAAGGGAAGGCGCTTTCGCTCACCGAGCTGAAGTACACCCATCCCGGCTCGCCGACCTCGCCTAGTTCGTAGGGATATTTTTCATGCTTGATGAGTATGGTGCGGTCTATATCGTACCAGAGCACGTAATGATAGTTGGTCCTTATCCCTTTATGGGTCTTTACAAAATCAGTAAACACATTATCACGTTTTAGCGACGCAAGGCAATCTCGTCCCTCTTTATCGTCACCTAAGTTAGAAACTAGCGCTGAGGAAAGCCCCAGACGCGCGGCAGAGACCGCGGCGTTCGGTGCGTTCCCAACAGCGGGGACGACGGTCACCGATTCATAGGGAACTTTATCGCCGAAGCGAAGACAGAGTTCGCAGGAATCGGTGTCTATCCGGCAGTGCACATGCGCGTCACGTAATCGGATAAAAGCGTCTATCACTATATCTCCAACCGCCAGGAATTCTACCTTTGTCATGCTATTATCATAACATGGCAAAATGTCCTGTTTTAATTTTGGTGGGGATTCTCTTTTTCTCTGCATATCGCGTTTTTGCCGGGCTGGAGTTTTCGGAGATAATGTACGATCTATCCGGTGCCGATGAGAGCAGGGAATGGGTGGAGATTTTCAATGATTCCTCTGGGCCGATCGGTCTCTCCGAGCTTAAATTTTTCGAAGCGGATACGAACCATAAGCTAGTATTCGTCGCAGGTCTTGAGAGCGTTCCTCCAGGTGGTTATGCCGTTATTGCCGCAGATGCCGCCAAGTTCAAATCCGACTGGCCGGCGTTCGCGGGCAACCTTTTCGATTCGAGTTATTCGCTCAACAATTCCGGGGAGACCCTTGCGCTAAAAAATGAAGACGAGATACTTGATCAAGTTTCCTACTCGTCGAGCCTGGGCGGCGCAGGGGATGGAAATACAATAGGGAAAATATCAGGTGCTTGGCGAGCTAATGCGCCGACGCCCGGCGGCGAGAATAAGATTACTTCACCCTCGCCCCCCCTCTTTGTCAAGGAGAGCTCAACTAAAATTCAGCCGGAACCCGAAATTCTTCTACAAAATGAGATACCTGCATCAATTTCCTCCGAGCCCTTTAAACAAGACGATTTCAGTTGGTTACTCTATGTAACCACCTTGATTTTGATTACAGGAGGGAGCTTGGCAATTTACTTTGTTCGCAGGAGAAAAAAAATTTCAATTGTGAGTGATGAATTTGAAATTTTAGAGTAATCCACAGGGAAAAATCAAATAAAATAATGATATAATTTCGATGTGAGAAACCGACTCGTCTCTTTTTTTTCAGTTCTCATCATAGCAGTTTTTCTTGTTCCTCTTTTTGCGCGCTCCGCGGCGGGCGTCCCGCTTATCATAAACTTCCAAGGCCGGCTCTACAACTCCAGTGAAAGTTTGCTCGGCGGCTCGGGCACAGATTATTGTTTCAAGTTTGCGCTTTACGATGCCGCCACAGCCGGCTCGAAAGTCTGGCCTACGGGCGCGCCGAACCCGGACACTCTCGTCGTAAGAAACGGCGTCTTCGATGCATACATCGGCAATGTCGATACGCTCGATTTTAATTTTCAAACGACAGATACGGTGTATGTGGACGTACAGGTCTCTGCAAAATCTGGAACGTGTGATGTGGGGGGTACAGGTGAGTCATACGAGACTCTCGATCCGCGGCCGCGGGTAGTTTCCTCCGGCTACGCCATCAACTCGAAAACCGTCGGCGGATTTACCCCGGCGCAATCGGCGACCGACAGCCAGATCCCGGTTCTTACTACCGGTGGAATTCTTTTAGGCCACGCGACAACCGCCCGGCTCGCATCGGTCGGCACCGCACCGCTTGCGGTTGATGGCGGCGCTTCCGGAGCTTTGAATTTGAACAACACTTCAACCGGAGATATTTTGCTCGGCGGGGGCTCCGGTTCAACCGGCTGCACGCTCACCAACTCTACCGGCGCCTTCGCCTGCGCCGCAGGATTCACAGGGACCGGCGCGACTCTTACTTCAGCCAATACCACTCAGGTGACCACCGCGAGCGCACTTAGCGTGGCCGGCAACTCTCTTACTACGGGTACAGGTATATATGCCGCTTCTTCTTCTCTTTCTTCCGGAGCACTCATTGACCTTGCGATAACAGGTACCGCCGGTTTAACAGGTCAAAAAGGAATTAATGTTTCTCTTTCTGGCGCGAATGCAACGGGAGCACAAACAACTTACGGTGGATATTTTTCGAATACTCATACTGGAACATCAACCAACGTCGGTCTTTATGCCACTGCAACCGGCGGAACAAATAACTACGCAGCTATTTTTGGATCAGGCAGCGTCGGGATTGGAACAAGTTCGCCTTTTACGGCTCTAGATGTTCTTAGCGCAAATGGAGTTACTGACTCTTATGGGAACGTTTTTGTAAGAACAACAAACTCCCAGGGTATAAACCTTGGTGGACAAGTTTCACTTGGCGGTAATTCGACTGGCACAAGTGTCATTAGTACGTTTGCAGCCATAGCTGGACGAAAAGAAAATGGTACTTCAGGAAATGGTGCAGGGTACCTAGCTCTTGCTACCCAAGCAACCTCATCTCTCATCGAACGATTAAGAATTACAAGTACAGGCAACGTTGGTATCAATCAAACCGCCCCTCTCACTTTTCTCGACGTTGCCGGCAATGTCCGTACTACCGGCAAAGCCACAGCAGTATTGACGGGTAGCATTGATGCTATAGCATCAACCACTGTCACAGGCGTCGGGACTTTGTTTACTACCGAATTAGTCATCGGCGACAGAATTACTGTCACAGGAGAAACTAGAACTGTCACGGCTATCGCAACCAACACTTCTCTTACCGTAGATACAGCTTTTACCGATACTCTCAACGATACTACTCCGGATGTTTTGTATGCGTTACATACAGCTAAACTTAGCTCCGGAGCAATAGCTCTTGCCATTAATGATTTAGGCAACGTCGGGATAGGGACGGCGGCCCCGGCGCAGCTCCTTGACGTGAACGGTGTCATCCGAGCGGGTATTGCAGGCGCAAATGCCAATTTATTCGTCGCCGATCCTGCTAATAGCGCGGTAGGAATAGGCGCGACGAACCTCCGATATCTTTTGGCTGTCGGTGGAGCAGGAGACCTCGCATACACCTCTGCGGCGACCGCCGCAAATGATACCGCGGCGGTTATTGTCCGCCCATCTTCTATCGCCAACACATCAGGGACCGGCGACATAAGTATGGTGAATATCTCTAGCGGGACGAGTCTCAACCCGACGGGTGCCAGTACTTGGGGCGCGGGATTGCGGGTCGGGGGGCCATCGGAAGGAGGAGCGGGGAGCTTTACCAACATGGCGAGCGTTTACATAGACAGCGCTCCTATAGGCGGTACCAACAATTTTGCGCTCTACTCGACGACTGGCACCAATTACTTTGGCGGCAACGTAGGCATCAACCAAACTTCTCCTCTCACCCGCCTGGACGTCGCGGGCAATGTCCGCACCACAGGAAAAGCTACTGCAGTTCTTACTGGTACTATTGACCCAGCGGCTTCCACTACCGTCACGGGAGTAAGTACTCTTTTTACCACTGAACTTGTCGTCGGCGACAGAATTACTGTCACAGGAGAAACTAGAACTGTCACCGCCATCGCTAGCACCACTTCTCTAACCGTTGATGTCGCGTTTTCCGATAACGCCAACGATACTACTCCGGATGTTTTGTATGCGTTACATACAGCCAGGTTGAGCTCCAATGCCATCGGTCTGGTAATAAATGATTTAGGAAATCTTTCAGTCGGAGAAGCATCTTCCGAGACATCGGCTCGGGTAAATCTCGAGAACACAATTTCTGCCAACAGCGCCACCACTTCTATTGCGGGTGTATTTGGAAATTATACCTTCAATCCTTCCGCCGGCGGAACACAGGTCGGAAACCGTTTTGTCGTCAACAATGCTCCCACCACTACCGCCAATACCGCTATCAACCAAATTGTCCGAAGCATTGACAATACAACTCTTGCTAATCTCGTGCGCGGTCTGGAAGTCGTTTCCAATGCTGGCTCCAATACGGCTGGCACCAATACAGGTATCCGCACAACCGGGGCGACTTTCGGTCTTCAAGCCTTTACCAATGGTCTTGCCGGTGGAGTAGCATTACCAGCTGCTATTTACGGCGAGTCCACCGGGACCACTCAGGGAGACATTCTTCGCCTCTATAGCACGACCATGACCTCCGCCGCGCAGATGGCGCAATTCTATCATAACACCTCGACTTTCACCGGTACCGGGCTCCTCATGAGCTTTGCGACCGGAAGTGGGACATTTTCCGGTAACTTTATTGATTTGCAAAATAATAGTGTTTCCAAATTTAAAGTCACAAATGCCGGGATAACGAGTATGGGACTTTCCGCAACCGCAAGCACCACCGCCGTATGTTCATCTTTGGCAAATGCGACCGCCCCGACCGCGGGAACCGCTTATGAAATCCGCGACTGCAACGCAGCTCCGGCTGCTGACTATGCCGAAATGTATCCGGTAGCGACGGGAATGGAAGTTGGAGATATAGTAGTGACTGGTAGTGAGCTGGTCAATACCTATGACATGACCGATGGCAATATCGACTGGGAGAAAGTAAAAGGCCGAATAACTAAGTTAATAAAATCAAACAAAGCTTATCAAACGAATGTTATCGGCATAATCTCAGACAACACCGGCGATTTCTCTTCGACCGGTTACAACATTAGGGAAGAGGACAACCCGATGCCGGTCGCGCTCTCCGGGCGCGTGCCGGTGAAGATCTCTGCCGATTCTCCGGAGATCGCCGCGGGTGATTATCTGACGACCTCGAGCGAGCAGGGCAAGGCAACAAAGGCGACTAAAGCAGGCACGGTCATCGGGAAGGCACTCGAGCCTTGGGTCGGTGACGCCGGCACAGTCATGGTCTACGTCGAGCAGGGGTATTGGAACGGAGAGCGGCTCAACAAGCTCGCCGGCCTCACGCTTCCAGGTGAGGAGAATGGTACGACTTCAAATATGGCAAAAGCGATCCTAGCCAAATTCATGAGTGATAATGGGGGAGGTGTGAACGAAGAGCTTGATTTCTCCGAACTCCTCACTGATAAACTAGCAGCGGCTATCTCGATAGTCACACCTAGTCTTACCGCAAACGCGATCGACACTGATACTTTAAATGCAAAAGACGCGAAGTTCGCCGGGCTTACTTTCTTCGGCAACACCGAGGGCCTCGAGAACGGGGTCACTTTCGGCGGGCCGGTGGAATTTACGATGCCGCCTACTTTCAATGAAGACACTGCAGGATTTGCCATCGTAAAAGAAGGGGACCAGAGAGTGCGGGTGGATTTCACCGAGGCCTATGCAGCGACGCCGGCGGTAACCGCCTCGATCACGTTTGAAGCGACGGATAATATCGACGACGTCGCGCTCTCGGATATTTTCTCGGCGAAGATCTCATCGGTCATCCTCGACAAAGATGAGACCGGATTCACAATACTACTCAGCAAAAAAGCTCCGCACAATATTCGCTTCTCCTGGATAGCGCTTGGCGTGAAAGACGCGAGGACCGCAGAGAGCTTGGGTGACGGGTTGGTGCTCGATTGGAGTGAGCCTGCGGCTGCGCCATCTCCACCGCCAACGATAATTTATCAAAGCGCTCCGCTACCGCCACCGCCGAGCCCGGAACCGATGCCGGAAGAGGAAACTCCTCCCGAGCCAGCACCTGAACCTCAGCCCGAGGCTGATCCGCCTCCGGCGGAAACTCCTCCCGAACCGGAAGTAATTTCGGAACCTCTGCCAGAAGAAACAACTACCCCTGCCCCTCCTTCAGAAGCCACGCCAGAGGACGGGCAGGGCGGGGAGGAAACTTCTACTGAACAATCACCTTCGGAAGACGGATCGTAAGATGCCCGTCCCTTTCAGTTGCTTCCGCTCTCTCCGTGTCAACGGGAGCGGGGAGATCGAGTGTGCGGGAGAAGGAAAGCCATTGTAATTCTTGTGTGAAATAATCGTCTCCCGATCTCGTTCTTTTTCCCTCGATGATTATTTTTCTCGGCTCAACGTCTATGTTCAAATCTTCCAATGAAACGCCGGCGATGAAGGCTTCGATGAAAATATAATTTCCGGATTCGTAAGCGTCGAGGAGGAGTTCAGCCCCGACGCTTTCGGTCGGGGTCCCGACTCCTTCGGACGTCGGGACTTCTGACCTCTCCCTAACCCTCTCCGAAGGAGAGGGTAATTCTTCTCCCCCTTTGGGGGAAACAGAAGAGGGGGTGGGGGTTGGAGGGGTTGTTACAAACGGTGCTACGCATTCCTCGAGGCTATGCACATTTGCCCCCGGAATCAGTTTGATGATCTCGGTCAGGGTTTCCACATCGGCGGCGTCGGTGAGGTAATATTTCCCATCTTTTGCTTTCATTTTAAGTTGGTTACACTTTGTAACCAACTCGGGAGCGCTTTTCTTTAAACGACTTTTTAGAACTTTCCAGTAATTCTGCGGATTTTTACTGGAGGTAGTTAAAGCAATTATGTCAACCATCGAAAACCACTGCTTGCCGGTTTCAGGGTCTTGGTATCTTCGAACCTCCTCGTTTGTCATCCATTCATTATGACCTATCCACATTATTTTTTCAATTGGAAAGGGAAAAATGATATAATTTTATGTGTTTTTATGATTTCTCGAATTAAAAAAATAGCTCTCGTTCACTTCTTAACGATTGTATTTTTTACCTTGCTAATTTCTCCTTCGCAAACTTTTGCTGCGCGTCTTTGGTCATCAGGATTTGAATTAGGAACAACAACAAACGATGTTGAATACAACGAATGGATTGCTCCTGGGGCGATTGATACCACCACTGTCCGAACTGGCACCTATTCTTTAAAGATAGCTCTTACTGGAAGTTCTTCAAGGCGGGGCGGTTATGTTATCCCAAACGAATATGGAACAGTACAGTTTTATCGAGCGTATGTTCGCTTTGAAACTTTTCCTACTGCCGCTAATTCTTTTATGGTGACAGGAAATGCTGATGCCACTAGGCAGATTTTTGTGAAAGTAGATAATGCGGGGCAGTTGTCTTTGGTGGATGAAGATGGAAGCATTGGCACGGGTTCTACTCTTTCTTTAAATACTTGGTACAGGTTGGAACTTGAAATAGATACTTCTGGGGCTGGAGCAACTGATACTGTAAATCTGTATCTTGACGGAACACTGAACATCGGCTCTTCCACTAGAGACATAAGCAAAGTTCAAGACCAGTTTTATTTTGTAGGCAATGGGGGCGCCGAAGCGCACACTACTGGAGTTTGGTATTTTGACGACATCGCTGCCAACAGCAATTCTGGTTCGGTACAGAATGGATTACCTGGAGCTGGTGGAATTTTACATATGCAACCTGATTCTGCGGGAGATGCGGCGGCTACTGCGGGACTTTTTTCGGCGATTGACGAAGTGACACCTAATGATGTAACTGATTATATTGAAGTGGATACTAATACGGGCGGTCAACAGGCAAACTACAATTTTGAATCTTGGGCGAGCGCCGGAGGAGCGTCCAACGATAGCATTACTTTAGTACAAGTTGGAACTCGACAAACAATGGAAACAGCGGTTGCGGGTGCTTGGACGCCACAAATAAAATCGCAGTCTAGCGGAACAACCACAAGCGGAACTTCCACCTCCCAAAACGACACCACTTGGCAGACAAACTTCGACAGTACTTTCAAGAGAAACTACCAACTAACTTCCTACACCGACCCGCAAGCAGGCGGGGCGTGGACACCCGCTCTTTTAGACACAATGATAGCCGGAGTAAACGTAACTGACGGCAACCCCGACAACTGGTTTTCAACCATTTGGGGGTTGGTGGAATATGCACCCACCACTACCCTCGGTGACGGCACCGACGGCAGTAACTCCACCATCGGTCCGGGAGCTTCCGCCACAGAAATTGATAGATTTTCTCTTGCCACAAGCTCTGGCACTGACACAGTTACAGGCATGACAGTAACTCTTGCAGGAGATGCAAGTGCTTACACAAACATTGCCACAGTCGGTGTATACACCACAGCCGATGCACTGAAATGTTCCGCCACCCCATCTGCAAACGCTGTCGCTCTGACAACTTGTGCCATAGATGTCACCACCACTCCCACAGATTATGTTGTCAAGATTACTCCCAAGACTCACGCCAACATGCCGGCTGTTCCGGGAGCGAGTTATGCGACAACAGCAACAGTGACTGCAATTACGGCAACTAACACGACTGCGGGAACTGACACCGATTCTGCCACCATCACAGTAGACAACGCTTCTCCTGGAGCTGTTGCTTCTTCTACCGTCACCGCGGGTAACACCATTGTTGACCTAGCTTGGACTAATCCATCATCAGTCGATTCATCTTTCACCACAGGCGGAACAGTGGTCGTCCTGCGTCGAGAAACATCAGTGGTCACTGATGTTCCAGTAGAAGGAACAACATACACGGTAGGCAACATCATCAACACAGTTAACACCGTGGCTTGTGTAGTGACTGGTTCTCCACCCGCCACAACTTGTCAAGACACCGGGCTTACCAATGGCACAGCTTACTACTACAAAATATTCACTGAAGATTCCTATGGCAACTACGATGCAGGCACAGTGCCTACGGGGAGTCCGGCGACGCCGGTAGGAGCTACTTTCTCCGGAACAGTCTACACCGATGAAGGCACCACCCTTATGACTACAGGTCCGACAGTCGCACTGCGAGTAAACGGAGGAGGAACTTACTCTGCTGTCGCCAACGGTTCCGGTGTCTACTCAATTCCCAATGTTACCGTCTCGGCAGGACAAGTAGTTTCAATCTTTCTGGACACCAATGCAGGAAACCAAGCCAACCTCATAACAAGAGCTGCTAGCGGAGGGAATGTCTCGGGTCTTAACCTCTATCAGAATAGAGTGATTGTAAGCCATGAAGACGCGGGACCTATTACCAATGCCAATCTAGACCAATTTGACAATGTAGGCGACAGCGATATGATGTTTACAGTTACCACCAATGATGCTGTTTACGAAGATGGAGCCAAGGTAATTATCTGGACAGGGAAGACCTACACTCCAGGAGGAACGGTTACCACAGACCCCTCTGCGTCCTCTTCTTCTGTTGACGGAGACCTCACTATTCAAACTTCCGCCATACTTGCTATGGGAACAAACGCACTCTCCGTCGGTGGCGATTTCGTAAACTCTGGTACTTTCTCTGAATCTGGTTCTCCCCAAGTGACAACATTTACCGCCACAGCCACAGGCCACACCATTGATAACGGAACAGGCAACTTAGACAATGTTACCTTTAACGGTGTCGGTGGGGGCTGGTCTTTCGCGGATGCATCGAATACCATCGCGGGAGACATCACCATGACCGCAGGAACTCTTTCCGGAACGAATAGCATTACTGTCAACGGGGGAGATGTTACGGGTGATGGCACAATCAATCTAACAGGTGGAACTTTCCTCTTGGACGGAGCTGGCAACTTCGGTGGAGCTACCGCCTGGACATTCTCATCTCTAACCTTGGGCGATGGGACGGGGGCAACGGCAAGCACCGCCACGGGAACAGGAGGCATTACCGCTACAGGAGTATTAACAATCGCACTCAATCAAACTTTAAACGCTGGCTCCAAAACTTGGACTCTCTCCGGCTCCGGAACACCGTTGGTGACAACGGGGACCTTTACCGCCGGCATGTCTACTTTTCAATACACCAGCACCTCTGCTACTAACGTCGCCAACACCACTTTTTACAACCTCTCTCTTATTCCTGCGGGTATTGTGACCTACACTCTAGGAACCGGAACTTCGCAGACCATAACAGTTGATGGTGTTTTGACAATTGGCGATGGAACCAACGCCCTAACTGCAAATGCCAATACTTATAATCCAACTTTGAATATAAAAACCACACTTATTGCTACAGGCAGTACATTGAGTGCGCCAGCCAGCTTGAACCTAAGCGGGAATTTAACTAACAACGGAACATTCACTCACAATTCCGGAACGGTTACCCTCACCCCCGGTTCTCCTTATCAGTATTATAGAACCATCACCATTGATAAAACAAAAGTTCCAAACACCGACCAGACAAATTTCCCTGTCTTAATTTCAGGAACGTATTCATACCTGGCAACAGTAGCTAATGGCGGATTGGTTCAAAATGCGAATGGTTATGACGTGGCTTTCTTCTCTGATTTAACTTTAACAACTCAATTGAAACACGAAACGGAAAGATATATCGCTACAACCGGCGAAGTAATTTATTGGGTTAAAGTTCCGACAGTTGCAACGGCTACCGACACTGTTATTTACATGGCTTACGGAAATTCAAGTGTAACCGCTGACCAATCGGATAAAACAAATGTTTGGGATTCTAATTACAAAGGGGTTTGGCATTTGCCGGATGGGACTACTTTAGGAGCATTAGATTCAACCACGAGTATGATTAATGGTACGGTTTCTAACGCAACTGCAATTTCTGCCAAAATAGATGGCGGAGCAAATTTCAATGGTTCCACTGCTATTATAAATACAAATGCTTCAACCGATATAAATAATCTTACTAACATAACCGTAGAAGAATGGTTGTATGTAACTGCCTTCACCAATTCGTTCGGAAGCGGCTTGGGAAAAACAAACGCCGCAGGAGATCTCGGTTGGCTATCAATAGCAAGAAGCACACGAACAAATTTTGAATTTTTCAGGAGCTTTAGTGGAACTGATGGACAATGGGGAACTGGTGCTGCAAGTGTTGCCACGGGCCAATGGTATCATTTCGCGGTGACACACAATGGTTCATTAACAATACCAACCTTTTATCTTAATGGAAATTTAGTTGCTTCTCCAAACACTGTTACGACACCTACAGGTTCTCTTGATGCCGACAGTACTCTCACATTGAGTATGGGAGGAAATGGGGTGTCAACTTTTTATTTCAACGGTGGAATTGATGAAGCGAGAGTCTCAAATGTTATTCGCTCCGCTGACTGGATAACCACGGAATACAACAACCAAAATTCTCCTTCCACTTTTTATTCCGTTGGAAGTGAAGTGGCTAGTGGAACCATTACTACCATAGGGGGCGCCAGCAATATTACTTTCAATAATTTTACCGTCAGTGCCGCGAACGGTGCGGGGAAATTCTTGAAATTCAAGGCCGGGAACACTTACACTTTTGCCGGCACATTTGACATCGCCGGACAAAGTGGAAACATCCTGGCGGTTTCTTCCGACACAGCCAGCAGTCAATGGACCACCACCTTCAGTTCCACTGCGACCGTCAGCTATATTTCGGTCAAAGACTCGGCTTGCTCGGGCGGGAACAACGTAGATTCTACTTTCACCACAGTCAATCTCGGAAACAACGGCTCTTGCTGGACAGCTAATATAGTTTCGCGTGGAGGCGGAGGTGGCGGAGTTGAGGCATCCGCTACTCCGGATGCCCAAGTTGGCGCGGGCGCGGGTTCTCCTGATGGGGGAACTGGAGGCGCCGAAAGTGGGGGAACTCCAGACCCAGGAGTGGGTGGCGGTGGAGCAGGCGACGGAGGGGGAGGCGATTCGGGAGCCCTGCCGGCTTCCCGGCAATTCGCGGGAGCGGGAGCAAGCGACGCGACTATACCGGTGGCGTTCACACTCACATTGGGTATAGTGATCGGAGCGGCGACGATTATTAGAAGAAAACGTGAATGAGAAATTTTCTCCGCCGATACTTCATCATAGTTTTTCTCGTTGTACTGGTCATCGTTCTCGGTTATTTCTACAAGAGCAAAATCTCCTATGAGGATCCAGAGCAAGCGGCTAAAGCAGCGGCGCAAGAGCTCACCGAGCGGGTAGGGAAGCTTGTTCTTCTCCCCTCCGGGGAAACGCCGATAATTGCCACTGTTTCCGATGAGGAAGTCTTGAAAAATAAGGCTTTCTTTGCTGAAGCGGAGCGGGGCGACAAGGTTCTCATATATACGGGTGCCCGGCGAGCCTACCTTTACCGGCCGTCGCTCAATCTCGTCGTCAATATCGCGCCGGTCAATCTCGGAGATTTCGGCCAATCATCCTTAGCGCCGAGTGAGGCAGGCATACTTCCGCCCGGTGAATTCTAATCCCGTTAGAAATTTGCTAAAATATAGTTGATGCGAAGATTGGCTTTTCTTATTCCCGTACTCCTTTTTGCTTTTTCCACGCTAGCATTTGACATGACGAGCACTAGTTTTATTGTTCGCGATCCGATCATCGGCACTTTCGGAGAAGAATGGTCAACCTCCACAAACTACGGCCTCATTTCCGCCGGACACACAACTCTCTCTGATATCGGCGGCACCTCCACCAATTTTCAAATTCGATACGGATTTTTATATTGGGAAGAATCGGCGTCACTTATTACTTTTGACATTGATACCACCGCGGCGGACACTTGTGGGGTGACCGAATCGGCCGCCCCTTATACGGTCTCTCTCGGCACCATCACTACCACCGACACTCGCGTCTCCGGCGCAACCGACTCGGTGAACCATATCTGTGTCGACCTTGAGACCCGCGCCGCCGGCGGGGCGGTGGTGACGGTTGCGAACGCAAACGGCGCAAATGGTTTGGCTTCAGCCTCCGTGCCTGCTGATGATATCGATAGTGCCGACAGCGCAGTCGCCGACGGCACAGAGATGTATGGACTTTGTATCGTTTCAACTTCGGCCACGACAGGCACGCTCGACGATGAGGGTGAGTACAACGCCGATACTTGTGCAGCCAACTCCGAGACTAATGACACCGGATCACTCTCAACTAGCCCGGAGAATATTTTTGATACTAACGGCCTTCCGGTTATCGGCGGGAGGGGGCAGATATCGGTAAATGTCTCGATCTCCTCAACCACGCCGGCGCACAATGACTATGCGGATGCTATTACTTTCATCGCGACCGGGACGTTTTAGGGTTATCCACAGGCCCGATTTCTATGTTAAAACGGCCAAATTTGATATAATTTAAGCATGAAAAGCAAAAAGCAACTTTTTCGATTTGTTAGCGGAATTACAATTTTATCGCTATTAATTCTTGTCGCCCCACAGGCCGCTATGGCAGCTTCGGTAACAGCTTTTAAAGACACACTAAGTAGGGAAAAAGCATCTACCCTTGCTAACCATACAATAACATTTACTACTCCTACAGGAATTGCAGCGTCTGCTACTCTTATACTTACGTTTGATAATAGTACTAGCATTGCCGCCGCTTTAGATTTTACTGATATTGACCTTGCGGATGACGGGGTAGATGTTACTCTGGCTGCCGCTCCATCTGGCACAACCTGGGGAGTCGTAAGGACTTCTGCTACAGTGATTACATTCACCAACGGAAGCGCGGCGGTTGCAGCAACCAGTGTGGTAACTATTGAAATCGGTACTAACGCTACAAGTCAATCTACCGGAGTTCGTCAGATTACTAATGGTACTGCGGGAACGACGACGTTAGTTCTTTCCGGAACATTCGGAGATACGGGTACAGCCGCAATGTCTATAAATGATGATGACCGCGTTTCTATTACTGCAACAGTAAGCCAGAGTATTACTTTTGACCTAGATACAGGCGTAGCTGATGGCGAAACAACGACTCCTTATTCCGTTGCTTTGGGTACTATAGGCACAGGCGATGTAGAAGTATCAGGTACAACGGATTCTGTAAATATGATAATAGCAGAGGGTGATACAAATGCATCTGGTGGTATGGTGGTAACAGTGAGTGACACCAACGGCGCAAATGGAATGGTTTCTACCTCGGTTCCGGCAGACAATATTGTCAGCACAACTGGAACAATGGCAGCTGGGACTGAAAATTATGGATTATGCGTAATCACAGTTGGCTTGGTTGGCTTTACTATAGCCGCGCCATATTCAGGCAATACATGCGCCACTAACTCAAACACAAATGTTATAGACGCATTGACAACAGCCGGTGAAAATATTTTAAATTCCGGTGGAGCTCCGGTTAGCGCGGGACATGCTGAAATAGCTGTCAATGGTGCAGTGGCTGGGACTACTCAAGCTCACTCTGACTACACTGATACCCTTACCTTTATTGCAACCGGAACGTTCTAGTTGTATTATCTCCATAGTGAAGAATTATTTAAAATACAGAGTACTATTGGCGCTGTTTGCGGTAATTGCGTTTGGGGTGTATCTTTTTCCTCTCACTACATTCGCTCTCACTCTTACTCCCGTCCGCTTTGAAATTTCCGGAAACCCTGGAGACACTCTAGCGGGAGAGATACTCCTCATCAACGAAACTGAGACCACCGAAATTTACTACTCTTCCTTTGCAAATTTCGAAGCCCAAGGCGAAACCGGAAGTCCTTCGTTCGTCGAGCCGAAAGACGGCCTCGGTACATGGATACACGCAGAATCAGCTTCTATAACTCTAGGGGCCAGGCAACAGAAAACAGTCCCCTTCACCATCGAGATCCCAAAAGATGCCGAGCCAGGCGGATACTTCGCGGTAATTTTTTGGGGAACTTCGCCTCCGAGCGGGCCCGGAGTTTCAGTTGGGGCAAAGACGGGGGTCTTGGTGCTTCTTTCGGTTCCCGGGGAAGTGCGGGAAGACGCGGGGCTGGTCGGATTCGCGACCAAAGACAAAAATTTTTTTTACAATACCTTGCCGATCGCTTTTGAATACCGCTTCCGAAACGGCGGAGGCGACCGGGTGAAGCCGGAAGGAAAGATCGTTATCCACAACAGCGTTTACTGGCCAACCGAGAAGCTCGATGCGAACGCGAGCGTAGGGAACGTGCTTCCCAATAGCACCCGGAAATTTAGCGTTGACTGGGTGAAATACGAGCGCCCGGAGAGCTACGTCGCTCCTGCCGGGGCCTGGGGCAAATTCTGGAGCGCCGCAGGCTACCAATGGCGAAATTTCGCCGTCGGGCTATACGTCGCGAATCTGCGTTTGGTTTACGGCTCGGCCGGCGAATCGGCCGGGGATACCGTTCTTTTCTTTGTCTTTCCCTGGCAGCTTGTGATTGTCATGATAATCGTACTTGCGATTCTCTTCTTCGGCGGCAGGTGGCTCATCGAGCGATACAATAGATACATCATCGAGAAGGCGAGAGCTTCTGCACCTTCTCATGGATCCTAACCGCTCTAAAATTTTCTTTCTTCTCTTGGCCCTCCTCCTTTTTGTTGAGGGCAGTGTGGCTCTCGCGCAAGTAACAGAGACTGTTACAGTGAGCGCCACGGTTTCAGGGACAACGCCCCCGCCCCCTCCAGCAGGCGGGGGCGGGGGCGGAACACTCCCCAATATTGCCGTTCGTTTCACCGGCGAGGCGTACCCCTTTGCCACGGTGAGTATTTTAAAAGAGGGTGCGGCGGCCGGAGATGTTTTGGCAGACGGCCAAGGCAAATTCTCTGCCACACTAGAAGAGAGCTATGACAGCACCATCTTGTACACTCTCTTTGCGCGGGATACTTCCGGCGAACGCTCGCTCCTTATCAACTACCCCCTGGTTGTCAGGAGCGGTTACCTCACGCACCTCTCCGGCATCCGTTTTGCCCCGACTGTCCTTGCCGATCGCGCGCAGGTAAAAGCCGGAGACTTTCTTACGATCTACGGCTCGAGCCTGCCTGCGCGGAATCTCCTCCTGCTCGTTTCTCCGCAGATCAGCCTCACTGGAGCCGAGCGAAGTTTCAGCTTAGTTTCGAACGCAGGCGGCCGCTATAAAATAGTCGTTCCGACCAGAGACTTTGCGAAGGGGGATTACACCTTTTACATTAAATACGAAAATGATCCTCGAATAAGCAAGGTGGTGAAATTCACGGTCGGGGATGTGAACATCCCTTCCGCGGAGCTAACCAAGAACATCCCAGGGGACTGCAACGCGGATCAGAAAATCAACTTGGTTGATTTTTCTATCCTCGCCTTCTTGTATGGGAAAAATAATCCCCCGAAATGCGTGGATACCAATTCGGATGGCATTATCAATCTGGTCGACTTTTCAATCTTGGCATTTTGGTGGACAGGGTAGTGAATTTTGGCGATGCGCGGAGCGCGCCCTGAAGGGCTTCGCCAAAATCTACTACCCTGTGGACAGGGTCTTAAGAGAAAAACATGTTCCATTACGTATATATATTACAAAGCATGAAATATGGAGACCTATACGTCGGTTATACTGATGACATAAAAGAGCGTCTCAAGCGGCACAATGGCGGTTTTAACTTATCTACTAAATCACACAGGCCCTGGGTTCTGATACATTACGAAGCGTACCGCAATGAACGTGACGCAAAGAGAAGGGAAAAATATCTTAAAACAAGCCAAGGCAGTCGTCTGTTAAAACGTATGTTAAAGGAGTATTTTTACGAAAAGAAAATAACATGAAAAAATTTTTCTTCATTATTGCAATATTATTCTTTGCTTTAAGGGCACAGGCAGCGGAAGTGTATGTATCAGCACCAAAGAGCGCGGAGACGGGGGCAGAATTCTCGGCCACGATCTATGCGGATCCTGACGGAATTTCAATAAATTCGGTAAGCGTCGCCGTTTCCTACCCCGAAGACTTGGTGTCGTTTTCGGGCTATGACGAGTCGGGCGGACTTCTCAGTGTCTGGATAGAATCTCCGAAGGAGGAGAGCGGGAAAATCAGTTTTTCTGGGATCATTCCCGGAGGAGTCTCGGGTGTTTACGATCCGGAGGTTTCCGGCCTTGCGCCACTTCCGCTTATCGAGCTCAAATTTACCGCAGAGAGGCCCGGTGAAGCGTATTTCGGCGTTTCGGAGAGTACTCTCCTCAAAAACGATGGGAAAGGCACCCCGCTCCCTCATACTCGCGGAGAAGCAGAAGTCTTGATTGGGGGTAGTGGGGCTGGCGGAGGCGGAGTGCACTCCGACAAAATTCCTCCCGAGGGAGTCGAAATCGCCTTCATACCTTCTTCGATATTTTCCCGTACCCCCTCGCTCATTGTTTTTCATGCGGAGGACGTTGATTCTGGGATAAAATCGTATGAGATGAAAGTTGGAGCATCAGGCTTCCGCGAAGCGTACAGCCCGGAGCCGCTCTCTCCCGGATTTTTCCCACGGAAAGTAACGGTGCGAGCCTATGATTTTGCCGGAAATTTCCAGGAAGCGAATATCCTGGTGCCCGGAATTCTTCCCCTTAAATGGCTGGCCCTGATTCTTCTCGCCTTATCTGGAATTATTCTCTGGAAAGTGTTAAAATCTAAAGCATGAAGCGCCTCATAGGCCTCTTCGTTGTTTTTCTGTTAGGAACGAATCTTGCCTTGGCCCAGAGCCTTTTTCAGAGTGTTTCAGAGAAAGCTGTCGTCGTCGGAGAAAAGTTTACGGTTGAGGTGCGAGTCAGCTCGCCGACCGACTCGATCAATGCGGTTTCCGGCACTCTCTCATTCCCGGAAGGCACGCTCCAAGTTGTTTCCGTTTCCAAGGAGGGGAGCATCATCGATCTCTGGACACAGGAACCGACCGTCGGGCGAAACGGAGTAATTTTCGAAGGCGTGATATTGAACCCCGGCTTTCTGGGAAGTTCCGGGAAAATTTTCCAAGTAACGTATCTTGCAAAAAAAACGGGGAGAGCCAGTTTCAGTTTCGCAAATGGGGCAATACTAGCGAACGACGGCAAGGGCACCAACATTCTCGCAAGCCTTGGCCAAAACGGGATCAATATCGGAGAAGGCTCGCTTGCCCTTCTCCCCGGAGCGCAACCCTCCTCGAGGCTGGCAGCTCTGCCGGTTATCACCGAGTATTCTCCGCTTGTAGATTCGAAAACCTCGGTATATGTCAAGGGAAGAGGCGAGCCGGATGCTCTCACAAAAATAATCTTTAAGGACATATCAGAGAAGTCGATCGGCGAGAAATTCATCGCGCTTCTCCAATCGAAAAAGAAAAATCTCGATGAGGTGCTGGTCAAAAACACACCGGCCGGCGAATTTCAATACGAGTCCGGCTCTGGTCTGGTGGCTGGGGTTTACAATACGACGCCGTTTTTAGTCGAGCAGGAGAGCAACACCGAAAAACCCGGCCTCGGCGTGCAGCTTCTCGTCTCGGATTCAAAGATAGTGAAAGCGCTGGTGGTTCTTATCAACGTTCTGGGACTTCTCATCCCGATAGTGGGGCTCGCTGTACTTATTTACTTCATTCCTTGGTACTCTTTCAAACGCATGAGGGTGCTTGGCAGGAAGCTCGGGCTCGAAGAGGAAAAACTTGCCCTTGTCGGCCACGATATCGAGCGGGAAGACAAGACGCGAGCGGCAGGCATATGAAGAAAATCGTCTCGATACTCTTTTTCGTTCTTTTAGCGAACCAGGCTTTTTCGGCAACGTCCGGCCTTTTTACGCCCGAGGAAACCCTTTGGCTATCATCCCGGAACGACACTATTGTCCTCTACCCAGAGGCCAATAATCCTCCCTATTCATACCAAAGTCCGGCAGGCAATCTGCAGGGCCTTTCGGTCGACTACATCGAACTTGTAGCGGAGAAAATCGGCGCAAGGATCGAGTATCTGACCCCTCGCTCCCGTAGCCAACTTCTTTCAGATTTCCAGGCGGGGAAAGGAGACGTGACCTTTCTTACCTCAGATCCGGAAAAAGAGAAGTATCTCATTTTCACCGAGTCTTACATTACCGTGCCGGTGGTGATAGTGGTTCGGAAGGATTATAAAGCAGGCGGAGGTCTTACCCTGAATGATTTTCAGGGGAAGAAAGTCGCGCTTGTTGCCGGCTCCACTATTGAAAATTTCACGCAGACAAATTATCCGCGGGTTGTGCGCGAGGGAGTGACGGATAACGAAGTGGGGCTTCAACAGGTGGTTCTTGGAGAAGTCGATGCGGCTGTGATGGATGTAGCCTCTCTATCTTTTTATCTATCCAAGCAAGTGCTCTCGAGCGTGAAGATCGCGGGGAACACCGGTCTTGACTACAAGCCCGCCTTCTCCCTTGCAAAAGGGAAAGAAACGCTTCAGTCGATACTTGAGAAGGGATTGTCCCAAATAAGCGCGACGGACAGACAGACACTCACAGATAAGTGGATATTTCTCCCCGGGGAGACAAAGACAAGCAATTCATGGTTCTTCTCGCTAGAGTCCAGCTTCGGACTGCTCTCTATATATATTCTCTTCGGCATTGGTTTTATCTCTATAATGATATTACTCCTGCGCCGGCAGCATTTCCCTATGCCGCATTTTCATAGAGTTCAAAATATGGAGAAAATAAAAAAAGAAATAAGCGAGCTCGAGGGCGCCAGTGAGACCCTTGCGCAGGAGCTT
This sequence comes from Patescibacteria group bacterium, assembly GCA_038063535.1. Taxonomy (GTDB): domain Bacteria; phylum Patescibacteriota; class Minisyncoccia; order Phycocordibacterales; family UBA9973; genus UBA9973. The sequence continues at coordinate 13,373 of JBBTUV010000002.1, read as the reverse complement.
AGCGACATAAGGCAGGAAGAAGGCAAGCTTAAAGAGAAGCTCGAAGAATACAAATAATGTCGCTAAAAGTGGGAATTGTCGGGTTGCCGAATGTTGGGAAGAGTACGCTTTTTAACGCGCTCACCAAGCTCTCAGTGCCGGCGGAAAATTACCCCTTCTGCACCATCGATCCGTCGGTTGGGATCGTACCCGTGCCGGACGAGAGGCTCGAGAAACTCTCCGCGATGTCGAAGTCAAAGAAAACCATACCGGCGGTGGTCGAGTTCGTGGATATTGCAGGCCTCGTAAAAGGAGCGAGCGAGGGCGCGGGGCTCGGGAATAAATTTCTCTCTCATATCCGGGAAGTCGATGCGATCATCGAGGTGGTGCGGATTTTCGAAGACAAGAGCATCACCCATGTGCACGAGAAGCTCGACCCGCTATTCGACATCGAGGTGATCAATTTCGAGTTGAAACAGGCCGGAATTGAAAAACCTATCCTTTATGTCTTGAATACTTCCGAGGCGGCGGAAAACCGCACAGACATTGTCGGGAAACTTCCCGGTCCGTATATAGAAGTAGACCCGATCTTCGGGAAAGGCTTGGACAAGCTCATACAGGCGGGGTACGATTTACTTAACCTGATTACTTTTTTCACCACGGGGGAAAAGGAGAGCCGCGCTTGGACTTGTAAGCGGGACTCGACCGCGCCGGTTGCCGGACGCTCCATACATAGCGACTTTCACGACAAATTTATCCGCGCGGAAGTCATCCGTTGGGATAAACTCCTCGAGGCCGGTTCCTATGCGAAAGCGCGCGAGCACGGCTGGCTGCGCACCGAAGGCAAGGAATATATCGTCCAAAATGGAGATGTCATCGAGTTTTTAATTTGACACAGCATTTTCTTCCTCATCTTCTTGTATTTCCTCGACGTCCTCCTGTATTTCTTCGACGTTTTCTTGTATTTCGCCCACGTTTTCTTGTATTTCGCCCACGTTTTCCTGTATTTCTTCGATATCTTCCGAGACTTCCTCAAGCTCCTCAGCGTGCCGGTTCACGGTCATTTGGATGAATATTGAAAGATAAATAGCCTCAAGCGAGACTAGGGTGGTTAGGAAAAGAAGTACATCGGTGCCAGAGTATCCCCAAAGCCGCAAGAAGAAAATCCCGATGAAGAAAATCGTATGGATGATGATGGATTGCGGAGATCCAATCCAGCGGGTAATCCTCCGCGAATAATCCTCGAATTTTTTATTCACTCCTCTCATTATATAATATTATTCAAAGATTTGGTATAATGTAAGCATGGAAACACAAGAAAATTTAGGCGGTAATACGCCCAGGTTTAATATCGGTTTTTTCTTTTTGTCGCTCGGGGTGCTAATTACACTCGTTACTACCGTCGTTTCGTTCCTGAATCTCGTTTTCGAAACCCTGAACAAGCGTTTCCCGGATGTCTTGAACGCTACTTACCAGTACGGCTTTAACTCTTATGATTACGAAGGGATTCGCGGGGCGCTCTCGACGCTCATAATCTTCTTCCCGGTTTTTCTTCTTCTCGCGTATTTCTGGAAGAAACTTTACGCGCGCGGCGTCGGCCGGCTTGATGAAACTATCCGCAAGTGGGTCATCTACATAATTTTATTTCTCTCCGCGCTCGTCATAGTCATCGATCTTGTCACCCTTGTGCGTTACTTCATCGCCGGGGAGATAACCACCCGTTTCATCCTGAAAGTTGCCATTGCGCTCCTCACTGCTGCGTTTGTCGGATTTAATTTTATTTTCGAACTTCGGGGTATGAAGAAGATCTGGGGCTTCTCAGTAGGACTTTGGGGTGCCATAAAATCTTCTCTCATCGTGCTTCTTGCGATCGTCTTGAGTTTTATTGTGATGGGGAGCCCCTGGCAACAAAGACAGCTTCGCCTTGACGACAGGCGAGTGGGGGATCTACAAAATATTCAATATCAGGTAGTCAATTACTGGCAGCTGAAACAAAAGCTGCCGAAGGATGTATCCGAGCTTGCGAACCCGCTCTCGGGCTGGTCCTTGCCTGTTCCACCGGAATTCGAGAAAGGGGAGAAATATGAATATGCCGTGAAGAGCCCGCTTACCTTTGAGCTCTGTGCGACTTTCGCACTTCCGATACCGAAAGGCTGGCGTGAATATTCCGGCGGACCAATTTACCCCATGCCGATGATGGAGGGCAGGGATATGGCGGTCTCATATCCGTATCCCAGCCCCGGGGGAGGCATGAATGAATCCTGGGACCACCAGGCCGGCCGCACATGCTTCGAACGCACGATCGATAAAGATCTCTATCCGCCGTACCCGAAGCCTCTTTAAACTGCAAATGGGGAGTTATGACCATAAGAAAATAGAAAAGAAATGGCAGGCATACTGGGAGAAAAATAAAAAACTCTCTGCCGCTCGGGATTTTGACAAAAAGAAAAAATACTACTCCCTGATGGAGTTTCCGTATCCTTCCGCCGATGGCCTGCACACTGGCCATGTGCGGGGCTACACGGCGATGGATATAATCTCGCGCAAGCGCCGCATGGAGGGCTACAACGTGCTTTACCCGATCGGCTGGGATGCTTTTGGACTTCCGACTGAAAACTTCGCCATCAAAACCGGCAAACAACCGGCGCTCATTACTAAAAAGAATACCGATAATTTTCGCAAGCAATTCAAATCGCTCGGTATGTCTTTTGACTGGTCTCACGAGGTGAACACAACTGATCCCAAATATTACAAATGGACGCAGTGGATATTTTTGCAGTTTTTGAAAAAAGGACTGGCGTATAAAGCAAAAGCAGTCATCAATTGGTGCCCAAAGGATAAAATAGGACTTGCCAACGAAGAAGTTGTAAACGGCTGCTGCGAACGTTGTGGTGCCCTAGTCGAGAAGCGCGAAAAAGAACAATGGATGCTCGCGATTACCAAGTACGCCGAGCGGCTCGACAAAGACCTAGACACCGTCGATTACCTGCCGCAGATAAAACTCGCGCAACGTAATTGGATAGGGAAGAGCGAGGGCGCGGAGATTGAATTTGAAATTAAAAACCCCTCCCCAGCCCTCCCCGAAGGAGAGGGGGAAATGCCTAGATTTTTTACTACTCGTCCCGAATTATGGCGAACCCTGCAAGCCCGAGCCTTAGAAATGAGGAAAAATCCAACCGAGGGAGAAAAAACAGTTTGGGATTTATTGCGCCGGAACGCAATTCAATACCACTTCAGAAGACAACATATCATTGATCGCTTTATAGCTGATTTTGTATGTCTTGAGAAGAAGCTTGTCATTGAAATCGATGGCGACATCCATGATTACCAAGAAAATGAGGACGAGGAAAGGACCAAGATATTAGATCAGCTGGGCTACAGGATCCTTCGTTTTACAAATGATGAGGTGTTTCAAAAGAAGAATGAAGTTTCAAGCGCTGTCGCCAAGGCCCTCTCCTTCGGGGAGGGTTTGGGAGGGGTTGATTCTATTAAGGTCTTCACTACCCGCCCCGACACCATATTCGGCGCAACCTATTTAGTGCTGGCACCCGAGCATCCGCTTGTTAAAAATCTTTTAGAAAAAACTTCAAACCGAGAGGAGGCACTACAGTATACTGTAGTAGCGAAGAGGAAAACAGAAATTGAAAGAACGGCGGAAAATAAAGCAAAAACAGGGGTGGAATTAAAAGGCGTAAGGGCAATAAACCCCGCAAACAAAGAAGAAATTCCGGTTTGGATCGCCGACTATGTGCTTCCGCATTACGGTACCGGAGCGATTATGGCGGTACCGGCGCACGACGAGCGCGACTATGAATTTGCGAAGAAATACAGTTTGCCAAATAGTGAAGTAATTGAGCAAGTTCTGGTGGATAAAACTGAACAATCTAAGCCCCGTGAAGGGTTACCATTTGTAGAACGCAACGCAGTGGATGTAATTGTAAAACATTGGCAGGAAGATAAATATCTCTGCTTGCAATGGAAAAAAGTTGATTGGCGAACTTTTGTTACCGGTGGGATTGAAGAAGGCCAGACCCCCGAACAAGCTGCTCGAATGGAAGTTCGAGAAGAGACAGGGTACACAGATCTAAAATTTATTAAGGAATTAGGAAAATATCACAGCAAATTTTATCACAATCCTAAACAAGTAAATCGTTTCGCACATTTTCACGGGCTTTATTTTGAATTGCAAAGTGATAAACGAGAAGAAGTTGTAGAGGAAGAAAAAGAAAAACACGAGGTACACTGGGTAAATCGCAAGGAAGTTGAAAAGTTTGTTTATGACGAATCCACCTCGCACATCTGGAGATTATTCACCTGGAAGCCATTAAATAATTCCGAAAATATTTATACTGGCGAAGGGGTTATGGCAAATTCAGGGCAATTCGACGGCATGGATTCAGAAGAGGCAAAAAAGGAAATCGTGAGGTTTGTCGGTGGAAAGGAAAAGACCACTTTCAAGTTGCGGGACTGGGTGTTTTCGCGGCAGCGATACTGGGGTGAGCCGATACCAATTGTGCATTGCCCGAAGTGTGGCTACGTGCCCGTGCCGGAGAAAGATTTGCCGGTTGAGCTCCCGAAAGTAAAAAATTACCAGCCGACGGACAGCGGCGAATCGCCGCTCGCGAATATTTCAAAGTGGGTAAATACGAAGTGTCCTGACTGCAAAGGTCCTGCGAAGCGGGAAACCGACACCATGCCCAACTGGGCCGGGAGTTCCTGGTATTACCTTCGTTATGTTGATCCGAAAAATTTTAAAAAATTCGCCGACCCCAGGAAACTTAAGTACTGGACGCCGGTAAACTGGTACAACGGCGGCATGGAGCATACCACTCTCCACCTCTTGTATTCGCGTTTCTGGCACAAATTTCTCTACGACCTCGGCCTGGTGCCCACCAGCGAGCCTTATCAAAAAAGAACCTCTCACGGGCTTATTTTGGCCGAAGGAGGGGAGAAAATGTCGAAATCAAAGGGGAATACCATTAACCCCGACGATATTGTAAAGCGCTACGGCGCGGACACCTTGCGTCTATATGAGATGTTCATGGGGCCCTTCGACCAGGCGATTCCCTGGAGCGAAGAGGCGATCATCGGCCCGCGGAGATTTCTCGAAAAAGTTTGGAAGATTGCAGAGACACTAAAAAATTCTTCCGGCTTAACCCTTCCGCGAGTACGCGGTGGGTCCTACACCGCTGCGAATTCTTCAGTGTCTCTGCTCCACAAAACGATCAAAAAGGTCTCTGAGGATATTGAGGTGATGAAATTTAATACCGCAATTTCTGCGCTCATGATTTTTATCAATGATGCCAAATCTATATCAAAAAACGAATTTGAAGTTTTCCTGAAATTACTTTCACCTTTTGCTCCGTATATCACGGAAGAACTCTGGCAGAGTTTAGGCAACAAAAAGTCCATTCAACTGGAGTCTTGGCCTCTATATGATATTTCCAAAGTTGACATTGGGGAGGTAATTTATGTGGTGCAGATAAACGGCAAAGTCCGGTCTCAATTCAGGGCTCTAAGAAACATAACTGAGGAAGACGCTTTTTATATTGCAACAAGATTGCAGGAGATGGAAAAGTGGCTCAAGGGTAAAGAAATAAAAAAGAGGTTTTTCGTGCCCGGCAAACTTATCAACATTGTAGTTTAGCCCGACTGCTTATATAATATAATGATGTGGTCACAGACGCTCGATAAGATCTCCCGCTGGTCCCTCCTTTTGACTCTCTCCTTGCTTCCGATTTTTTTTCTCCCTTACTCGAGAATGCCCGTCGAGGTTTCAAAGGGCCTCCTCTTTGTTGTGGGCCTTGTCATTTCCCTGGTTTTTTACTTGGCGGCGCGATTTTCGGACGGAAAAATGTCCGCTCCGCGCTCGCCGCTTCTCCTGGCGGGGCTCGGCGTGGTTTTAGTGACGCTTCTTTCCGCTCTCTTTTCAAGCTCGCGCGGTATGTCTTTTTTCGGTACGATCTTCGATCTCGGGAGCTTCTGGTTCATCCTCGCTGGATTTGTGGCATTTCTTTTAGCCTCGCTATCTTTTCAGTCGCAAATCTGGGCCCGAAAGCTAATTTTTGGCCTGCTCGTCGCCTCTGCCTTGGTGCTCGTTTTCCAGGCCCTCCGATTTTTTATTCCTGCCATTCTTTCTTTCGGGATTTTGGGGGACAAGAGCGGAAATCTCATCGGTTCTTGGTACAACCTCGGCATTTTTGCGGGGTTTACAACGATACTCTCGCTGCTCCTTCTGGAATTTTTCGATCTTAAGAGAGTTTACAAAATCCTCGTGTCTGGTCTGGCGCTTCTCTCCATTATCTTCGTTTTTTTGGTAAATTTGCCCCTGGTTTGGGGGCTTGTCGGTGTTTTTGCGCTTCTGGTGTTGATCTACAAACTTTCTCTTTTAAAAGGCGGCGTTGAGAGAAAGAACTTCTTTCCGCTCGCGACTTTTATCGTTGTCCTTTGCTCGCTCCTTTTTTTGACTTCGGGAAAGTTTATTTTCGGCGTATTGCCGGAGAGGTTGAGGGTTCAAAGCCCAGAAGTCCGCCCGACGTTCTCTTCCACTTTTGCGGTAGGGAAGTCGGCACTTCTTAAAGACCCGCTGCTCGGTGCGGGGCCGAATCGGTTTGCCGATGCCTGGGCGATGTACAAGCCGGCACAGATTAACTCATCCAGTTATTGGAATGCCACTTTTGATTCCGGGGTCGGAACCATCCCGACCATATTTTCGACTGTCGGAGCCCTGGGCATCTTGGCCTGGCTTTCCTTTTTCGCTTTTTTCCTTTATGCCGGGGCGCGCTCACTACTTGCCGGCTTAAAGGAGAGTTTTAGTACCGAAGGGACTTTTTTCTTTACCGCTTCCTTCTTCCTTTTTACCGCTTCTTTTTTCTACCCGCTCGGGTCGGCGCTATTTATCCTGGCGGTGGTGCTCTCTGGGGTATTTCTCGCGCTTTCCGCGGGGCGAAAGATCGAGATTTCCTTTTTCGTCGATCCGAGAAAAAGTTTTTTTGCTATTTCACTTCTGGTTATAATCCTCGGAGCCTCGGTTGTTTTCGGTTTCAAATATCTCGAAAGGTTCGCGGCGGCGACATTTTTTACGAGAACTCTTTCCGCAACGACTGTTCCCTCGGCGGAAACAGCCGTTACCAAAACGGTCTCACTTTACTCGAACGATCTTTACCTCCGCACTTATTCACAGGTGTATCTTCTCAAGCTCAATTCTCTGGCCGAGAAAACTACTCTCACAACTGAGGAGCAGGCGGAACTTCAAAATGTTCTCAAGGAAGCGATCAATGGGGCTACGGCTGCGACCGAGTTCAACAAAGATAATTACGTCAATTTCCAAACGCTCGGCGCGGTTTACGACACCTTGGGCTCTTTAGGGGTTCCCAGCGCCTTCAGCAAAGCGGTTGAGGCTTATGCTAGCGCGGAGAAACTCAATCCGCTGAATCCAGCCATCAAGCTCGCGCTCTCGCGCGATTATCAAGCTCTCGGCGACGCCGCCGCCGCGGTCGGCTATGCCGAGGCGGCCCTGGCCCTCTTGCCCGACAACAAAGAAATTAAAGATTACCTCGATACCCTTAGGGATGGAAAAGCTCTTTAGGTTCTTCGGGAAGGAATACGGCAATATAAACCAAGCAGCGCTCCTTCTCGGCTCTTTTGCACTCGTTTCGCAAGTCCTCGGGCTACTGCGCGACCGCTCCTTCGCTCACTTTATCGGTCCGTCGCCCACGCTCGATGCCTACTACGCGGCTTTTCGGGTGCCGGATTTCATTTTCATCTCCATCGCTTCGCTGGCTTCGATCACCGTATTGATCCCATATCTTTCCGCCAAGATGGCCGATGGCCAAGTGACAGATGAAGCACGCAAGTTCTTAAGCGACGTTTTTACGGCCTTCTTTTTTCTCATCGTATTGGTGTCCCTGGTCGCTTTTTTCCTGATGCCTGATCTTTCACAGCTGATCGCTCCGGGTTTTTCGCCGGCAATGCAGGCGGAAGTCACCGCGCTTTCCCGCATCATGCTCCTTTCGCCGATTTTGATGGGCCTTTCGAGCCTCTTCGGGACGGTCACGCAGCTTTTCAGGAAGTTTTTTATCTACTCTCTGTCACCAGTTCTTTATAATCTCGGCATTATCATCGGCATCATCGTTTTTTATCCTCATCTTGGGATTTATGGCCTCGGGGCAGGAGTGGCGCTCGGGGCACTGCTTCATTTCGGCGTGCAGGCGCTCGCATCGAGCCAGGCCGGTTTTCGACCGAAGTTTTCCCTCTCCATCAATTTTTCCGAGATGAAGCACGCGGCACTCATTTCGGTGCCTCGCACGCTCGGACTTGCGGCGAACAGCATGTCGCTCATCTTCATTACTGCCCTGGCCTCGCTCCTTACGGTCGGCTCGATCTCGATCTTCAACTTTTCTTACAATCTTCAATCCGTGCCGCTTAATATCATCGGCATCTCTTACGCCGTGGCGGCGTTTCCGACTCTGGTAAGATCCGTAACTGCCGGCAAATTGGCGGAATTCAAAGGACATCTCCGAGGGGCCGCCCGCTCAATAGTTTTCTGGTCCTTGCCGGCTACTTTTCTTTTCATTGTGCTGCGTGCCCAAGTAGTGCGTGTCATCCTTGGCTCCAAAACTTTTTCTTGGGAAAGTACTCGCCTGGTCGCGGCCGCGGTAGCGATTTTTGCGGTTTCCGTCCTGGCCCAGGGGATGATCGCGCTCCTTTCCCGGGCCTATTATGCGAAAGGGGAAACGAGACGGCCGCTAAAGATCAACCTCCTTTCCTCCGTCTTGATCGTCATTTTTGCTTTTCTCTTCGTTTATATTTTCGAGCACGTCAGCTTCTTCCGGTATTTTTTCGAATCGCTTCTGAAAGTCGAGGGTATCCCCGGGACGGAGGTCTTAATGCTTCCGCTTGCTTACGCCGCCGGCACTATAATCAACTTTATTCTGCAACTTATCTATGCGCGGCGGGATTTCATGGACGGGGAACCCTTCATCGCCAAGACTTTTTTTCAGTCGCTCGGCGCGTCTTTCTTTATCGGGCTCGCGGCATATTTTGGTCTTAATATTCTTGGGCCGATTTTCGGCACGACCACGTTCTTGGGAATATTCCTCCAGGGCCTTATCTCCGGAATTTTCGGCATTGCAGTGGGGGTCCTCGTGCTTTACCTCTTGAAAAACCAGGAGCTTCGGGATCTCGCGAAGACTCTGCACACCAAGTTCTGGCGTGTCAAAGTCGTCGCCCCGCCCCAGGAAGGGTTGTAAAATAAGGAGATTTTGTGATATAGTTTCTAATATGCCCTTTAAACGCATATTTTATTATTTTTGGCAGCTGACAAGGCAATACAAAATTGCTTTTTTCTCGCAATTCTTTTTCATGTCCGGCAGGGTTGTGTTTTCTAACGTTATTATTGGTTATATTTATAAAAATATTATTGATACCTTAAATAATACTACTCTATCAATTGAAACGAGATATAAACTTTCTATTTTTTTTCTTGTTTCTCTTGGAACTTCTTTTGCAACTTCCATGGTGATGAGTCGATACGCTGACTTTATTTTGTTCCGGTTTATTAGCCGGATGATAAAGGATATTTATGATTTTTCTTTCCAGGAACTTTCCATGCATTCGTATAATTTTTACATTAATAGTTTTGTCGGTTCTATTGTAGCAAGGGTTAAACGCTTCGCTAGAGCTTTCGACATCATTAATGAATCTCTTTCTAATTTTTGGTTAATAATTCTTACCATCATGGGTTCAAGTTTGGTATTGTATTTTGAATCAAAAAAGCTCGCACTATATTTTTTGTCTTGGAGCATAGTATATTTTATTTTTGTGATTTTATTTATCAAGCAGAAAATCACTTACGACTTAAAAGAAGCGGAGGCAGATTCTAAAGTTACGGGAGTTTTGTCTGACGTTTTCACCAACATCATCAATGTAAAAATTTTTTCCTCCTTTAAGCAAGAGTTTGAATATTTCAAAAGCGTGACAACTTTAGTGAAAGATACCATTTGGAAATCAATGCGATTTTCTTCAATACGTCACGTCTTCCAAGCTTCCATGATGATTTTATTTCACGTTTTTATTCTTTATACGATGCTGAATTTTTGGCGGTCTGGAGAGATTACTGTTGGAGTTCTCGTCATGGCGTATGCTTATATGATATTTGTATTTGATCGCATTTGGGACCTTTCTTCAATTCTAGCTAGATTTATGAAGGCGATAACTGATACAAAAGAAATCGTTGATATTTTTGACAAAACACCCGATATTCTTGATGTTAAAAATCCAGAAAAATGCCTTATTTCAAAAGGCGAAATCGAATTTCAAGAAGTGAATTTTGAATACCTGCAAGACTTTGTTGTGTTCAAGAATTTCAATCTTAAAATTTATCCCGGAGAAAGAGTGGGGCTTGTGGGGCATTCGGGTTCAGGAAAATCGACCATTGTCAGGATGCTCTTGCGTTTTGTGGACATTAAAGATGGTGAAATTTTAATCGACAGGCAGAATGTTGCAAAAATAAAACAGGATGATTTAAGGTCAAAAATTTCTTATGTTCCGCAGGAGCCAATTCTTTTTCATCGTTCCATAAGAGAAAACATCGCCTACAGCAGGCCCGGAGCAAGCGAGGAAGAAATTGTCGAGGTGGCAAAAAGGGCGCACGCGCATGAATTTATAGAGAATCTTCCGTATGGTTATGATACTTTAGTGGGCGAGCGGGGAGTTAAGCTCTCCGGAGGAGAAAGGCAGAGAGTAGCCATCGCGAGAGCGATGCTCAAGAACGCGCCTATCCTCGTGCTGGACGAAGCCACCAGCTCACTCGACAGCGTAAGCGAATCCTACATCCAAGACGCTTTCAATGAACTTATGAAGGGAAGGAGCACGATTGTCATTGCGCATCGGCTTTCCACCATACAGAAGATGGACCGGATTATCGTCCTTGAGCAAGGAAAGATAGTAGAAGAAGGAACTCACAAAGAACTCCTTGCCAAAAACGGCGTTTACAAAGACCTCTGGGACCACCAGACAGGCGGCTTCTTGGAATAAGATGAAAAACATCAGGAACTTTTCAATTATAGCCCACATAGATCATGGAAAATCGACCTTAGCGGATAGGATGCTTGAGATAACACATACGATTGAGAAGCGCAAGATGCGCGAGCAGGTGCTCGATACGATGGAGCTCGAGCGCGAGCGGGGCATCACCATCAAAATGCAACCAGTCAGGATGGAATACAACGGATTTATTCTGAATCTAATTGATACCCCGGGCCATGTCGATTTTTCCTACGAAGTTTCTCGAGCACTTCGAGCGGTGGAGGGCTCGATTCTCTTGGTTGACTCTACGCAAGGAGTGCAGGCGCAGACGCTCTCGACGCTTGCAATGGCTCGAGAGGCCGGCCTCAAAATCTTACCCGTCATATCAAAAATCGACTCGCCACTCGCGAAAATCGAGGATGTTACCGGCGAGCTCACGAAACTCCTCGGAGTGCCGAGAGGGGAAATCCTGCTTGTCTCCGGCCGCACCGGCGAGGGAGTGGAGAATCTCCTTTCAGAGATCATCATCAGGGTTCCTCCATCGAAAGTCACTTATCAAGACAAAAACGATTTCCGCGCACTGGTGTTCGATTTCAAATATTCGAACCACAAAGGGGTCATCGTCTTCGTAAGGGTCCTGGACGGCGAAATGCGAAAAGGCGATAGCCTCTCTTTTGTTGCGGGGAAGGAGAAATTTTCCTCCCTTGAAGTGGGCACTTTTTCTCCGGAAGAAGTTCCTAGAGACAGCCTCCAAGCGGGGGAGATCGGCTATATCGTAACCGGCATCAAGCGCCCCGGAGTCGCGCGAGTCGGAGATACCATTACTCACTCGGGGCGGCCGCTTCCCGCGCTCTCGGGGTATGATAAGCCGCTGCCGGTCGTTTTTGCCTCCATTTTCCCCGAGGACGCGGATGATTTCGCCGAACTTAAGCTTGCCCTGTCTAAACTGCGACTTTCCGACTCCTCCTTTTCCCACGAGGAGGAATCTTCCGGTTCGCTCGGCCGGGGTTACCGATGCGGATTTCTCGGCATGCTCCATCTTGAGATAATTACCGAGCGGCTGCGTCGGGAATTTAATTTGAAGCTAGTAATTACTACTCCCTCGATAACTTACGAAGTGATCACGAAAACGGGAAAAAGGGAGAAAATTTTCTCCCCATACTTTTTCCCCGACGACGTGAACATAAGCGAGGTTTTTGAGCCCTGGATCAGCGCGAAGATAATTTCCCCAACGGAGTATCTGGGGAGCATCATGCAGCTTCTATATGAGCACGAGGCGGAAGTGGGGGAAACGGAGAATTTCGGTGACAACCGAGGAGCGCTCTCGGTCAAGATGCCGCTTCGCGAACTGATGCGCAACTTTTTTGATGAGCTTAAAAGCGCAACTTCGGGTTATGGCTCGATCTCGTATGAGATAGAGAGCATGCGCCCGGCTTCCGTTACTCGCCTCGACATCCTGGTTGCGGAAGAGCGGGTGCCGGCCTTTTCTCGCGTGATCTCGAAGAAGCGAGTGGAAGCAGAAGCCGAACAATCGGTCGAGAAGCTCCACAAATTGCTTCCTCGGCAGCTTTTCGTAACCAAGATCCAAGGAGTGGCTCTCGGGCGGATTATCTCCTCACGGACGGTACAGGCGTTCCGCAAAGACGTGACCGGTTACCTTTACGGCGGCGACGTGACCCGCAAGAAAAAGCTTCTCGAGAAACAGAAAAAAGGCAAAAAGAAAATGAAAGAAAGGGGGCGGGTAAACATCCCCGAAGATGTCTTTCTCAAGATGATGAAGCAGGAGCGGTGAGCTCCTATTGCTGCGTGAAAAATGGAGAGTACAAAAGCACCATACTTACTATGACAAGTATGCACAATATGACCCAAGCCACCTGTATTTTCTTTTGGTGTTTTTTGTTTGAAAACATTGATATAATCATTCTATCAAATTATGCGCGGCTTTCAAGAAAAAAAAAGGTGGAGAAACATCCTCGAGTCAAAACCGGTTTTGACGCTTTTGGCGGTTCTATTCCTCCTGCTTGCCTGGAGCGTTTATGGCTTATTTGGAAAAATGGAGGGGACACGGAAAAACAGGGGAATTTCGGAGAATAAGGTCAAGGAACTTGAGCTCAAAAAAGAGAATTTAAGCGCCGATATCGGAAATCTTAATACGGAGGAGGGGGTAGAGAGGAATATCCGGGAGAAATACGGCCTGGCCAAGCCCGGGGAGGGGGTTATTATCATCGTGGACGACCAGAAACCGGAGTCGGACGGAAAGAATAGAGGCGGATTTTGGAATTGGCTTAAAAATTTGTTTAAATAAGAAGAGGCGGGTATGGTTTAGTGGTAGAATGCGACCTTCCCAAGGTTGAGACAGGAGTTCG
>JBBTUV010000001.1:0-89154 GCA_038063535.1 Patescibacteria group bacterium | reverse complement strand
GTTTAGTGGTAGAACACGTCCTTGCCAAGGATGAGACGGGAGTTCGATTCTCCCTGGCCGCACAAAATCAGTTTGAACCTAGAAAAACAAAATTTAATAGCCAAAATCCCCAAAGAGGTTTCACATGTAACGGAAACACTCGAAAAAGCCGGTTTTGAGGCATATCTCGTGGGCGGATGCGTGCGGGATCTTATTATGGGGCTTGAGCCCAAGGACTGGGATGTTACGACAAATGCGAAACCTGATGAAATAATGGCACTTTTTCCGAAAACAGTGTATGAGAATGCGTTTGGCACGGTTGCAGTAGTAAATGAAGATGTTAATCGTGAAACATTAAAGGTCATAGAGGTTACCCCGTACAGAGTCGAGGCCAAGTACAGCGACTTTCGGCACCCCGATACCGTGAAATTTAGCAATAAGATAGAAGATGACCTTAAAAGAAGGGATTTTACTGTTAATGCGCTTGCAATGGATAGTAAAGGACACGTTCTTGATCTGTTTGGGGGCCTAAAGGACATTGAAAAAAAGTCATTAAGGACAGTAGGGGAGGCGGATGAGCGGTTTGGAGAAGACGCGCTTCGTGTGCTCCGGGCGGTGCGGCTCTCTTTACAACTTGATTTTTCTATTGCGCAAGATTCCGCGGAGGGCATCGTTAAAAATGCAAAGCTGATCGAAGAAATTTCAAAAGAGCGAATCAGAGAGGAAATCATCAAAATCATTTTGTCAAATAAGCCGGCGGTCGGCATTACCTTGCTCCAGAAATTCGGTCTTCTTGCGCATATTATTCCGGAACTCGAGGAGGGGATTGCCTGCGTGCAGGGGGGCGAACACCTCTATCCTGTTTGGGAGCACCTTCTCCTTGCGCTTCAGCACGCCGCAGACAAAGACTGGATGCTCGAGGTACGCCTGGCCGCACTTTTTCATGATATCGGGAAGCCTCGGACCAGAAGGGATGGAGAGAAGAAGCAGTATACTTTCTACGGGCATGAAGTTGTGGGGGCGAGGATGGTGAAAAAAATAATGGAGCGGCTGAAGTTCGGAAGGAATGATACAGACCTCGTCGAGAAACTTGCGCGGAACCATATGTTCTTCTCCGATCCGGAAAAAATTACTCTTAGCGCGGTACGAAGGATCATAAAAAATGTCGGTGCGGAGAATATTTGGGCTTTAATGAAGGTCAGGGAATGTGATCGGGTGGGCATGAAGAAAAAAGAGGCGCCGTATCGCCTGCGCAAGTACTACGCGATGGTGGAAGAGGCACTCCGGGACCCGATTTCCGTCTCGCAACTTAAAATCAATGGAAATTTTTTGCAAAGTGAGTTAAAAATTACTCCCGGACCGCGGATGGGGTGGATTTTGCACGCGCTTCTTGAAGAAGTGCTCGATGATCCGACAAAAAACACTGAAGCTCACCTGGCCGAGCTTGCAAAATCACTCAATATGCTTGGCGACGCGGAGTTAAAAACCCTCGGCGAGCGCGGAAAGGGTAAAAAAGAAGAGCTCGAAGAGAAAGAAATCGAAAAATTGCACGAGAAACACGGGGTCAGGAAGTAAAGATCAAGAAACTTCCTGTTGGTAGCAAGTTTCACAATAGACCATCTCTTTGCGCTCCGGGGAATATGAAGTTTCGAATTCATTTTCGCATTTTTGGGTACTATGCTGGTGTTTAGAGATGGTACACATGCAGGAGCGCGGCCAGAGTTTGCGCGGATTACGCTTGGCCATGCGGTCTTGGTGCCGGCATTCGAAGTCTTTGCGGGGGAGCGGTAGGTTCATGCGTTTATAGAAATCAAATTCGGCGCGAGTGATGCGGAAATTTTTCTTGCAATCTCTACAAACCAGAACTTCCCCTAGAGTTTTCTCATCAAAGTCGCTCGCAGCTGCCGGCATTTCGCTTTCTTTTATTGTTTCTTTTCCGTAAGTGCCAGTTTCAGCCATCTGCCAGCGGAAACCTTTCGCCTTCGCCTCACTCTCTGTCATCGGGAAGTATTCTTTGGCCAGAGTTTCGTTGTAACCGAAAGGCGAGAGCTCCGGCGGGAAAAATTCACCGTAAGTTTCGTCACGTTTCATACTCTCCACAATCTCGTCCCGTAGTTTTCTGTATTCTTCCGGAGAATATTCTTTGTTTAGAATGTGATAATTCTTCTTTTGTAACCCCATACACCCAAAACAGTCTAGGCAATGGTAGCAACTATCAGAGTAGTGAACTTCATTGCAATACATAGGAAAAGTTCCGACAATACAATTATTGCTCGAGATAGTGCCCATCACGTTGTAGCAGCGTTCTGGTTTGTAATAAATATTGTTGCAGTCCCAGCAATCGATCGGGGACTCGACATCTGCTACATAAGAGCTGTTTTTCACATCGGTGGCGTCAAATATTCGTACCCCATCGAAGCAGTTGTACATATAGTCACCCGTCGCGTTGTTGCACTTCGTCATAAATGCGTATTTTACTTTTGCGCCGCCGCGAACCTGCTCATACTTTTTCTTCGCTTCTTCGATCGAATCATAATCTTTGAGGATTTCGGCTTTTTTCTTTTCAAATTCCTCTTTTGTGACTTGTTTATTCTCAATGCAATAAGTCAGGTTGCGGCCATTGGTGCAGAAGATGCAGTTCTGGCAATTTCGCATATCGAAAGAGAAAAGCACATCGACGCTATCTTGCACCCGCTCGCTGTAGAGGCACTTAAAAGATTTTCGGGTATCAACACATTCGTAGCAGAGCTCGGAATCGTAAAGAGAGACACAGTCCATGCAATTTTTCGAGCGGTGGATAAGCCGCGAGTACAGACAATCTTCGTTGAATTCGGCGGCAAAGATGAGGTAGCAATTTTTATTCTCACCTGCGTTATTCGCATATTCTGAATTAACGCTTTGGTAGGAAAGAAGCGCAACGCGCGGGACTTTTCTTTTTAGTTTACCAAATTGCTCAAGAAATGAGCGAGATTTGTCATAATCCATCGCGAATGAAGTTGCATCCCAACGATCGCTCCACCAACAATCATGGTCATAAACTGGGAAATGGGTGCCGGCCGGATAAATGGAAATGATTTCTTTTTTACATAGATCACAAGTCCTCCTATAGAGAGTTCTTTCATTTCGAAAGGCCAAGCGTCTCTGCATCCGGCAGTCCGGGCAATAATTCGGAGTCGGAACTTTTATCTGATCGTAGAAAATCTGATCCTCGTCGCGGATTTTGAAATCTTTTTTGCAATTTTTACAATTCTTTTTCATAACTTTAGCATCCAACCAATACCCTGAAACTTCTATTTTCCGCCGGCTCCCATTTGACGAAAAAATTCTCAACCGTTCCGAACATACCCCCGCGCTCGATTTTATGCGCGAATTCCTGCAGGACCGATTCTTCTCCCTCTGCGCTAACTCTAATGCTTCCATCGGGCCGTGTAAAGCACGCCCCCACTATGCCGAGCCTCGAGGCAAGCTCTTCTATCCAGCCGAAAGAGTTCTTATCGAGCCCTCTCCCCGCTATTCCTATTTCAATTCTTCTGTTCATAACCCTTCTATTATATTTTATTATTAACATGAATGTCCAGCAGTTTCGACATTTGAACAATCAAATAATCCTTTATTTGCAATATATATTGCCAATCTTACATATTTTTGTCGAAAAAAGTTGACACAATTAATTTAGTTGCTATACTTTATGTATGGCAAAAGAGAATAGAGAGAATAATGAACTAAAAAATTTACTGATCGATGTTGGCCTAAAGGAGAAAGAAGCCGATGTCTACCTCTCCATTCTTGCGTTGGGGCAGGGGACGGCTTCGAAAATTGCTCGTCGAGCCCACATTGTTCGCACTACTGTATATGATATTTTAAGCTCGCTCTTTGATAAGGGGCTCGTTACACTTACCGGCAAGGAGCCCAAGCAAGAATATGTCGCGGAATCGCCCGATAACTTAAAAATTTATCTTGAAGCAGAGCTCGCGAAGCGAAAAACCGACCTCGACGATGCGAATGACTCATTAATTCCACAACTTAAGTCGGTTCACAACGTCAGCAACCGCCCCAAGGTGATGTTTTATGAAGGCGAAGAGGGAATAAGGAGAGTTTACGAAGATACGTTGACATCACGCGAGCCAATTCGTGCGTATGCAGATATCGAAAACATGTATCGGGGATTACCCGGCTACTTTCCAGAGTATTTTAAGCGACGGGCAGAGAAAAATATCAAAATCCGCGCGGTGATTCCCAATAGTGCCGAAGGCAGAGAGCGAAAAAGTAAAGACAAGGAAGAATTAAGAGAGAGCGCACTCGTCCCGGAAAATATTTTTCATTTCACTCCAGAGATAAACATCTATGATAATAAGGTGATGATCGCCTCTTGGCGGGAAAAATTGGGCATCATCATTGAGAGTGCCGAGATTGCTGAGGCGATGAAAACCATATATGAGCTTTCCTGGAAAGAAGCCAAGAGATTGGATGAGGAGACTAAGAGTTAGCGCCGGAAGGCGGGAAAAATTTTTCGAAAAAGCGGGTGCTGGCGGGGGTGAGGTTAAAAAGGACCGCGAGGGTGAAGAGAAGGAGCGATAGCCCGGTCGAGAGGAAAGAAAGAGGGATGGCGATAAGCGCGAAGACAATTGGGATCATCGTGCGGACGGTCGAGCCGTGAATTTCCCGTGGCGCGATTGAAGGGTTCTTGATGTGCTCGGAATATAGGACGTAGCGGCGCATCCAGAAGAGAGTAAGGCCGATTAGTATGATATGTATACCGAAGATCGAGACGGCGAGCTCGTTCTCGGAAAAACGTGAAAGGAGGGATGAGGTCGAAGGGATAAGCGCGATGAAGAGGAAGAAGAGCGCATTTATGTTGGTCAGGTGCACGTCCACGTTCTTGGCGTAAATTGAAATGAAAAAGTGGTGCGCTCGCCAGTAGGTGAAAAGGAGGGCGAAAGAAAGAATGTAACTCACAAAAGCCGGAGTCAGGTCTTTGATCGCAATCCAAAGATCCAGATTGCTTGTCGGGGAAAAGTCGGGTATTTTAATTTCAAAAACCAGGATCGTCATCACAATGGCGAAGATGCCGTCGGAGAGTTGATCAAGTCGGGTGTGGGACATGTCTAAATTATATCAAAAAGAAAGCTCAAGCCATACAGGTGCATGGTCAGAGCCCATGACGGCGGAAAGAATGCCGGCGGATTTTATTTTGTTTTTAAGTTTGGAGCTTGCAAAGAAATAATCTATGCGCCAGCCGATGTTGCGCGCGCGGGCGTTCGCGAAATGTGTCCACCAACTGTAGTGCCCGCCGCCTTTTTCGAATATTCGGAAAGTATCTAGGTATCCGGCCTCGATAATGTTATCAATTCCTTCGCGCTCCTCGAGCGTGAAGCCCTTCCGGCCTTCGTTTTCTTTGGGCCGGGCGAGGTCAAGGGGAGTGTGCGCGACATTTAGGTCGCCGCAGAAAATTACAGGTTTCTTTTTTTCTAAGCTTTTCAAATATTCGAGAAATATCGGGTCCCAAATTTTGTGCCGTAGGGGAATCCGCGAGAGATCGTCTTTCGCGTTCGGCGTGTAGATATTCACCAAGTAAAAATCTTTAAATTCAGCGGCGATTACCCGCCCTTCGGTGTTCGGGTTGCCGTACTTATCCAACAAATTATATTTTTTTGAGATTTCCTCCGGAAGGTCATTAATTACCGAAAGCGGTTTTATCTTAGTGAAAATCGCGGTGCCGCTGTAGCCTTTTTTCTCAGCAGAATTCCAGTATTCTTCATATTCAGGCAGGTCCACCTCGCTCTGGTTCTGCTCGGCTTTCGTTTCCTGAAAGCAAATGATGTCCGGCTTATATTTTTCAACGAAAGGCATGAGAAGTCCCTTCTTATGTACTGCCCTTATGCCGTTGATGTTCCAAGAAAAAATTTTCATTTTCTTGAGTGAAATTTCTTATGCACCTCTCTTAGTGCTTTATCCGTGACGTGGGTGTAGATTTGCGTGGTTGAAATGTTGGCGTGGCCGAGCATGACTTGCACCGAGCGGATGTCTGCGCCGTTTTGAAGCAGGTCGGTGGCGAAGGAATGGCGGATGACGTGCGGGGTCACGCGCTTCGCGATGCCTGCTTTGGTCGCGTAATGTTTTACGATCCGCTCCACGCTGCGGCGGTCCAAACTGCCATACTCCTTGCCCGTATATTTTTTATTTTTTGTTTTCTCTTTCACACTACTTTCAATTTCATCGACTCGCACAAAAAGCCCCTCTTCCATATCCTTGCGCGTATCCAGATATTTTTTGAGAGCCGCGCGAGCCCGGGGCGAGATGAAAACCACCCGCACTTTCCCACCCTTGCCGCGCACGGAGAGCTCTTCAGAGTTTGCATTGATGTTCCGCGAGAGCGAACAGAGCTCGCCAACTCGCAGACCAGTTGAAAAAAGAAGCTCAAGGAGAGCTCGGTCTCGCAGGCTCTTCACATCGTTTCCTTCCGGCGCTTCCAAGAGCCGCTCGAGCTCGGTAGGGGTGATAAGATCAAGCGAGCGGTCCGAGACTTTCGCAAGCTCGATCTGATCGCTCGGCATCGCAGGGATTTCGCGCTTCGCGAGATATTTGAGGAACATCCGCAGCGCGATCATGTAATAATTCTGCGTCTTCTTCGAGGTCGTTTGTGTTCTATCTTTCCCGCGCCCGACTGGCTGGCGGTTGAGCCAGAGACGGAATTCGCGCACCGAGTCCGGGTTGATGTCCGGAACTTTTTTTATCTTCGCTTGTTCGAAAAAGCGCGAGAGGTACGGCCCATAATTTTCGATCGTCCTCTGCGCCGCCCCGCGCTCGATCTCGAGATATTCCATGAATTCCCGGTGGAGTTTGTCGATTTCTTGTGCCACAAGGAAATTATATCAAAATATTGTGCGACGCGGGTATGATTTGCAAAATCCAACTAGTTGTGCTATAATCTTTTACGGAGTTCAACCAGGCTAGTTTTACTGGCCGTTTCCGAAAGGGAAAAGACGATGCTGCACCGCTGGTGTGGGACCGCCTTCATGGCGGTAATCATCGGAGTGCTCGCAGGGTGCACCATTGAGCGCCGCGAGCCTACCAAGCCGCTTCCGCAGAAGTTTTTCCTCGCGCAAGGGAGCGATCTCTTCACGGCCACTGCGGAGCTTTGTAAGTCCGCAGGTGCGCTCGACGAGCAGGGCCGTGGCCGTTGGCGGCGCTGGGGGGAAAGCGACCCAGTCGCTGCTCGGGCGATCGCCAAGGCGAAGTGGCGTCGGGGGATTGGCTGGATAGTGCCGATCCCATCGGGCACCTACAACGTGCCTGCAAAGCTCTGCGCCGCTGAAGCGGCTGGGAGCAAGACGCTGTGGGCACTCGCTATCGTCGCCCTCATGACCAGTTGGGTAGGGGTGATGGTGGTCCAGGTCAACAAGGCCAGGTCCAGCCGATGGACCAAGGAGCCCCTCTCTCAAGAGTGAGGGGCCAGAGCGAAGGGCTGGTGTGCGCAGCAACAAGCGCGCCCCAGCCCGTAGTTTTTTATGGTAAAGTTGCAAAAATCTAATTTTTATGCTAGAGTAAGCAAATGCTATCGACTAAAAAGAAGCAGTCAGTTATCAAGAAAAATCAGGTCCACGACAAAGATACCGGTAGTCCGGAGGTTCAGGTGGCAGTGATTTCGGGGCAGATCGATGAGCTTGCCAAGCACTTAAAGAAGCACAAGAAGGATAATCACTCACGTCGAGGGCTTATCAAGATGGTTGCTGACCGCCGGGCGCACCTTAAGTATCTCGAGCGAAAAGACAAGCCCCGCTATGACAAGCTTGTCAAAAAGATGAATCTCGAGTAAGTTTTTCATAAGTTTTGGTTTCTAATTTTTAATGACCGTAATAAAACATAAAGAACAAAGAGTGGGTGTCTTTATAGATACACAGAATCTCTACCACAGCGCGCGCAATCTCTACAATGCACGAGTCAATTTCGGCGCGGTGATGAAAGACGCGGTGGCCGGCCGAAGGCTCGTCCGGGCAGTAGCCTACGTTATTACTACCGAGAGCGGCGAGGAGAAAAATTTTTTCGAGGCACTAACCAAGATCGGTATCGAGACAAAGACCAAGGACCTGCAAGTCTTCGCGGGTGGCGCGAAGAAGGCGGACTGGGACGTGGGCCTCGCGGTGGATGCGATCAAGATGGCACCGCGGCTTGACTGCGTAGTCATCGCCTCCGGCGACGGCGACTTCATTCCGCTCGTGAAATATCTGCAGACTCTCGGCGTGCAGGTGGAGGGCGCTTGCTTCGGCAAGTCCACTTCTTCGAAACTGCGCGAAGCGCTCGACGACTTCGTTGATCTCTCCGAGAATCCGAGGAAGTATCTCATGGGCGCCGGCAACGGCAGAAAAACTTGATTTCCTTCCCCGGCGTGCTAGTATTCCAATTAATTAAAAGTTAATCTGGAGTTCGTCTTTAGATAGAGAATTGTTTTTCCAATTTTTTGGTGAAACAGCCTTTATTCTAAAGAGGAGCTCATTTAATAAATGAAACAAAAAGAATATAGTCTTGAAGTTGGTGGTCGAACTTTGACCGCGACTTTCAGCGATCTCGCCGAGCAAGCGCATGGCTCAGTGATGCTCCGCTACGGCCAGACGTTGGTGCTGGCCACCGCCTGCATGTCCCGCGACGCCGAAGGCGCGAAAGATTTTTTTAATTTAACCGTCGATTACGTCGAGAAATTTTATGCTGCCGGAAAGATTTTGGGTTCTCGTTTTACCCGACGCGAGGGCAAGCCCTCGAACGAAGCGATCCTCTCCTCCCGGGTGATCGACCGGACCATCCGTCCGCTTTTCGATCAATCGATGCGCCATGCCGTGCAAGTGATCGTGACGGTCATCTCGGTGGACGACAACGATCCGACGGTGCTTGCCATCAACGCCGCGTCACTCGCGCTCGCGACCTCGAACATTCCCTGGGCGGGACCGATCGGGGCGGTGCGCATAGGCAAGTATGTAGGGAACGATCTCACTATTAACGCTTCGAGTAAACTCCGTGAGGAGGAAACGCCTTATAAGTTCGACATGGTCGTCTGTGGAAAGGCTGGCCACATAAACATGATTGAAGCCGCCGCCCGGCAGGTTCCGGAAGCAGAACTCACCGAGGCGCTCGAGAAGGCAAGCGCGGAAATCGCCCGCCTCGAGGATTGGCAGCGGAAAATCTCGAAAGAGGTAGGAAAAGAAAAAAGGGAAATAGAGAAAAAAGAAATTTCGAAAGAATCAGTTGAGCTTTTTGAGAGTGTGATATTGCCGAAGATGGAGAAAGCGATATTCGCGGGTCCGGGCAAGGCGGAGATCGACGCACTTCACACCGAGTGGAATCTCCTTTGTAAGGAAAAATTTCCCGATCGTGGCGACTATACTCTCGAAGACGCGCTTTTCGATGACACTGAAAATGAAATACTTCACTCGAAGGCGATCGAAGAGGACAAACGCGCAGACGGCCGGGCGATGGACGAGCTTCGCGATCTCTTTGTGAAAGCGGGCGGGCTCTCGAGCGTCGTGCATGGCTCCGGAATTTTTTACCGCGGAGGCACGCACGTGCTCTCGGTGCTCACCTTGGGCGGCCCGGAAGCAAGGCACTCGATCGAGGGCATGGAGATCCAATTCGAAAAGAGGTTCATGCACCACTACAATTTTCCGCCCTTCTCGACCGGCGAGCTCGGCCGGGCAACGATGACCAATCGCCGCGAGATCGGCCACGGGGCGCTGGCCGAGAAAGCTCTTGCGATGGTTCTGCCGACCAAGGAGGAGTTTCCTTACACCATCCGAGTAGTGTCGGAGGCGATGGCTTCGAACGGCTCGACTTCGCAGGCTTCGATCTGCGCCGGAACGATCGCTCTTATGGATGGCGGAGTGCCGCTCAAATCTCCGGTTGCCGGGGTCGCCATGGGTTTAATGTTCGAATCAGAAAAAAAGTACAAGATCTTGACTGATATCCAAGGCCCCGAGGATCATCACGGCGATATGGACTTCAAGGTTGCGGGCACACAGGACGGCATTACCGCCATCCAGCTTGACGTGAAAGTGGAGGGCGTCCCGATCAAAGTTCTCCATGAAGCGATGATCCAGTCTCGCAAAGCGCACCTCGAGATTCTCCAGAAAATCGCCGGTGAACTCGCGGCCCCTCGGCCAGAAATTTCCCCGAACGCTCCGATGATCCTCCAGATCCGGATCAGGCCGGACCAGATCGGCATGGTCATCGGTAGTGGCGGCAAGACGATCAAAGAGATAAAAGAGAAATCCGGTGCCGAGATCACCGTCGAAGACGACGGCACGGTCTATCTTACCGGTAAAAACGGCTCGGCTGAGATAGCCAAGAAAATAATCGAAGAGATGACGCACGAGTTTGCACCCGGGGAGGAGTTCCGCGGCGAAGTGGTGAAGCTTGCGGACTTCGGAGCGTTCGTCCGTCTCAATTCCCAGACCGATGGCATGGTGCACATAAGCGAGCTGGCGCCGTTCCGGGTAGAGAAGGTTTCCGATATAATGAAAGTTGGTATGATCGTGCCGGTTCGGGTGATCGCCGTCGACCGCGAGCGCGGGAAGGTGAGCCTTTCGATCAAGCAAGCCGACAACAATTTCTTTGGTAAAAAATGATGACAGAAGAAAGAGAAAAAGAAGCTCCGATCATAAAGACCTTCACGACTGATTTGAGCGCCGCGATCGAAGAGAGCCACGGGACGTTGGTAAAAAAAATAATTGAGGAAGAAGAGGCACGGGAAAGCGAACCCAAACACTTGAAAGGCAAGGGGAACCGGATCTACGGATTTTTCGGGTCGCTCTTTCTGATCCTGGGAGTTTCGATAATTTTTTATTTCGTATCGAATAGCCATGTTCCTCCTCCCCGGGACATCGTTCCTTCCCAGGGGACGCAGTGGCTGCTCTCCGTAAATGGCGAAACGCAAGTTTCCATTAGCGGGCTTTCGAAAGACGAGATTGTCGCCGCGATCTTGGCAGAGGAAGAAAAACTAAATGTTCGTCCAGGCTGGATCCTTGCTATCAAACCTGCTACGGATGGGGTGCCGGTGGGGTTGCGCCATTTCGTTGCCCTAGCCGCCCTCAACCTTCCGCTTGATAACATCGAGAACGTTTCCGACGAGTTCCTTCTGGGTGTCTTTGGAGAAAAAGAAGGCGGGAAAAGCCTCTTTTTCCTTCTTCAAGCGAGGGAATTTCAGGATATTTTCCCGGGAATGCGCGTTTGGGAGAAAAAGATGTTTTCCGACATTTACCGATATTTTCGAATCCCGGTTTCTCTGGAATTTGAATCTCTCCAAGGTAAAAATTTCGAGGACGGCCTTGTCGAGAACAAGAACGCCCGCCTCCTTTACGCTCCCGACGGCCGCCCGGTGATGTTTTACCTTTTTGCCGACGAGCGCTCGGTGCTTCTCGGCTCAAGCCCCGCGGCCGCGCGCGAAGTGGTCCTCCGGCTTACCGGCTCCGGCATCCGAAAGTAGTTTGCGATAATTATTTATCATGCTAAGATGCACTTGTGATAGATAAGAAAAAGATGAAAGAAAAACTTGAGAAGGAGCGGGACGTGCTTCTCGAGGAACTTCGGGACATGGGCAAGCTCAACGCCGAAACGGGGGAATGGGAGGCGACTCCAGAAGAAGTGACCGGTCGCGAGAGTGACCAAAACGACCTGGCCGACCGCTTTGAAGAATTCGAATCACGCTCCTCGATGATCGGCGTGCTCGAGCCCAGGCTCAACAACATCCTCCGGGCGCTCAAAGGACTAGAGCGAAAAAATTTTGGTATCTGTGAAGCCCGCCTGCCGGACGGGCAGGTCTGCGGGAAGGAGATAGAAGAAGCGCGTCTCGAAGCGAACCCGGCCGCCAGGACCTGCAAGGAACATCTCGAGAGCTAGCCATGAGCTACGCGAAAGTTTACTCCGCACAAGTCAATCTCTTATCCGGAGTGATCGTGACCATCGAAGTTGACCTCTCCCGGGGACTCCACTCTTTCTCGGTGGTCGGCCTGCCGGACAAAGCGGTGGATGAGTCGAAGGACCGGGTTTCCGGAGCAATCAAAAATTCAGGCTATAAATCTCCGAAAGCGAAGAATCAGAAGATCACGGTTTCTCTTTCCCCGGCCGACCTCAAGAAGGAGGGGCCGTTTTTTGACCTTGCGATAGCTATTGCCTATTTGCTTGCCTCCGATGAAATAAAGTTCAATCCGGAGAAGAAAATTTTTCTCGGCGAGCTTGGCCTCGACGGCACATTGCACAGGATCCGCGGAGCGCTGCCACTAGCCGAGGCTGCGAAGCGCGCGGGCTTCGAGGAGATATACCTCCCGCGCGAAAATGCCGAAGAAGCGGCGGTCGTGCCGGGCATAAAAATTTTCGGGGCGAAGAGCCTCGCGGAAGTCGTCGAACATATGGATGAGACTCGGCTTCCGGGGAAAATCAGAAAGAGCATACCACTTCAGCCCAAAACGGAGATCAGGGCTGGGAAACAGAAGAAGGTCGGCGACTTTTCCGACATTCGCGGACAAGAGGGCGCTAAGCGCGGTCTTGAGATCGCGGCCGCCGGTGGGCACAACATCGCGATGTACGGCCCGCCGGGTACGGGCAAAACGATGCTGGCCCGCGCCTTCTCCGGAATACTACCGGACCTCTCCACGGCGGAGGTGCTTGAGATCACCGGCATTCACTCGGTCGCCGGAGCGACGGCGGGGGAGCTCGTACCCTTTCCTCCCTTTCGCGCTCCGCACCACACTTCGAGTTATGTCTCGATCGTGGGTG
Source organism: Patescibacteria group bacterium (assembly GCA_038063535.1). GTDB lineage: Bacteria > Patescibacteriota > Minisyncoccia > Phycocordibacterales > UBA9973 > UBA9973. The sequence continues at coordinate 76,416 of JBBTUV010000001.1, read as the reverse complement.
GTGGCACGTATCCGAAACCCGGGGAAGTGACGCTGGCGCACCGCGGCGTTCTTTTCCTCGACGAATTTCCGGAATTTGAGAAAAGGGTAATTGAGTCCCTGCGTCAGCCACTCGAAGACAACATCGTTTCGATCTCGCGCGCCAGAGGCTCGGCGATTTTTCCTTCGAATTTCATACTGGTCGCGGCGATGAACCCCTGCCCCTGCGGGAATTTAGGTTCGAAGACGAAGGCCTGCATCTGCAAACCTTCGGATCTTGACCGCTACCGCCGGAAACTTTCAGGGCCGATCATCGACCGCATCGACATCTGGCTTTCGGTGGGGAATGTCGACTATAAAAAGCTCGGCGGAGAAGGTACGGGGGAAGTGAACGAAAAAATAAAAGAGCGGGTGGTTCAAGCCCGCGAAGCGCAAGGGGAGAGATTTAAAAAATTCAGCCGCGATATCACGACAAACAGCGAGATGAACGTGAAGGATCTCTCGAAAATGGTGAAACTTTCCGACGAAGTGAGAAAACTTCTCGACGAGAGCGCCGAGCGTCTCGGCCTCTCTGCTCGTGCTTATCACCGAGTTCAAAAAATTGCCCGCACCATCGCCGACCTCGCTGGCTCTCCTGAAATTGCACCCACCCACATCCTCGAAGCCATCCAATACCGCCCGAAAGTGAATAATTAAATGAGAGAAACATTTGAGAAATATCAAATTCTTTTTTTGGTGATTATTATGTCAATCTTGGGAGCGAACGGCACCTTTTTTAAGATCGCTCTTCGGGAACTACCGATCGACTTATTTACCTTTTTACGTTTTGCTTTTGCGTATATTTTTTTCCTACCATATTTGCTCACTCAGACCAAAGAAGTTGTTGCGGGCAAGAGAAAACTGATCCTCATCTCCCTCTTGGGAACCCTGAATGTCTTTTTATTTGTTTTGGGACTCGACCATACTACCGCAAGCATTGCAGTTACTATGTACGCTTCCGGCCCCCTGGTCATCGCCGCTTTCTCCTTGGTAATTCTCAAAGAAAAAATTAGTTTGAAAAAATGGCTGGGAATCTTCTTGGGATTTATCGGTGTTCTTTTTATTGTGGCCGCACCTCTTTTTGGGAAAGGGAGTGTTTGGAACGGGACTTTGGCGGGCAACCTTACTTTAGTTGGGGCAGTATTAGTCTTTAGCCTTTATTCGGTTCTCTCCCGAAAGTATTCACGTGAATATTCTCCTCTTACTTTGACTAAGTATTTTATTTACACGACCATTGTCTCTCAAACATTACTACTCTCCTTCCATTCAGGAAGTCTCAGCCTGCTAAAAGAAATTTCTTTGACGACTTGGCTTTGTGTAATCTATGTGGCTGTGGGCGGCACTGTTCTTTATTATATTTTGTATCAGTACATCATAAAAAAAGCGACGGCCGTCATGGCCTCCATGTCGTTTTTCCTCCAACCAATCGCTGGCATTATCTGGGCGAGCCTTCTTCTGGGAGAGAAGATTACCCGTCCTTTTTTCTTTGGCGGCTTGCTAGTATTTTTAGGTATGGCAGTTTTCTTTCACGAACAGTACTCGAGTAGGCCAAGAGCCATTAATTAAGGGCCTTTTAAGGTATCCCCAGCCCGTGCTTGACAGGTGAACGAGCGTTCACCTATACTATAACCATGTCCCAGAGAGAGTATTTAAAAATAGTCGAGCGGGAATTGCAGAGGATTAATAAGGTCATTGACCTGAAGATCCTTCGGGGGGAGGATTATGCGCGCGAAGCGCGAGATCATAAGATCCTCCTTAAAAAAGTTCGCTACTCAAGAAGGCAGAGCTTTTTTCAGAACCTTGCTCGCAAGATTTTTCCGTCTTTTGCGATGCCTTTTTAGGCCATGAAAAATCCTCATCAAGCGAAGCTTGAGATTTTTTACCGAAAGGAGCGGCGCATGCCGACCTACTCCGAGATGTTGAAACTTTTCGGCTTCAAGTCAAAGAACGCGGTCTTCAAATTGGTAGAGAAATTGGTGGAAGCAGGGCTGGTAGCGAAAGACAATCTCGGCCGTCTCGTGCCGAGCGATTCTTTCGGGGAGATCCCGATGGCTGGGCTCGTCAAAGCCGGGCCACCGTCGGACGTTGATGAACTTTCGGACACCGTCGACCTCGATGATTTTTTGATAGGCAGGAAAGAACTCACTTACATGCTTGAGGTCGACGGCGACTCCATGCTCGACGCGCATATCGAAGAAGGCGACCATGTCATCGTCGAGCGGGCGACGACTGCCAAGGATGGGGAGATAGTGATAGCGGAAGTCGACGGCGAATACACAATGAAATATCTCCGCACAAAAAACTGTGCTCCACACCTCGAGCCCGCTAATGAGAAATATTCCGATATCTACCCGGAGCACTCCCTGAATATTTTAGGCATCGTCAAAGCAGTGATCAGGAAATACTAAAAAATGGGCTAGGCTTTTTGGTGGACGAAGACCCTAGGGATAGTATCTTCCGAGCTATTTTTGCGGTAGATATCGCAAAGGATACCATCGACGACAATGTCCGTCGCGAACGGTTCTCCAAAATCTCCCGGCGCAGAACGGCCCGATAAAATTTCACTGGAAGAGGGAAGGATAATCCCTGCTTCGCCTATTGCTTCCCGCCAGTTTCGGCTTTCTCGCGTTAATTTTCTCCACTCCATGCTTCTCATACTTTCAATTTTACCAAATTTTAGCCAAATCAAAAAATCCCCTCAAGGGGATTTTTTGATGGTGAGAAAAATTCTTTAAGCAACCGTGTCCTTGAGCCCCTTGGCTGGGCGGAATTTCGGCACACGCTTTGCTGCGACTTTTACCTGCTCTCCAGTCTTTGGGTTCCTGGCGGTTCGGGCAGCTCGCTGCTTGACGGAGAAGATTCCGAAGCCAGCTACTGACACCTCTTCCCCCTTTTTCAGAGCGCCGGTGATGGCGTCAAAGACTCCATCAACAACCTCTTCGGCTTGGACCTTTGTGCCGCCGAGTTTGCCGTGTACCCAGTCAGCTAATGCTTGTTTGTTCATATATTTAATGGTTATTTTGCTAAACCTTTCGACCTTGCTTCTATTAAATTTACACTTTGCCCATTATATAACAAGGGTTTTTTGAGAGCAAATCGAAAATGTGTATATTTTATCTAGCGTATTCTATGACCCGGGTCTCGCGGATGAGGGTGACTTTGATTTCTCCGGGGTATTTCAGCTCCTGTTCTATCTTTTCGGCGACATCGCGGGCCATGATCTTCGCCTCCACGTCGGAAATTTTCTCCGGAGTGACGAATATCCTTATTTCTCGCCCTGCCTGGAGAGCGTAAGACTTCTCCACCCCAGGATATGCGTTCACCAAGGCTTCGAGTTCCTGTAGGCGTTTCAAGTAATTCTCCACCGAATCGCGTCTCGCGCCCGGCCGGCCGCCGGAAATGGCATCCGCCGTCTGGACGATCACTGACTCGATCGACTCATAAGGGTAATCCTCATGGTGCGACTTCATCGCGGTGATTATTTTCTCGTCCGCGCCGAATTTCTGAAGGATTCGGATGCCGATCTCGACGTGTGTTCCTTGTACTTCGTGGTCAAGGGCTTTGCCGATGTCATGAACGAGCGCCCCGGCTTTGGCGATGGCCACATCCGCTCCCAGTTCTTCCGCGAGCATTCCAGCGATGTGCGCCATCTCCACCGAGTGCTGAAGTACGTTCTGGCCATAACTGGTGCGGAAATAAAGCCGACCGAGGATAGCGACGATACGAGGGTCGAAATTGAAAATGCCGCATTCATAAACCGCCTGCTCGCCTTTTTCCTTGATTATTTTGTTTATCTCCTCACGCGCTTTCTCCACGAGCTCCTCGATCTTTGCGGGCTGGATGCGCCCGTCGAGGATCAGATTCTCAAGCGCAAGCCGCGCCACCTGCCGGCGGATCGGATCGAAAGAGGAGATGACGATCGAGCCCGGGGTATCATCGACGATGAGCTCCACCCCGGCCGTGCGCTCGAAAGCGCGGATATTCCGGCCTTCTTTTCCGATGATCTTTCCCTTAATTTCATTGTTCGGGATGGTGACCACCGTGGTCATGAGCTCGCTTGCGGTCGAAGAGGCGAGCCGCTGGATCGAGGTCGCCAGAATGTCCTTGGCCCTCCGGTCGAGCTTTTCTTCGCTCGACTGTTCGAGCTTGACCATCTTGACCATGAGGTCTTCTTCGTTCTTCTTCTCAATCTCGCGCATCAGTTCCTCTTTCGCGTCTACTTCCGAAAGCTTCGCGACCCGCTCGAGCTCAGCGCGTTTCTCCTCTTCCACCTTGCTTATTTTCTCCTGTACGCGTTTCACTTCCTCTACCCGTACCTTTATCGCTTCCATCTCTTTGTCTATCTCTCCCTGGCGGGCGTCGAGAAATTCGTCCTTTTTGATCAGGCGCTTTTCAGTTTCTTTGAACCCCGCTTCTTTTTTCCGCTCTTCCCCCTTGAGCGCCTCGAGTTTTTCTTCCGCCTCGCGCTTCGCTTCTTCGGTGATCTTTTGCGCTTCCTCTTTGGCGGCCATTGTCATCTGCTTGATGTCGATCTCGATCGATCGGCGTTTGCCAAGCGCGACAATGACGCGGAGGTAATAACCGAGCGCCGCGCCGACCACAAGGAGCACGGAGCCCGCAAAAATTATTATCGATAATCCTAGACTCATAAGCCGTTAGCCCGGCTTACAAGAACAAGCCACTATATTTCCAGAGGTGAGTTGCTCACAAAATGATTTTCTAAAACAAATTCAATGCGCATCTTGCCGGATCGGATCATAATGGGATATTCCTATAAACCAAGGTAAAATTAAACGAAAAATTAATAAGATTCACGTTGGAAAGTATATCAAAGCGGCCGATTTTTGTCTAGCGCGAGCAGTGTATAAAAAGATCACGGGCCGAGCGCGCAGTGCACGCCCGACCCGTTTGCTGCCGCGATTCAGCTAGTCTCCGAATCGCCCCGGGGGTTCCTCCATCCGCGGACGAGGAAAGGGGGCTTCAGGGGGGTCGTCATCTTCCTCTTCCCAGTCCTCCTCGTCCTCATCGTCGAGCTCCTCATCCGGAAGCCCCTCGCCCTCGTCGTCTTCGCGAGAGCGACCCCGTCGTCCACCAGCACGTCGCATGGCGTTGCTCCTCTCTGGCCGTAAGGCCTCTAAAGTTCAAGATTATTATAAATTATTTAGTGGATTCCGTCAACTATTTCAAGTTGCCGTTTGTTTTTGGTGCGGCTTTCGACTTAGTGACTATTTCGTCGATGATGCCGTAGGACTTGGCTTCTTCTGCATCCATGAAGAAGTCGCGCTCGACGTCTTTCTCTACCTGCGAGAGGGGCTTGCCGGTGTTCTTGGCCAGGAGTTTATTCAAATTGTCGCGAGTCTTTAAGATATGCTTGGCGGTGATGGCAATATCCGTGGCTTGGCCTTCCACTCCGCCGGCCGGCTGATGGATCATGACTTCCGCGTTCGGGAGGATGTAGCGCTTGCCTTTTTTCCCGGCCGAAAGAATTATCGCGCCGCCGGAGGCCGCGACGCCCACGCAGAAAGTTGAGATGTCCGGACGCACATGGTTCATCGTGTCCACGATCGCCATGGTCGAAGTCACCGAACCGCCGGGGGAATTTATGTAAAGATAAATGTCCTTCTTCGAGTCCTCAGATTCTAAGAAAAGTAATTGAGCGATCACGATGTTCGCAGTATGGTCGTCAATCGGCCCGCCCAGGAAAATAATCCGCTCGCGCAAAAGCCGCGAGTAAATATCATAAGCCCTCTCGCCAAAAGAAGATTTTTCAATAACCGTAGGAATTAACATTTTTCAAGTTTATATGAAAATTTTCTAAAAATCAAGCGCTCTCGAGAAGCACGAAAACTTTTTCGTTGGCGAGCACGTTCTCGGCGTGCATCCGGGCGCGCACAGGGTCCGCGTCTTTGTAGTGCTCGAGGATGTGCGCGACTTCGCGATCGACTTCTTCTTTGCTAGGCTCGAGTTTTTCTACTTTTGCGATCTCGGCGAGGATGAGCGAGAACTTCGCTTTCTTCTCCGCATCCGGCCGGAGCTCTTTACGGAGATCTTCGCGGGTCTTTTTTATGTGCGCGAGATAATCTTCGAACTTTAGGCCCATCGCGGAGATGTCGGCCTCCATTTTGTGGAGGATTTTATCGAGTTCAAGTTCGGCAAGGAGCGCCGGCAGCTCGATCTTCGATTCCTCGATTATTCTCTCTATGATCTTGAGCCTGGTTTTTTCCGAAGCTTTGTTCTTTTCTTCTTCGGAGGTGGGTTTTTCTTCTTTCTCGATTTCACTCTTTATTCCTCTCGCGATTTTTTTATAGTCCGGTAATTTGACTTCCGGAAGAAGCGCGGTCCGGATCTTGAACCCGAGCGGGTTTCTCCGCGCAAGCTTGGTGATAGTGATCATCGGGGCCCCGATCGCATCGAGCTTCTCGCGCTCGAGAATTTTCGGGTATTCTTCCGAGAGGGCCGCTTGCGCCATCTCCTCAAGGACCTTCATCTCTCCGACGTGCGAGAGGAGCACAGATTCGGGCGCTTTACCTTTGCGAAACCCGGGGATCTCCACGTCTTCACCCACTTTCTGGAGCGCTGGCACGTAGTGCGACTCAAAAACCTCCGCCGGGAGCTCGCCGAGAATCTCCGCCTCGGACCCAGGCAGCTTCGTTATTTTCACGCTCATCCCGTTAGAAGCAGGTCGCGGTCAGCCCGTGACTACTTGATATTTTATTATGGTAACTGCGACCGCGGCTTCTAACGGGACTCATTTTTTAGATTAAAGCCCTTCGTCCAAGCTATCTAAGTCGACGCTGTTTAAGTTCGCTTCGAGGTTCCCCTCCGCGCTTACGCCCTCCCCACCCATGTCGCCGACATCTTCCTGCTCGGGAGCCGGAGGCGCCACTTCCTTTTTCATGTTTGTTTTCCAGAAATAAACACCCCCGATGATCAAGAGGAGGACGACGATTACTGCGCCGACCAGGGCCCCGTTACCTTTAGGTTCGCTCTCTGGTGTTTGCATCGTTTGATCCATTGGTTCCATAAAATTTATGTTTTTAATAATTATTGAGATTCATCTTCGTCGGTCTTACCGCGAAGATCTTTGAGAGCCTGGATCGCCTCGCGCAGGCTCTCCTTCGATTCTTTCAAAAGATCTTTCGCTTCCCGAGCGAGAGTTTTTATTTGCTCGAAAAGCTCCGGCGTAATATTCTTACAGCCTCCCTCCGGTATCAAGGCTTTTATATCTTCGGCTTTTTCTTTTGCTTCAGCGAGCTTGGCTTCTGAAACATCAAGTGCTTCTTCAGCAGCGCTGGTATCTTTGCCCTCGTCGGTGAGTTTCTCAATTGCGCTCTCGACTCGTGCCTGGATTGCCTCTAGCGCTCCGGTTGCAACTCCGAATCGTCTTTTCACGATATCCGTGGCCACTCCGCAGAATGCGCGCTTTCGAACATCGGTGGCATTTTTCCACTCCTCCTTCTTTGCTCTGAGCTCCGCCAGGAATTTCTCTCTTTCTGTGCGGAGTTTCTCGTGGAAAGCCTCGCGCGCCTCCCTCGTTTCCTCTCTCCAGGTTTGCCCTCCAGGTGCAAACTGCATAAATGGTCGTTCTTTTCCTCTTCCACTATCTTCTGCCAGTGCCGTGAGAGAAAAAGCTGAAACTAGTAAAAGGACCGCGCAAAACCTAGTGAGTTTAATCATACCCAAATTATATCAAGAGGGCGACCAGAAGCAAGGCAACGATATTGAGTATTTTTATCATCGGGTTTATTGCCGGGCCGGCCGTGTCTTTATACGGGTCGCCGACGGTGTCGCCGGTAACGGCGGCCTTGTGTGCATCCGAGCCCTTACCGCCCAAATTCCCGGCTTCGATATATTTCTTCGCATTGTCCCAAGCTCCGCCCCCGGAAGTCATCGAGATAGCCACGAAAAGCCCGGTAATGATCGAGCCCATCAAGAGTCCTCCGAGCGCAACCGGACCCAGGAGAAATCCCACCAGTATCGGAGCAAGCACCGGGATAAGAGCAGGCACTATCATCTCGCGTATCGCGTTTTTGGTGACGATGTCTACACACTTGCCGTATTCCGGTGCACCGCTGCCGTCCATGATGCCCTTGATCTCGCGGAACTGCCTCCGCACTTCTTCGACGACCGCCCCGGCTGCTCTCCCGACTGCTTCCATTGAAAGTGCTCCGAACCAATAGGGGAGAAGTCCTCCGATGAAAAGCCCGGCGATAAGAAGTGGATTCTCAAGTGAGAAATCGAGCTGCACTCCGGCTCCGGAGAACTCTTGCGTGTAAGAAGCGAAGAGAACGAGTGCCGCGAGGCCGGCCGAGCCGATGGCGTAGCCTTTGGTGACAGCTTTAGTGGTGTTGCCGACTGCGTCGAGTGCATCCGTGACTTTTCGGACTTCGGCTGGCAGCCCGGCCATCTCGGCGATACCCCCGGCATTGTCGGTGATCGGCCCGTAAGAATCTATCGCGACGATGATACCGGCCATCGAAAGCATCGACATCGCAGCGATGGCGATACCGTAGAGTCCTGCAAGTTCATGGGCGGCGAGAATTCCGCCGACGATCACAATGACAGGAAGCGCTGTCGATTTCATCGAGACTGCGAGACCCTGGATGATGTTGGTACCATGGCCAGAGCGAGAAGCTTCGGCGATCGATCTGACCGGCTTGAATTTCGTGGAGGTGTAATACTCAGTGATAAGCACCAAGAGTCCTGTGACGGCAAGGCCTAGGAGCGTTGCAAGATATAGGGCGGCGGTGCTGTAGATGCCGTTTGCGCCCATGAGGGCGTTAGTGAGCGGGTAGAAAAGAATTGCGGAGATTGTCCCCGAGGCGATGAGCCCCTTATATAGAGCGCCCATAATATTTCCTCCTTTTCCTAACCGCACGAACCAAGTGCCAGCGATCGAGGCGAGCACTGCCGCTGCGCCGAGCGCGAGGGGGTATATAAGAGCGCCTGCCATTCCCACAAAGAGAAGCGAACCGAGGAGCATGGCGGCGATCGATGTCACCGCATAAGTTTCGAAAAGGTCCGCTGCCATACCAGCGCAGTCGCCGACGTTGTCTCCCACGTTGTCCGCGATCACTGCCGGGTTTCGCGGATCGTCTTCCGGAATACCAGCTTCGATTTTACCGACGAGATCCGCGCCCACGTCAGCCGCTTTGGTGAAAATTCCGCCGCCCAGCCGCGCAAAGACCGAGATGAGTGAGCCGCCGAACCCGAGGCCGATGAGCGCTTTCACGTCACCAGTCAATATGAAAAATAGAGCAACGCCGAGAAGCGCAAGCCCGACGACAAGTAGCCCCGTAACCGAGCCGCCCTGAAACGCAAGCGCGAGGGATTCTTTGAGTCCGGTTTTTGCGGCTTCGGCAGTGCGGGCATTCGCGCGGACCGAGACATTCATGCCCACGTATCCGGCCAGCGCGGAGAGAAATGCGCCGAAGAGGAACCCGAGCGCGGTGGTAAGACCAATGAAAAGCCAGAGGATCACGAAAAGGATCGCGGCGATGTAAGCGATCGTCTTGTACTGGCGGTTCAAATACGCCTTTGCGCCCTCGCGGATGGCGAGAGATATCTTTTTCATCTTCTCGTCGCCCTCGCTTTTCTTGAGTATCGATCTGGCCAGGAATAATCCATAGACGATTGCGACCACCGAGCTTAGCACTGCAAACCAAAGATATGTATTCATGTCTTTAATTATAATTTATTAATTTCCCTCTTCGATATTTTCTTTTTCCTCGCCCCCTTTCTTTTCTGCCTCCGCCCCACTTGATTTAATATCTATCCTCCAGCCGGTAAGTTTGGCCGCGAGGCGCACGTTCTGTCCGCCCTTTCCGATAGCGAGCGATAACTGGTCGGGGGCGACCTCCACGGTCGCCTTGTGTTCCCCCTCGTCGAGCTCGATAGAGGTGACTTTCGCGGGGGAGAGTGCGTTTGTGATAAATTGTTTTGTGTCTTCTGACCAAGGAATGATGTCGATCTTTTCGCCGGCAAGCTCGCTCGTCACGGTGTTCACGCGGGTCCCGCGCTGGCCGACGCAAGAGCCGACCGGATCGATATGCTCGTCGAGCGAGTGAACCGCGATCTTCGAGCGTGAACCGGCTTCGCGGGCGACCGATTTTACTTCCACCACGCCGCTCGCGATCTCTGGCGCTTCAATCGCGAAAAGTTTTTCCAAAAATTTTGGGTGAGTGCGGGAGAGACGCAGATTGATTCCTCGCGGAGTGTCCTCGACAGAATACAAGTATGCCCGCGCCCGCACTCCGCGCTCGAGATACTCGCCTGGGATCTGCTCTTCGGCCGGAAGTATCCCGGTTGCGCGGTTGAAGTCGACGTAGACATTGCCACGCTCGACCTTCTGCACGATGCCAGAGATGATCTCTCCCTCTTTAGTGCCGTATTCGTCGATGATCGAGCTTCGTTCCGCCTCCCGGATCTTCTGGATGATGACTTGCTTAGCGGTTTGCGCGGCGATGCGGCCGTAATCGTCTTTGGCTTCGAGCGGAAAGACCACTTCGTCGTTCTGCTCGACATCCTTCTTAATTTTCCTCGCATCAGCAATGAGAATATGATGCTCAGAGTTGAAAAGCACGCGTTCGTCGTTCTCTTTCAGTTCTTCGTCCTCCATCCGCACGATCGAATCATCAACCACGATCTTCACTTTATAGAAATCGGTTTTGCCCGTATCAAGATCGAACTTGGCGCGGATGATCTGACCCTTTTTGCCGTAATCTTTCTTGTAGGCGGCGGCCATCGCCTGCTCGATGGCATCGAGGATTTTTTCTTTCGGTATTTTGCGCTCTTCCTCGAGCTGTTCGAGGGCGGATTTGAATGTTTTTAGGTCAAGCATGAATGATTTTTAACGAATGGTAATGAGTATAAAAATCTTCACCCTGTTAAATACGATTTGAGCCTATTTCTCAGAAATTGTTTACCGTGAAATGTCTTCAGGTATCTTTCTCGATGCATTGCGTCGCGTTTATCAAGGCAGGCCTCAGAGTAAATTAATTCTAACGGTCTTCGATTTTTCGTAGAAAGGACTGAGCCTTTCACGTGCTGCTCAAATCGTGATTTCAAGTTATTTGCATATCCTACATAGAACTTCTTATCCGCGTGAGATAGAAGGACATATATGTAGTAAAATTTTCCTTTACTTGAAATCATTTAACAGGGTAGTTACTCACTTCGCTCCTAACTAAAATAGTCCCGCTTTCGAGGACTATATACAGGTATACTATCATGCTTTTCTTGCGAACGCAAACCCTTTAGTTTCAAGCATATTTTGACTTTTCCACTTGCTGTGCACACGTGGAAAACCTTGATTTTAGCTGAATTTAGGCGTTAAATAAGACTGAAAAGGCGCAATCCCGCGCCCGCTCTTTCTACAACTTTTGGAGGTTACAATGCGTCCTATCTCGCCGCGCATCTGCGGCCTGATGGCCGCATTTGCAATCGCTTGCGGCCCGACCCCGGTCGAACCGCCCCCACCCCCGCCCCCACCACCGGTGAACGTTATCACAGCGTTCTCGGCAACGGCGCCTGCGACTGTCCCACAGTCCGGTTTGCCGGATTTCCCCAAGGCCCACCTTACGATCTCGGTCAGCGCGACGAGTTCGCTCGGGAAGCCCGTCACCTTTACCTGCACTCTCTCCGGGATTTCGTATCCGTGCAATGCGGATGGGATGATCCCGCCTCTTGCGTCTCAGGAATGGTGCGCAAGATCGGAGTCCGACGGGGCAGTTCCCGTCCAAAAGTGCAGCGAAGTTTCCGTCACACTCCGGATGGACCAGAGGCAAGTCGCGGCCCGCGACTCCCTGGGAAGGAAGTACTTTCCAAGAGTCTGGGCAGTGATGGGTCCGAAGGATGGGCCCAGAGACTCTGCACTTACCGGTCCCGACGGGCGCAACAATCTCAATTCGCGCTACGTCGGGATGGCGAACGTTCCCGTGTGTTTCCGTGGGGATGCAGATCTCAAGTGGATGTGCGGACTCACTGGTCCGGAATACTGGCGGACATCGGCAATTCCGATGATCGCGAGAATCCGGACGACTCCGGTCTGCGCAACGTCGGGGCCGGCGGTATCGGTCCCGATCGACTACCGGAAAGCCTACACCGTTCCATTACCAACTCCGGAACAGCCGACTAACTTCTCCTTCTACCATAGAGTCATGCACCCAGATGGACGAGGGTGGCTCTACATGGATGGCGGTTGGTTACAATTCCCGGCGAAGGTCGGATTCAACGAGGACCCGCCGGCAGGGTTCCTGGCCCGGTTCCAGGCAGAGGTGCTCGATTCGATGAATCGGGCGTATTGCCAGGAACGGGTAGTCCTCGCAAGCAAGAGCGAGGCCGCAGACAGCGGGATACTCGTCTTCATCAAGGACAATGTCCTCGCGGCGTCGTTCGGCGGTCTGGTGAGGGATTGGTGGACGGGCTCGATTACGATGGATTCATCGTACCTCAGGAAATACGGTCCACAGGGGGCTCATCACGAGCTCTCCCATGCCATCCCGGCCGTAGGTCATACCTGCATGTGGCTTAGCAACATGCGGACTGCCGGTTGTCCACCTGTCACCAGCCCGACCCCTATACAAAAGCAGGATATCGCTTATGTTCTCTCTGCCGAAGACCTCTTGGCACTACGGCGGGAGTACAACAGCGATATTGGCCGGGCGTGGGTGTATAACGGCGAGCGCGAAGAGCGCGATGAGCCCTGGGACGCGTTCTATTGGGTGGGAGCAGACGGGTTGCAGGGGTCGCTCTCTGCGCCGGGAGCCCCCTTCGCTTCGCTCTCGCTGGCGGCTATTCAGTCTCCGCCGCGGCGCGAACTTCCAAAGAACCTTATCCCGCGAATCGTGCATGAGCACTTTCCGCGGCTGAAGTAGTGGCCCGACAAGGTCGGTCCAAGAACCCCGTCATACCAGGCGGGGATTCTTCTTTTCCACACTTCCGCTTGCATTAATTACGTGATTATTCTGTGCTATAATTATTTACATGAAAGTAAAATTATTATTACTCTCTCTTTTCTTAGCCTTTTTGTTTTTTGCTTTCTCTAACAACGCTAGCGCGGCAGATTTAACTGTTTGTGTTCTCGATGATATGGGAACCCAGTGCACGACCGGAGTACTCGGTGGAGGAGCGCCTCAGACAAGCCCATGGCCACTTATCACCACTGGGACTACTGGCAACTTTGAGCTCGTAGGATCAAATACAAACGAATGGCTCTGTCGCACCAATCAAACGGGAACTCCATCCACCCCTCAATATCCTTGTCCGCCGGGGTTTGTCAGTCCAATACCGGAGTTTGGGAACTTGAATCTCTTGGGTTTAACCAATGGCACCCAAACCAACACCACCTGGGCGATAAGCAATTGCAATGGGAACTGCTATTATCTTGGCGCCTGGACTAGTATTGATGTAAGACCGAAAGCAACAATCAATGTTACTCAAAGTCCCGTTAGTGGTGGAAGCTGGACAATTACTCCTGGAAACTACACGGGAGCTTCTAATACAAACGTAAAGCCCCGCTCACCCAGCACAAATTACACTATTAGTGTCACACCGCCCCCAAGTTACTCTGTCCAGTCAATCAGCCCCGGTCCGACTGCTTCCGTCGGCCCAGGTGGGACGCTAACCTTTGCGATTACTTATGCTTCGACTGAAGCCACCATCAATGTTATCCCCAATCCTTCCGGCGGAACCTGGCGCTTAATTGGGCCATCCGGAACTTTTAATACTCTAACCACAAATTCGAATCTATCTCCCGGGACTTACAATTTATATTGCGACTCTGCTCCGCTCGGATATGCTTGCCCCCCTGGCAGCCCCGTTTCTTCAGTTACCGCTTCGGCTGGAGGAAATTACGACATGCCGCTTAATTATTTACTATCATGTACTGCCCCGACTCTTTCCAGTCCCACTGCTACTTCCATTACCCAAACAGGTGCAACTCTTGGAGCGACCGTAACCTCAAATGGTGGCTGTGCCCTTACCGCGCGCGGAACTGTATGGGGGACTTCGCCATCACCGACTGGCAATCAGTTGGCTGAAGGTGGAACTGCAGTCAGCGCTTTTTCACACGTTCGAACGGGGATGTCTTGCGGCACCACTTACCGATACCGCGGCTACGCTATTAATTCAGATGGGCTCATAGGCTATTCTTCTGATGGAACATTCACAACTGTTGCCTGCCCAGCGCCGGACCTTGTCGCGGGCGCGCCGACGCCGACCTCTGCAACCGCGGGCTCTTCCACAACCTTCAGCTCCACTATCACCAATAATGGCAATGCCTCAACCGGCTCTTCTTTCACCAACGCATTTCAATTCGACAATGATGCTGATCACAGCACCGTTTATGCCGGTCAGACTTCCGCAAGTATCGGTCCGCTTGCAGCGTCGGGATCAGCTGGCACATCCTCCTCATATACATTTCCGTCATCCGGCACTTGGTATGTCCGGGTTTGCGCCGACAACAACGGGTCCATGACCGACGGCACCATCGGCGAATCCAACGAAGGCAACAACTGCTCCGCTTCCTGGGTGGCGGTTACGGTGAACCCGGCGCCTGTCATGTCCGGCACGCTCTCCGCTTCCGACTGCACCATTACCTCCGGTGCCTCAAGCTGCACCTCGAGCCTCTCCTGGAGCACGACTAATCCAGTGGCGACTTCGTCGGTTACCAGCAATAAGAATAACAGTGGTGCTTCGTCTCCCAACTTTCTAGTAGCAACTGGAAATTCCGGCTCGACCACTGCTCCCGTCTTCGGCGGGAGTCCAAACGGCACTCGGCTTTTTGAGCTCTACAACAACTCGCAATTTCTCTCCGGCGATACCGCCGTTGCGACCTGCACCGCCGGCACTGCCTGGAGCGGAGCGCTCTGTGCCAACATCCCGCCTGTTGCCAACGCCGGCCCAGACAAACCTATCACTCTTCCTACTTCCACCAGCGCTCCCACCAGCACTTCCGCCACCGACACCGCACCCGGTACGATTTCTACCACCGTCTGGTCTTTCATCTCTGGACCCGGACCGATCCCAACCATCACCAATGGTGGAACTCTGACTCCGTCGTTTAGTAACATGACGACAGCGGGTTCATATATTTTCCGTCTAACGGCAACTGACAACAATGGGGCAACGGGTACTGATGATATGCAAGTGACGGTGTCGAATGCCCTCGTCATGTCCGGCACCCTCTCCGGTCCCAACTGCATCATCCTTCTTAACGCAAGCAGTTGTACCACAACTCTTTCTTGGACGGTAACTAATCCTGAAGTTGTGCTTGGATCTAATGTCACCAGCAACACCAACGACACTGGAGCTGCCTCTCCCAATTTCATTATTGCTCCTCTGGTAACCACCGGGACCGTAGACTCGGGCACCAAAGCGGGTGTCATCATTCCTTACAGCTCCAGAACATTCTTCCTCAACAACAACACCAAATCACTGTATCCTACTTCTCCCAGTGGAGGTGGTCTCACTATTACCGCTTCCTGCACTTCGGGCACTGGCTGGAATGGAACAATCTGCGCGACCAATGTCATTCCCACCGTCACCACTCCGACTTCTTCAGCTATTACCTCCAGTTCCGCCACTCTCGGGGCTACCGTTACTTCTCTTGGCGTTCCAGCTTTGATTTCCGCCCGCGGAGTTTGTTATGGCACATTGGCTAACCCCGGACTCGGGGGGCTTAACGGCGGCACATGCGTGACTGCCGCCCTGTCCCAAACCGTGCCGAGCGCATTCACCGCAGGTGTTTCAGGACTTTCCGCTAGCACTACCTACAACTACCGCGGCTACGCTACCAACACAACCGGTACGGGCTACACGAGTAATACGACATTTGCCACCGGCGCTGCTGGGTGCACTCCGGGAATTGATCTCACAGTCCTGGGAGGTGTCTCTCCGACAACCGCCACGGTCGGGGTCGGCCAACAGTTCACCGGAACGGTCACGAACGGCGGCTGCTCAGGGACCGGAGCTTCATTCCTAAACTTCTTCCAGCTCTCGAACTCGGCAAACGGCGGAAGCCCGGTATTTACGGCGATAAGCCAGAACAATATGTTGGCTCTTGGCGGAGCCACAAGCGCGGGCGCGACTTCCTCCTCCCACAACTTTACTTCGGCTGGAACCTACTCCGTCCGTCTGTGCGCTGATCTCGACATGGATATGACGCCTGCCGCTGGCCTGATCGCCGAATCGAATGAAGGCAACAACTGCTCTTCTCCCTGGACGAATGTGACGGTTTCCGCTGTCGCCCCGCCGCCCGAGTGCTCTGATGTCTCCAACAACGACGCCGACGCCTGGACCGATTACCCGAATGACCCAGGCTGCACGAACGCAAGCGACCCAACTGAAAGCCCTAACCCTCAGTGTTCCGACGGCTCCGATAACGACGGCGACGGCAATACCGATTACCCGAGTGACCCAAGCTGTTCAAGCATATCGGATCCCGATGAAGCAAACCCGCCGCAATGTTCCGACGGTATTGACAACACCGACCCAGAGGACACGCTTGTCGACCTTGCCGACCCGGGTTGTGCGAACGGAAGCGACAATGACGAGACCAATCTTGCGGGGCTCTCTGTCTCCTGTTCTACGGGCATCGCTTCGGCGCTCATCAATCAGCAGGTGACATGGACGGCGAGCGCTTCGGGCGGGAGTGGTGTCTATCCATCGTATGTCTGGAACGGCACGGATGTTTCAGGGGGAACAGGGAACCCGTTCTATAAGACTTACACAACCTCCGGACAAAAGTCGCTCTCCGTCGTCGTCACTGACTCGCTTGGCGCAACAGGCAATGCAAATTGCACTACTTCCATCGGAGTTTCGACTCTGCCGGTCTACCGGGTGCCCGGATTTATCGAAGACTAGGGGAAGTTCAAAGTGGAAAGTTATAAAGTTTATAAAGTGAACACTAAATTAACAATTGGGATTTTAGCCCTCGCCCTTCTGTTCTCGGGACAGGCGGCGCATGCGCAGACGGCCCCCGTTTCGCTTTGTCCTGACGGCTCTGTGAAAGTTTATCGAGGGGTGCAATTTGCCTACCAAACCAAATATACTTCCCAATCAGTCCCGGGCGTGACAGTTCATCAACTGAACGGCTATCGCCACTTCTCTTTCTCAAACGGCCAGCTTTCTTACGAAGGGTGGCAGAATTTGCCCTCACCACTTCTGACCAGAGAGATTACTCAAAGCGAGCCAATCGATGGATGGCTACCGTCAGTCAACGGAGTGCAGACCGGAGTGTCTCTCCAGCAGTGGCCTCTCTATGCGGACGAGCTAAGTCGTATCAATGGTAATGAAGCTACTTTACTTGCAACTGCGAGGCAATATCGCGAGGCGAAGGGCGAAGCCTTCTCGCTTAGTTTCGGGGGTTTTGCTTCTGGAATATGGGGGCCTTCGACCTGGACTGCAATAATTGGAAGCTTGAATGACTGGACAAGATTATCACTTCTGCGCCCTTCGCAACAGGATGCAGCAAACGGAGTTACCTACGGATGCGCTTCGGGGACTCCGTCTGCACTGCCCCCACCGCCCCCACCTGCCCCTCCTCCGCCACCGCCGGCCGCCCCTCCAAGAAATTGCGCTCCGGGAGATCTTTACAGCGGCATGACGGGACAGCGCTGCCCGGGAACAAGCTTAAACACGACAGGTACTCCTTATTCTCCCTATAGTCCTCCGGCCGGCGCTACGGCGTGGCAATTCCGAGTAGGGGACTACGTTGAGACAAAGACTTCAACTACCGTTCGAAGTGATGCCGGGGCAAACGCTACGCCACTTACGACATACCCTGCAGGCGTGCGCGGCACGGTGGTCGGGCAAGAACTGACTGGCGCATGGTTCGAAGTAAACTTCACTGCCCCCACGGGCGGGACACTGGTTGGTTGGGTTTCTGCATCAAGCATCGGTGGAGCGGATATAAATTCTCCGGCGGGAGTTGCAAGCCCTCCGCTAACCGGCGGACCTGACCCCATTCCCCCGCCACCCCCTTCCGCCCCCGCTAAATTCCAAGCCGGAGACATGATGCAAACTATGGTGAACCTCAACGCTCGAAGCGCGGCCAATGGCTCGATCCTCGGAGTCCAAAATGCAGGAAGCCGGGGCACTATCATGCCCCTGCCCCCAGTTACCACAGGCGGATATACTTGGTGGAACGTGGATTACGTGAACGCGCCGGACGGCTGGAGTGCGGAAAATTATTTGATAAAAATAACTGACACAACTCCCGATGGATCTCTTTCTCTTCCGTCCATGGAATACATGCTTGCCAATACTGGAACAGCTGTTATAGGGGGTCCACTGGGCTCGTTTTTAAAAAAGGATATTCAATATCTACCAAGCGACCCAAGTGAGTGGCGTTTCTTGGGAACCCGAGCGGAAACAGCAGTTGACCCATCTTTTCCGGGTACTGTTGCTGTCCGATACTGGAATCTGTACGTACAGCCATCGACTGGTAAATTTTGGCGTGTGCTCTTCCTAACGTGGAGTGCTTGGGGAAGTGGACCAGCATCAAACCCAGTTCCGACAAACTGGCGTGACCTTCCTTTTTATATAGAAGTAAATGAGGCGGCTCGCAGGGCTCCCGGTTCATTGGGGACTGGTCAATGGGATAAACAGCCGATATTATGGGACGCTTCACAACTTAGAAATACCGCGCAGTATAAGCTGTATATGATGGCGCCCGAAACTTTGATAGTAAGCGATGGGTGGCGAGTTGATACCTTGGCACTGATTAAATCCATAGAAGCAAATGGGTCACCCAACGTGCAACAACTTCCTGATTCTGATATTGCTAGCGAAACCCCCGCTGTCTGGCAAAAAGAATTATTAGCAAAAATCTTGGCAGAGTACGCTAGATAGCTAGCAATGCCGTTTAGAGAAAAAAGCGACATAAGTCGCTTTTTTCGTTGCAAAATAAAGGCTTTTGCCTATTGACTTTTGTATATCAAGTGTGATATAATGCAAGGAGATGGTAGGAGGCAACCCAACTGGAGGTGGCTCGATGAGAATTTGGGAAAAGGTCGAAAGGTTGTACGAAGACAGACCTCTAGAGTTCACAGGGCTCTGCGCCCTGGCGTTGGGCACCGGCTTTACGCTGGTGCATGTGTTTGCCGACGAGATTGCCCTATGGACCATGAAGTTGTGGCCATAGGAGAGGTCTCAAAAAAGAATCAAAGACGCCCCCTTTTCCATGCAGTGCAGGAAAAGGGGATTTGTATTTTATATCAGATTTTTTAATCCCTATCTTGGGATTTTTTTTGTTATAATAAGAAGTAATGAAAGTAAAAGATGAACAGCTGGAGAAAGTTATCCTGGATTCTGGACTTGTTTCGCGCTCCGTGCTTGATGAAATGGCCCAAAAAGCTGAAAGCAAAAAACAGAAGTTGAGTGATGTTCTGCTTTCCGAGGGCAAAATTTCCGAGATTGACCTCCGGCGGATAGAAGCGCATTCCCTCGGCATCCCATACGTGAACCTTGCCGGCGAGAAAATCGACCCGGACGTGCTTTCCTTGATCCCCGAACCGATCGCTCGCAATTACAATATCGTTGCCTACAAAAAATCCGACACCGGCCTTGAGGTCGCGATGCTCGACGTCGACGACCTGCCGGTCATCGACTTCATCAAAAAGAAATCCGGCCTCAAAATTCTCGCGCGCCTCACCGACAGCATTTCGATCAAGGCGGTCTTGGTACAGTATCGTAAAAGCTTGCAGGCGGAGTTCTCTACTATTATTCAGAAAGAATCTGCCAATATTTCGAAAGGGAAAGAGGAAGAGAAATCCGAACAAGAACTCGCCGAAGATCTGCCGGTCGTAAAGATAGTCGATTCGCTCCTGACCCACGCCATCCTTCAGAATGCTTCCGACATTCATATCGAGCCCGGCGAAAAAGAACTTACTGTCCGCTATCGGATCGACGGCATACTCCACGATGCGATGGCGCTAGACCGCTACGCCGGCGCCGGCATCACGGCCCGCATCAAGGTGCTTTCGAACTTGAAACTCGACGAAAAGCGCCTGCCGCAAGACGGCCGCTTCAAAATTGTTGAGAACAACGAAGAATATTCTTTCCGGGTCTCAACCCTGCCTACTTTCTACGGAGAAAAAACGGTCATGCGCATACTCAAAGAAAACGCCCGCGGCTTTTCGCTCGAAATTCTCGGTTTTCACGGCGAGGCGCTCGAGCGCATAGAGGAATCGCTCAAGATGAAGACCGGCATGGTGCTCGCGACCGGCCCGACGGGCTCTGGAAAAACGACCACGCTTTACACTATGCTTGAGATCTTAAACAAGCCCGAAGTGAACATCTCCACCGTCGAGGACCCGATTGAATACCAGATGCCGCGAGTGAATCAAACACAGGTCAAGCCCGAGATCGGGCTTACCTTTGCGAACGGCCTGCGCTCGCTCCTGCGGCAGGACCCGGACATCATCATGGTCGGCGAGATCCGCGACCGCGAGACGGCGGGCCTGGCGGTGAACGCGTCGCTCACCGGCCACTTGGTGCTCTCGACCATCCACACCAACAGCGCCTCCGGCGCGATCCCTCGCATGATCGACATGGGGGTCGAGCCGTTCCTGATCATCTCGACGGTGAAGACCATCATCGCCCAGCGCTTGGTCCGGCGCTTGCTGCCATCGAAGGAAAAGTATTTTCTCTCTGACGCAGAGCTTAAAAATTTGAGCAAGCTCGTGGATCTCGAGAGAATGCTCGGGTTTCTGCGAACGGAAAAAGTGATCGGGCCGAAAGAGGACTGGGGCAGAGTTCCATTTTACCGCGCGGTGAAAACGGCCGATTCACCGGACGGGTACTCGAACCGCGTCGGCATCCATGAGGTGCTTAGAGTTTCGAATACCATCAAAGAAATGATCATCAAAGGCAGCTCCGACTCGGATATTGAAAAACAAGCCAAGAGCGAAGGCATGATGACTATGCTCGAAGACGGGATATATCTCTCCGCACTCGGGGTGACGACGCTTGAAGAAGTGTTCAGGGTGGTTTCCGAATAAGATATGCTTTTTGCTTACAAAGCTCAATCAAAAACCGGAGAAGTCTATACAGGGCTCTTAGAATCGATCGACCGATTTACGCTTGCCAAAGAACTGCGTTCAAGGGGCTCGACTCCCATATCGATCAAAGAGAAAGGGGCGCATAGCCTCGACTTCGCGGCGCTTCTCAAAAGCGCCCTCGGACATATCAGTAAGGCGGAGCTCATTCTTTTCTGCAAGAATCTGAGCGGAATGCTTCGGGCGGGGCTCTCCCTCGCACGGGCGATCGCGGTCTTGGAGAAGCAGACAAAAAACGCCGCGCTTCAGAAGATTTTGAAGTCGCTTGCGAACGATATAAACACCGGTGAGCCTTTTTCCACTGCACTTGCCAAATTTCCCAAAGTCTACTCTGCGCTCTTCGTCTCGATGGTGCGGGCCGGGGAAGAGTCGGGGAACCTAGCCGGTGCACTCACTGATATCGGCGGCAACCTTGAAAAAGCGCACTCTCTTAACAAAAAGATCCACGGCGCACTGGTCTATCCCGGGGTGATACTCTCCGCGATGGTGATCATCGGGGTACTCATGTTCGCTTTCGTGGTGCCCACGCTTGCGAGCACCTTCAAGGAGCTCGGGGTGACGCTTCCGAAGTCCACCCAAGCGATCATCTGGATGGGGAACTTTTTCTCCGAGCACCTGGTGATCACCTTTCTTATCATTATTCTTGGATCGCTCGGCATGGTAGCGCTCCTGCGAGCGCCCTTTCTCAGAAAATATATTGACTTTCTTACGGTGCATCTCCCAGTGATCGGTAACTTGGCAAAAGAGCTTAACACCGCCCGGACCACCCGTACCATGTCCTCGCTCCTTTTGGCTGGAGTTCCGATTACCCGTGCAATTGAGATAACTGAGGACGTAGTTCAGAACATTTACTACAAAAAAGTGCTCCGAGAGGCGAAAACGGCAGTGGAGAAGGGGTCGTCATTCTCAAAGACTTTTGAGGAAAACACCCATCTTTACCCTATCATGATGTCAGAGATGATCGAGGTTGGGGAAGAAACGGGCAAGCTCTCGGATATGCTACTTCAAGTCGCCGCCTTTTACGAGGAGGAGATCGAAAATAGGACGAAAAATCTCTCCACTATCATCGAGCCTCTGCTTATGATAGTGATCGGCGCCGCGGTCGGGTTCTTCGCGATTTCGATGATCTCGCCTCTCTACTCGGTCTTGAACCAGATCCAATAGTTATTTCACTTCTTGCCAGGAGAGTATCTCGTATTGGCTCGAAGTGAGCGGGAAAGAAGGAGGCGGGGCATAGAGAAGGTTCGCATCGTAAGTGATGCTGCGGGTCACGTAGCCGGTCCCGTCGGTGTAGGCAAAGCCGTATCGGGAATAGGAAGCGATCATGCCGTAGAGGGAAATGATGGAGCGGGTCTTGTTGGTGCAACTCGAGCCGTAATAGTAAAATCTTCCCACTCTTCCGTTTTGAGCGACCAGAGCCGCATCAATCTTAAGATCGTTCTCACTCTGGAGCCCCACCATCACTCCGCCTTGGGCGATCAATCCGATTGAATCCGACCCGTCATAATTGGTGTAAGAGAGGTCATTATTGGTCAGAATGTTTTTATAATTGTTCGGGTTGGAAGGAACCGGGAGGTCCGCGGCTGTAATGGTAAGCCTGGCGCCATTGATCTGTCCGTCCACTACCACATGGTCTTCGATGAAGATTATTCCGTTCGAAGGGAAGGGAAAATTACCCTCGAGCGTTTGTGCGCCCACGCTCCAGCTCAGAGTGCCGGAAGGAGAGCTTGAGCAGCTTCCCAAGCTCGCCCAGGAATTAATCTTATAGAGATCAAAAGTATCGTTCGTCTTTAGCACCATATGATAACCGACGTATCCCGATCCGGCGACATCCCGGTAAAAGCCGTTTGCGATAGCGTCGCTCTTTAGAGTCGCAAGGTCGGTAGTGAATCCTCCGAAATCTATGGTCGGCTGGCTGATCAGGCGTCCGGCTTCGAAAACATCCTGACGCACCGGCAGAGCGGTGGGGTAAGTCGGGTCGGCCGGGGAAACACAGGTGTGCACACCGTAAGAGTTTGCGCCGGTGCAAGCGTCATAGTCAGTATCGGTGTAGCTGGTCGTGCCGCTTGTGACCAAATTGTGTGCCAGCCCGTCGAAGCGGATGCCGCCGTTCACGTGGATCGGTCCAAAAACCTCCGTGCCAGTGCCGAAACGGAAAGCGTTGTTACCGGCGACCGCATATTTAGCGATCGAAGGCTTGGCGACGGAGCTCTCCACTTTTCGTACGTAACTCGGGTCGGCAGAAGAAGCACCGGTCGATTCTATCTTTACGATAGTCGAGCCGACGGGCGGCGCGGTGATATCCAAGGAAAATTCAGCCACCGTCGTTCCGCTCCGATTCTTTAGGTCGTGAATGTACGGCCCGGCCCCACCGGTACCGTCTTGGTAATCGCTCGGGGCGTGCGCGAGGTGCCATCGATAGTAGTCGATGCCGGCTTCTGCCGCCTGCAGCGCCTGCTCGCGGTTGAAGGCGGTTCTACCCGTGCGGATGGCGGTCGCGGAATAGCTCGCCAGCGCCGCCATGATCACAACGACTATGCTTGCAAACACGAGCGTCTGCACGATTATCATCCCTCGATTCCGCTTTGAAAATCGAAAATTGTAAATTGAGCATTTCATTATAGGTTGTCTTTAAGATTGCGTATGGAAACTTGAGTGGTGAAAGTCGAGGGAGCGGGCTCACGGTTCGGGTCTTTGTCGGTAGTGAAAGTGATCTTCACGAGCCGGATAAGAGCGATGTTAACCGGGAAAGAAAGCGCCGCCGTAGTTCCGTCGTAGTTCTCGTCGTAATAGCTGAAAATGTTCGCGCTTGTCACGTTTCCGATCAGAGTTGAGATAACCTCATTTGCCGGATTGTAAGAGAGCGGAGAGCCAGTGGGCTTGGTCACTCCCTTTTGCAAGTTCGCGCCGGCGAGAAAGTATCTCACTTTTTCCTTGAGCACATCGCCGTCGATATCGGAGTAAAAAGTGAAAGAATTTCCGGATGCGACTGCGATCGTGTAGACGCCAGTATCGGCGGTGGAAGCGGTACGGATCTCCGCGGTCATGAGCTTGAGTGCGCGCCTGCCGTTTATAGAATCGGAAAGCCCGGTCGAGACGTAGGAGCTGTAAATCCAGATATTCCTTGCAAGCATCCCGAGCGCGATCACGATGAGGACAAAGATCGAAACGGCAAAAAGGGTTTCAATAAGAGCGAATCCTTTTTTATGGCGGAGTTTCATGGCTAGGGATTGAGAGTTATCGTCCTTTCTTGCCAAGCGCTGGACATGTCGACCGTGCTTACGGAATCTTGGTAGCCGGCGTAGGAGACAGTAAGCGTGTAGGAGCCGCTTGTAAGTCCGTTCCAGAAGACCTGCCCTGGAGTTGAGCAAGGACCGCTCCCGGCGATTTTTGTCTCATCGAATCCCGATTTCTCCAGGTGCACCGTCGCGCCGTTTATCGGAGCGTTCTGCGAGTCCTTTACCGTGACCAGAAGCGCGTAGCTTGCATGCGGGACAGCCACTAACTGCAAAACTTTATTTTCGTTCGGATTTAATGCGAAGCTGGGCAGAAGCGAGGTTCCGGCGAGGTCGTAGGTACCGCTCGTCAGAAGCACGCCGTAAGTATCCCATTCCATATCCGAGAGCGAATAGGCCCCGGATGCGTCGGTGGTGAAATTCTGGGTCGGATATTTTAGGACCGAAGGATTACCGATCAACTTGGTCCCGGTCAAGGAGAATCCGACGGAGGGGAGGGCCACACAGGTTCCGTCGACAGTGGTAACCGAGAGGGAACTTTCCCGGTCAATCTGAAATCCGATCTGCGTGACTTGCTGGAGGACGACGGTCGAGTCCGGCTTTATCGGGTCGGGTCCGGCTCCGCCTCCGTAAGGGTAGGTTTGCTCGAGGGTGTACCCGGCCTTGGTCGCGGAAATGTTGTACGCGTTCGTTCCCGGCGGAGCGTCAACTATTTTCAACCAGCCCCCGCTATCTGTGACTTCGTCGATAATCGTGTCCGGATCAGTTTGGGTGTTTACTATGTGAACGGAAGCATCGGGTACTGGCGCTCCCGCCGAATCATAAACTTGGATGAAAAGCGCGCCATTTGAGCTTGCGGTTTCAAGCGCTCTTGGAGCGACCAGAGTCGTGAACTTAAGCGGAGTGAAGATCTTGCAATTGTTGCAAGTGATGTCGAGATCCGCGAGTTTGTAGTCCGCCGGGGAGGTATCGCTCGGATTGCCTCCGATCGTGCCATCGAAAGGGTCGTCGGAACTGCGGATAGTAGTCAAAACAGAGAAAGAATAACCGTCGCGCACGAGCGCTTGCTCTCTTGGTACTTTCCCGGCCGGAAGTCCCGCCACGATGCCGACGTCAGTATAGGGGAGATTACGGATTATCTCAAATTGTTCGTTCGCGAGCGCCGAGGCCGCGACTTTCGACTGGGAAGCGGCGACCGCGTCCATGAGCGTCCCGAAAGCGCGATAGGCGGCCAGCGCGACAACGAGAAAAACGAAGCTCCCGACGAGCGTCTCAAGCAGAGTGAAGCCTCTGTTTCGTCGCATCTTACGTTTAATTTTATCGCATTATGATATAATTTACCAATGCCAAAAAGGAGAATTCTCGCGGGAAACTGGAAGATGAATCCCCGGACGGGAAAAGATGCGCTCTCGCTCTTCTCGAAAATCTCCAGATCTCTTCCCCCGATCCGAAAGACGGACATAGTCATCTGCCCCCCTTTCCTCTATCTGCCGGCGCTTAAAAAGTACTCGCGAAAAGTAACGCTTGGGGCGCAGGATGCATTCCCGGGAGATGTCGGGCCCTACACCGGCGAGGTTTCCGGGGGGATGCTCTATGAACTAGGTGCCAGGTATGTGATTTTGGGACACTCGGAAAGGCGAGCGCTCGGCGAGGAAGATGCGCTTATCAACAAAAAAGTAAAAGGAGCGCTTGCCGCGGGGCTCACCCCGATTCTCTGTATCGGGGAAAATGAGCGGGGCGTCGATCACGGTTATTTCAATATAGTAAAAGCGCAAATCGAAGGGGGATTGGACGGCCTCGCGAAAAATTTAATTCCGAAGGTCATAATTGCATATGAACCGGTTTGGGCGCTCTCTACCACCGCGATTCGTCGGGATGCGAATCCGACCGACTCGCGAGAGATGACGATCTTCATCCGCAAGGTCCTTTCCGATATAACGACTCCCGATACTGCGGGAAGCGTTCGGATTATCTATGGCGGGTCGGCGAACACAAAGGACGCGCGAGAATTCCTGGAGCATGGCGGAGTGGACGGACTTCTCGCTGGCAAGGCCAGTCTCGATCCGGCGGAATTCGCCGGGATGGTAAAAATATGCGAAGCATTAGGGAGTTAAAAAATATTGCGGGAAAGACAATCCTTGTCCGAGTCGATTTCAATTTGCCGATCGAAAACGGCGTCGTCCAGGATGATTTTCGCATAAAAAAAACGCTTCCGACGATAAATTTTTTGAAAGAGATGGGAGCGAAAATCATTTTGCTTTCACATCTTGGGCAAGGAGGGGAGAGCCTTCGACCGGTTTCCCTTGTGCTCAATAAGTATCTCCCTTCAAAGTTCGACGACGTGAGTTTGGAGAACGGAGAAGTGTCTTTGCTTGAAAATCTTCGTAATGATCCCGGAGAGAAAAATTGCGACCCGGCATTTGCGGCTGACCTCGCAAAGCTCGGTGAAATATACGTGAACGAAGCCTTCCCCGTGGACCACAGAGAAGATGCTTCCATCGTGCTTCTGCCGAAATTATTGCCGGCTTATGCCGGATTTCAATTGGAAGCGGAAATTGAAAATTTATCAACCACGTTTAAAAATCCCGAGCGCCCATTTCTATTTATTTTAGGCGGAGCGAAATTCTCGACCAAAATACCATTGATCGAGAAGTATTTGGGGCTAGCCGATCAGGTATTTATCGGTGGGGCATTATCAAACACACTTCTTGCGGCGAGGGGATACGAGGTTGGGCAGTCACTGGTGGATAAAACGATCTACGATTTTAAGAACATTCTCGAGAATAAAAAGTTGATAATCCCCGAGGATGTTTTGGTCCAGGCGGGGAATAAACTAATCAACCGAGGAGTAAGAGAAGTGCGGAGTAATGAAACCATTCTTGACGTGGGTGAGGAAACGATAAAAAAACTTCTGCCCTACATCCAAAATGCTAAACTCATCCTTTGGAATGGCCCGCTCGGCAAATATGAGGTGGGTGGAGAGAAGGGGACGAAAAAAGTATTAAAGGCCGTGGCTGGCTCGAAGGCAAAAAGCATCATCGGCGGGGGAGACACTGTGGCAATAATATCCGTAATGAAATTGGAAAATGATTTTTCCTTCATCTCAACCGGCGGGGGAGCAGCACTCGAGTTTTTGGCGAAAGGCATTCTGCCAGGCATCAAAGCCCTCTCATGATTTTTTCTGCTGTTCCTTTGGCTTCTCCTTCGTTATAAGGCCGGCGGCTATGCCAGAGAGGAAATCCGTCGCCCGCGATGCGCGGGATTACGTGCACGTGGAAATGGAAAACGACCTGCCCAGCGGCGGAGTCGTTGTTTATCGTCACGTTCACGCCGTCGGAGGGTAGTGCTTTGAGCGCTTCCGCGATCTTCTTTGCCGCAGTCATTACTTTCTGGAGAACTTCGTCCGGAGTTTCGTAGACATTCTTGAAATGTTGTTTCGGTACAACAAGGGTGTGGCCCACGTTGACTGGAGCGATATCCAGAAATGCAAAAGCATCGCCATCCTCGTAGATTTTGGTCGATGGGATTTCTCCTCTGATTATTTTGCAAAAAATGCAATCATCCATAGTTAGAATTATATGCTAAAATTCTTCTATGCAAAAGTACGGGGAACTCCTAGGAACTCTCCTTAAGAAAAGGGGTATAAGGACAGAGGCGGAAGCCGAAATATTTTTGAAGCCGGATTACAGGAGGGACCTCTACGACCCATACCTTATGCGCGACATGGAGCGGGCCTGCGTCAGGCTGTACGAGGCGGTTGAGAACAAGGAAAAAATAATTATTTACGCCGACTATGATTGCGACGGCATTCCCGGGGCGGTGATCCTCGAGGATCTCTTTCGTCTCGTCAGTTTCAAAAATTTCGAGGTCTATATTCCGAAACGGAATATCGAGGGCTATGGGCTCAATGTCGAGGCAGTCAAGCAATTCGCTGAATCCGGTGCAAAACTTTTGATTACAATCGATCTCGGGATTACCGCCATTGCAGAAGTCGCGCAGGCTGAAGTTGACGGGATGGATGTTATTATCACAGACCATCACCTCCCGCCAGAAGTTCTACCGAAGGCTTACGCGATCTTGAATCCGAAGACAGATGAGTACCCCGAGAAAATGCTCGCCGGGGCTGGGGTCATGTTCAAGTTTGCGCAGGCCTTCGTCAAAAAGTACGGAGAATATTTCAAAATTAAAGACGACGCTGAAAAATGGATGCTCGACATGGCTGGGCTTGCCACTCTTGCTGACATGGTGCCGCTCCTCGGAGAAAATCGCGCTCTTGCGTACTTCGGTCTCAAGGTCCTGCGCCGCTCGCCACGGCCGGGATTGCAGAAACTTCTTGCCAATCTCGGCATCGACCAGAAATATCTCTCCGAAGATGACGTGACCTTCTCGATAACCCCGCGCCTGAACGCCGCTTCGCGCATGGATGATCCGCGCAGGGCCTATGAGCTTCTCACTACTCTTGATGAAGGACGGGCTGGGGTGCTCGCCGAGCATCTCTCGCGCATCAACGACGAAAGGAAGGCCATGGTTGCGGGTATCATGCGGGAAGTGAAGAAAAATTTCGAGAAGAGGGAGATGCGCGAGATAATAGTCGTTGGTAATCCAAAGTGGCGAGTGGGAGTGCTAGGCCTCGTGGCCGGGAAAATCTCGGATGAATACGCGCGGCCGGTTTTTGTCTGGGGCAAGGATGAGAGCGATTCTATCAGAGGTTCCTGCCGCTCGGACGGGTCGGTGTCGGTAGTGGAACTTATGACCGAAACCCGGGAATATTTCATCGAGTACGGTGGGCACGAGCTTGCAGGGGGGTTTTCCGTGCATACCGATAAAATTCATTTTCTCGAAGAGGCCCTCGCGAGTAATTTTTCAAAAGTCAGAAGAAATACTAATTTAAATACTAATATAAATTATGATATAAAATCGGATTTAGGGGTCGTGACCATGAAAACTTGGGATGAAATCCAGAAACTTGCGCCATACGGGCTCGGAAACCCGAAACCGGTTTTTCTTTTCGAGAAAGTGAAAGTCGAAAACATAAAAAAATTCGGCAAAAACGGCGGCGAGCACTTGGAAATTTCTTTTATTGACTCTTTGGGAAACAAAGCAAAAGCGGTTTCCTTTTTCTCTCACGGAGATTCTTTCACAGGTCCCGTGGGTGTTGGATTTTACGTGAACTTGCTTGCCAACCTCGATCTCTCCCGCTACCGCGGCCGGGAAGAACTGCGCCTTAGGGTGGTGGATATCATATGAAGAATAAAATAACAATCTATACAGATGGATCGGCGAGAGGCAATCCTGGGCCGGCCGGCTGGGCGGCGGTTTTTATCGCGGGCAGAAAAGTTTTTGAGATCGGCGGCAGAGTGGAGCATGCCACCAACAATCAGATGGAACTCCGGGCGGCCATTGAGGCGCTTAAATACATGAAAGAAAATAAAATCGCCGGCGAAATTAAAATAATAGCCGATGCTAAATATGTCGTCTTGGGGATAACAGAATGGATTCCTAATTGGCTTAGGAATAATTGGCGAGGGGCCAACAAGAAGCCGGTAATGAATCGTGAGTTCTGGGAGGAGCTCTATGAACTCGACAGGAAATTCAAACCCAAATGGGATTACGTGAAAGGCCATCACGAAGACAAATGGAACAACCGTGCAGACGAAATCGCGACGAGCTTTGCCGACAACGAGCCGGTAAAGCTTAGAGCATGAAAGATAGAATTTTCTTTGCGGTTTGTTTTGGGTTTGGGCTTGGAGTGCTCTTGCGCTCTTTTTTTGAGATAAATTTTTATTTTACCCTTTTTATCTTAGTTCTGTCTGTAATAATTTCCTTATTTTGTTACTTTACTAAACTAAAGTGGGCAGCGGTTGCCGCGGTTTTCGTGATCGCAGTTTCGATCGGGATTTTGAGGTTCCACGCCGCGGACAAAAAAGTTCCGGAAGTTGCGGGTGAAAGTTTTGTCGGAATCATTGTCGCCGAGCCGGATATTCGGGAAACAAATCAGAAGCTCACGGTGAAGACTGAAAGCACAAAAATTCTAGTTACCACCGGCTTCGATACGGAATATCGTTATGGCGATGAAATAAAATTTACTGGCCCGCTCAAAAGACCCGAGAATTTTATTACCGACACCGGCAAGGAATTCGATTACGTCAATTATCTGCGGAAAGACGGAGTTCTCCTTTTAGCCAACTACCAGGAAATCAAAATTCTCTCTCGCGGAAAAGGCAATCCTATCCGAGAAGTTCTTTTCGCGGTCAAAGGTAAACTTCTCAGTGCGATGAATCTCGCGATCGCTCCGCCAGAATCGCTCCTTATGGGCGGGCTCATACTCGGCGAGCGCTCGGCTTTCCCCGAGGAAATGCGGCAGAACTTGGTAAGTACCGGCACCATCCACATTGTTGCGCTCTCGGGTTACAACGTCACCATCGTCGCCGAGTGGTTCATGAAACTTTTTTCCTTTCTCCCCAAGAATTTCGGCATCGGTACCGGGATTTTCGCGATCCTCCTTTTCGTTCTCATGACCGGTGGTGCTTCGACGGCGGTCCGGGCTGGCATCATGGCGTCGCTCGCGCTTTTCGCGCGAGCGACCGGGAGAATCACCAACGCCGGCCGGGCCTTACTCCTTGCTGGTGTTGTCATGATCCTTTGGAACCCATACGTACTGGTTTTCGACGTGTCCTTCCAGCTTTCATTCATCGCCACGGTGGCGGTTATATTCTTTGCGCCCAGAATCGAGCGGTATTTTATGTGGGTGACGGACAAATTTAAGCTGCGTGACATCGTTTGCGTTACCGTCGCGGCCTATATTTTCGTCCTTCCTTTTATCCTCCACAAAATGGGCAATCTCTCACTAGTAGCGCTGCCCGCCAATATTCTCATCCTGGCTTTTATTCCGGCCACCATGGGGCTCGGGTTTTTTACGGCCTTTCTGGGGGCGATTTGGTTTCCCCTTTCGGTGCTCTTCGGGTTTATCTCAACCATCTTTCTTAAGTACGAACTTTGGGTTATCGATTTTTTCGCAAAGCTCCCCTTTGCTTCATTTGCTATCCCGAATTTTCCTCTCGTTGTCACGCTTGCGATTTACGCCTGGTTCGCTTACAAGCTTTTCGGCCGAGATATTAAAAAATTCTTTGCTAGTCCTGCAGCTCCAGAAAGTTCTTCTCTATCTCTTCCCAATTGAGGTTATCGAAAAACGCCTCTATGTATTTTTTCTTCTCACTTGTCGGGTAGTCATAGACATAAGCGTGCTCCCACATATCAAGCCCCAGTATCCAGCAAACCCCATTTAACTGACCGATATGCTGCTCGTCTACCCATATGTGCACAAATTGTTCCTCGTCGTGGTCCCAAGCCAGTACTGCCCAGCCGATGCCGCGAGTGAGAGCAATGGCTTTGAACATGTTGAGCCAGTCCTCGAAGGAACCGAACTCTTTTTCTATTTCCTTTCGCAGTGGAGATCCGGAATCCAGATTTTTAGCGCCGCCGGCGAGCGAATCGAAATAATACTCGTGATTCCTGATGCCGTTATATTCAAAACTGAACCTCCGCTGGAGTTCGCCCAGGGCATATGCATTTCCCTCCGCATCTTTTTTGTACTCCGCGATTTTTTCATTGATTAGGTTTGCGTTCTTGACGTAGCCGGCGTAGAGCTTGAGGTGTTCCTCGATATTTTTTTTCGAGATGCCCTTGAGTTCGGGGATATTAAAAGTTTTTTGAGTGTAAGGTTTCATAATGATAAGATTAATCTTATGCCGATTAGCTCGAAAGTCAAGATTAACCTACTTGCAATTATTGTTCTAATTCTCCTCATCTCGGTAATTTTTCTTTTCTATCTTGATTTCAGGAGCTCCGACAGGAATTTTACCTTCGCCATGTTCGACATCGGGCAGGGCGATGCTATCTTTATCGAGTCGCCGACTGGGACGCAAATCCTCATCGATGCTGGGCCACCGCGGAAGATTCTGGGTGCGCTTTCGCGCGTCATGTCGCCCTTTGATCGATCTATCGACGCGATTATCATTACCAATCCCGATCAAGACCACATCGGCGGGTTCGCCGATGTTCTCAAAACATACAAAGTTGGCGTGCTCCTTGAGCCCGGTACTTTCAATGAGTCGAAGACGTACCGGAATTTAAAAGAGGAAATAAAAAATAAAAGAATTCCCGAAGTGCTCGCTCGCCGCGGCATGCGGCTTAACTTAGGGGGTGGAGCAGTGATCGATATTTTATTACCCGACCGCGATGTTTCTAATTGGACCACTAACGACGGCTCGGTCGTTGGTAAACTCACTTATGGAGAAACGGAGATAATGCTCATGGGTGACGCGACAAAGGAAACCGAGAAAATAATCCTGGCTGAAAATTCTAGGGAAGCACTCGATAGCGATATCTTGAAAGTCGGCCATCACGGCTCGAAAACCTCGACCTCGACGGAATTTGTCGAAGCAGTTTCCCCGGAGTACGCGCTCATTTCCGCCGGCCGGGATAACCGCTACGGCCATCCGCATCTGGGCGTACTTGAGTCACTCACCGCTTCCGGTGCCAAGATCTTCCGGACGGATTTGAATGGGACGATAGTTTTTAAATGTGTTAGAATGGGGCAATGCGAGACAAAGCCGTCGAGAAACTAATCAAGGGAGAGGAAAAGAGACAGCGCGACGGCCTCGAACTAATCCCTTCTGAGAACTATACTTCTCGGGATGTTTTGGAAGCTAACGGCTCTGTTTTCACCAACAAATACTCCGAGGGTTATCCCGGCCGCCGCTACTACGGCGGGCAAGATTGGACCGATCGGATTGAGCGTCTTGCCATAGAGCGTGTTTGCAAACTTTTCAAGTGCAAATTCGCAAACGTCCAGCCGCATTCCGGCGCGCCGGCGAATCTGGCGGTCTATGCGGCCCTGCTCGAGCCCGGCGACGTTGTGCTTGGCATGGATCTCTCGCACGGCGGGCACCTCACCCACGGGCACCCGCTCACCCTTCCCGCTAAAATATATAAATTCGTAAATTATAAAATGAAGGATCCTGACACCGGTGAGATCGATTACGAAGATCTGCGCCGCCAGGCGCTCGAGTACCGGCCCAAAATAATTCTTGCTGGATTTTCGGCATACTCGCGCACGCTTGATTACAAAAAATTCGTCGATATCGCAAAAGAAGTCGGGGCGGTGACGATGGCCGACATGGCGCATATCGCCGGGCTTATCGCCGCCGGAGTCCTGCGCAATCCATTCGACGACGGCTTCGATATCATCACTTCGACCACGCACAAAACCTTGCGGGGTCCGCGCGGAGGGATAATTCTCACCCGCGAGAGCGAGGAGCTCGCCAAGAAAATCGATAAGTCGATTTTCCCTGGCACTCAAGGCGGGCCGCACATGCACACGATCGCGGCCAAAGCAGTGGCGTTCGGAGAGGCGATGAAGCCGGCCTTCAAAAAGTACGCGGCGCAAATACTCAAGAACGCGAAAGCGATGGAACAGGTGCTCCGGAAGCACAAAATCCGGATGATCGGGGGAGGAACGGACAACCACCTGATACTTGCCGATGTTTTTGGCTCGCTCGGGGTGACCGGCAAAGAGGCACAGACGGTTCTCGACGAAGTAGGCATTACGCTCAATATGAACTCGATCGCAAATGACGTTAGAAAACCGCTCGACCCGTCCGGTATCCGTTTCGGCACGCCGGCGATCACTACCCGGGGATTCAAGGAAAAAGATTGCGCGCTTGTGGCCGAGCTCATGCTCGAGACGCTTCGCAATAAAGACGACACCAACAAGAAAGCCGAGATCCGTAAAAAAATAAAAGCTCTGGCCCGCAAACACCCAATACCGAAGGATTTTGTTTAAACATGGAATTACGAGTCGGGGTAAAAATATTGCTGAAGAATAAGGAGGGGAAATACCTGGTTTTGAAGCGTTCGGAAGAAAAATATCCGGAGGTGGGTGGCAAATGGGATATCCCGGGCGGAAGAATTGAACCGGGTTCTAGCTTGATGGAGAATCTAAGGAGGGAAGTGGTGGAAGAAACCGGGTTGCAAATAGTCGGGGAGCCGAAATTACTTGCGGCGCAGGATATAATCAAAGCTGATAAATGCAAACACGTTGTGCGACTCACTTACTCGGGCGAGGCAGAAGGAGAAGTGAAATTAAGCGACGAACATGATGCTTTCGAGTGGTTGCCCCTTGAAGAAATTAAAGAAATACCAATGTTGGATAAATATTTAAAACAAGTTTTGGGGCTAAAATTATGAAAAAAGGCAAATTAATCGTCATAGATGGTACCGACAGCAGCGGGAAAGCCACGCAAACAAACCTTTTAATCAAGCAATTAAGGCGTGACGGACATAAGGTCAAAGTCGTTAACTTCCCGGAGTATTATTCAAACTTCTTCGGGGCCTTCATCGGCCACTGCCTTTCTGAGCAATATTACAATTTCGTAAAAACTCATCCCAAGATCGCATCGGTTCTCTACGCGGCCGACCGCTATGAATCAAAGGACAAGGTAAAAAAGTGGCTTCGGGAAGGGAACATCGTCCTTGCCAATCGTTACGTAAGCGCCAATCAGATCCATCAGGGCGGCAAGATCGCCAATACCCAAAAAAGGAAGAATTTCTTGAAGTGGCTCGACCAAATGGAATACAACGTCTTCAAGATCCCCAAGCCCGACGCAGTTTTTTACCTCAATGTTCCGCTCGCGATCGTCCTTCGGCTGATCAAAGAGAGGAAAAATGGGAATGACAGGCGTTATTTAGGAAAGAGGAAAGATGTTCACGAGAAAGATAAAAACTTTCTCGCCAACTCTCGTAAAAGTGCCCTCTGGCTTGCCAAAACACAGAAAGGTTGGATTAAAATCGATTGCGAAAGGGACGGTCGGATCGACACCCGTGAAAATATTCACCAGAAAATTTACCAAAAAGTCAAAAAGATTATAAAATAAAAGTATGATTCTCAAGGTTAAAAAAGTTGATACGGAAGCGAAGTTACCGACTCATGGGCACCCGGGCGATGCAGCGGTGGATTTATATTGCCTCGAGAACGTACTTTTCAAACCCGGGGCACAGGAGCGCGTGCGCACAGGGATCGCAGTTGAAATTCCCGAAAATCACGTTGGGCTAATTTGGGACAAATCAAGCATCTCCTTCAACTTGGGGCTTAAGATTATGGGCGGAGTGATCGATTCGGGCTTCCGCGGCGAGATAGTCGCGAGCTTTTTAAACACCTCGGCCAAAGAAGTGCTGCTTGAGAAGGGGCAGAAGTTCGCGCAGATGATAATACAGCGGTTCGAGCGTGTCGAGATTGAAGAGTCGGAAGAATTATCAGATACGGTACGTGGCCAAGGTAGAGAAGGGAGCACGGGACTGCGATGATCGAAGAAAAAATAAAAAAATCGATAGAAAATTCGCTCAAGGCCCTCAAGGTACAGGGAGATGCAGTTCACCTTGAGCATCCGGCGGATTTAATAATGGGTGATTACTCGACGAACGTGGCTTTTAGGCTTGGCAAAGGCAAGGCAGAGGAAATCGCTGCGGAACTCAAAAAAAATATGCCGAGTGAAATCGAGAAAGTGGAAGTAGCGGGGCCCGGTTTCATTAATTTTTACCTCAATAAATATTTTTTCCAGGATTCTGTGAAGAAAATTTTAAATGACGAGGATTTCGGAAAAAATAATTTAAACAAGGGCAAAAAGATCATGGTCGAGTACACCGACCCGAACCCTTTCAAACCCTTGCATATCGGACACCTGATGACGAATGCGATCGGGGAAGCGGTCGCGCGTGTGCTTGAGTACTCCGGGGCAGAAGTCCTGCGCGCGAACTATCAAGGCGATGTGGGCCTGCACGTGGCACGGGCCATTTACGGCCTTTTGAAAAAGCCCGAAGAATACAGGCTCAAAAACGAAACTCTGCAGAATCAGGCTCTCTACATCGGCAAGGCCTACGCCTACGGAGCGGAGGCGTATGAGACTGACCCGGAGGCGAAGCATGAGATCGACGAGATAAATAAAAAGATATACAAACGGAGCGATGGGGAAATAAATGATCTCTACACCTGGGGCTTCGAAGCGACGATGGAGGCTTTCGAGGAAGTTTACAAAATTCTCGGCACCAAATTCGACTTTTATTTCCTCGAGAGCAAAGCTGCCGTTTGGGGAGAGCAATTAGTCCGAGAAAATATCGGCAAGATTTTCGAGGAAAGCGAGGGCGCGGTCATCTTCCGCGCAGAGAAGCACGATCCGTCGCTTCACACTCGCGTGTTTCTGACCAAAGAAGGCCTGCCAACATATGAAGGGAAGGAGCTCGGTCTTGCGTATCTCAAACTTGATCAAGTGCGGGATCTCTCGCTTGCGATCATGGTAACCGGGAGCGAGCAGAAAGAATACATGAGGGTAGTGGCCAAAGCGCTTTCCCTGATAGATAAGAAATACGAAGGAAAAATTTTTCACATCACTCACGGGCTGATGCGCCTCTCCCGCGGGAAAGCGGGGAAAATATCCTCGCGCGAGGGAACGGCGCTCCCCGCTCTCGATCTTATCTCCGAGCTCAAAGGAAAAGCCCGCGACAATATCGATGCGGCGGTGGCGGCGATAAAATATGTGATTCTCCGGCAAGCCGCCGGCGCGGATGTGATTTTCGACGTCGAGAAATCGGTTTCGCTCGAGGGCGATTCGGGTCCGTATTTGCAATATTCATACGCTCGAGCAAAATCAGTTCTTGCAAAAGCCAAAGAGGAAAACATGTTTCCCAATTTCAATGAGCTTCCGGCTGAAGTGTCGGAAACGGAGAAACTTCTTTACAGATTCCCAGAAGTGGTTGCCCGCGCTGCCCAAGAATACGAGCCGCACCACATTGCCAATTATCTTATCGACCTCGCTCGTGCGTTCAATAGTTACTACGGAAGCAATAAAATTCTCGACGTGAAAGATATCTATTCGCCCTACAAGCTGGCTCTTACCTCGGCCTACGCCAAAGTCCTCGAAAAGGGGCTGTATCTCTTGGGCATCAAGGCCCCGGAGAGAATGTAAAATAAGGCTTTTTTGTGCTAAACTTAACCCACAATGCGTGAGGAGGAAATTTTAGAATTCTGGAGGAAAAATAAAATTTTTGAAAAGTCGCTCAAAAAGGGTGGCAAAGAATTTGTTTTCTATGAAGGTCCGCCGACGGCCAACGCCGCGCCGGGCATTCACCACCTCGAGGCGCGGGCTTTTAAGGATGCTATTCCCAGATATAAGACCATGCGCGGATATCATGTGCGCCGGAAGGGTGGCTGGGATACTCATGGGCTTCCGGTCGAGCTCCAAGTCGAGAAAAAACTCGGCCTCAATTCTAAAAAAGCGATTGAGAAATACGGTGTGGCGAAATTTAACGATGAATGCCGAAAGAATGTTTGGGAACAGGTTGACAACTGGAGCAAATTTACCGAGCGCATCGGATTTTGGATCGATCAGGAGGATCCATACATAACATACGAGAATGATTACATTGAATCGGTTTGGAACATCATCGCCCATGTAGACAAGCAAAAACTTTTATACAAGGATTACAAAGTTGTTCCTTGGTGCCCGCGCTGCGGCACGGTGCTCTCTTCGCACGAGCTCGCGCAGGGGTATGAAGATGTGAAAGATTTGTCGGTCACGGCAAAATTTAAGATTATTGGATTCCCGAATGCGTATTTTTTGGCTTGGACCACGACGCCGTGGACTTTGCCCGGGAATGTGGCGCTAGCTGTGGGGAAAGATATTATTTATGTAGAAGCAAAAGTTGGGGAAGAAATTTTTGTGCTTGCAAAAGACAGGTTAAGTGTTCTTGAAAATTACGAAATTATTGCCGAGCACAAAGGGAGCGAAATGATCGGTATGGAATACGAGCCGCTTTACCCGTTTCTTAAAAACAAAAATCCCGAGAATATAGGAAATGCATACAAGGTTTACGCAGCGGATTTTGTATCGACCGAAGAAGGTACCGGCATCGTGCACACCGCTGTCATGTATGGGCAGGATGATTTTGAGCTTGGGACAAAAGTCGGTTTACCCAAGCAGCATTTAGTGGACCCAGACGGGAAATTTATAGATGGAACGGACTGGCTCTCCGGTAGATCAGTAGTGGATGAAGTGCTTGCGGTGGATATCCTGAAGGACCTGCAAAAGAGAAATTTAGTCTTTGCAAAAGAGTCTTATACCCACTCATACCCATTTTGCTGGCGATGCAAGACACGGCTCATATATTATGCCCGCGATTCTTGGTACATCCGGATGTCGGAGCCAAAAATTAAGAAAAAACTGATCAGTGAAAACAAAAAAATAAACTGGGAGCCCGCGCATATCCGCGAGGGGCGCTTTGGTGAGTGGCTCCGCGATGTAAAGGATTGGGCAATATCGCGTGAGCGCTACTGGGGGACCCCTTTGCCGGTGTGGATGGCAGAGGACGGAGAGAAAATCGTAATCGATTCGCTGGCCACGCTCAAAAAATATTCAAAGAGTGCAAATAACGAGTACCTCCTCATGCGCCACGGTGGAGCAGAGAGCAACGAAAAAGGGTTTGTGAGCTCCGATCCAAACGCAAAGAATCCTCTAACACAGAAGGGCGAGAAACAAGTAATTAATTCCGCCGAGAAACTTAAAAAGCACAGCATTGATTTTATTATTGCCTCTCCACTAGAGCGGACTCGCCAATCGGCGGAAATTGTTCGAAAGGAACTAAAACTCTCTGAGAGCGCAGTTGTCTATGACGAGCGTCTTCGGGAAATCGGGTTTGGAAATCTTGAGGGCCGGCCGATCAAAGAGTATTGGGCAGCTTTTTCAAATCCTAGCAACAGGTTTAGAGAAGCAGCGCCGGGCGGCGAGTCACTTTATGACGTAAAGATGCGAGTGGGAAAATTTCTAAAGGAAATAGAAAAGACTTATAAAAATAAAAAAATTCTTATAGTCGCGCATGAAGATTCTCTCTGGATGCTCCATTCAGCAGCGGAGGGCAGGAATGAAAGAGAAGCGATGGTACTTAAAAGTTCTTCGGAAGATTTCTTCAAAAATGGCGAGGTCAAGCCGGTCAAATTAATCCCGCTTCCGCGCAATGACGATTTCGAGCTTGATCTGCATCGGCCGTATATTGACGAAATCATATTGGAAAAGAACGGCAAGGAATTCCGGCGGGTAAAAGAAGTGATGGACGTCTGGCTCGACTCGGGGGCGATGCCGTTTGCGCAGGATCACTATCCCTTCGATGCGAAAAAGATTTTATATCCGGCCGACTATATTTCCGAAGCCATCGATCAGACTCGCGGTTGGTTCTATACACTCCACGCGGTCGGGGTTTTGATGGGAAGAGGCCGCGCCTACGAAAACGTGATATGCCTCGGGCATTTGCTCGATGCGCAGGGCAAGAAAATGTCGAAATCTGTGGGCAATGTGGTAGACCCGTGGGAGATGATTGGTAAGTACGGGGCCGACACCTTGCGCCTCTGGATGTATTCGGTCAATCAGCCCGGAGAGTCGAAAAATTTCGACGAAAAGACCGTGCATCTCTTGCGCCAGCAAGTTTTCACGCTACTTTACAATGTGCTTGCGTTTTATGAATTATATCGAAATAAAAATTTAGAGAAAAACGAAGAGCCAAAATCAAAAAATGTTCTGGATCAATGGATCCTGTGTCGACTTAATGAACTCATAAATTTCACTACCGAATCGCTCGACAATTACAAACTCATGGAGCCCACACGCACGATTCGTGATTTTATCAACGACCTTTCGACCTGGTATCTGCGCCGCTCTAGAGAAAGAATAAAAGAAGGAGACAAAGATGCCAAGAAAACCTTGTATTTTGTTCTAAAAACCCTAGCAAAAGTGATGGCACCGTTTGCGCCTTTTACTGCGGAAGATATTTGGCTTAAGCTGCGCACAGAAAAAGATGAGGAGAGCGTGCATATATGCGAGTGGCCGAAGACCAGGAAAATACATTCTAATATTCTCAAGAATATGAGAATAACTCGCGAGGTTGTGACGCAGGGACTTGAAGCTAGGCAGAAGGCCGGAATTCCTGTGCGGCAACCGCTCAAAGAGTTGCAAGTTATAAAGTCCGTAA
This sequence comes from Patescibacteria group bacterium, assembly GCA_038063535.1. Classification (GTDB taxonomy): domain Bacteria; phylum Patescibacteriota; class Minisyncoccia; order Phycocordibacterales; family UBA9973; genus UBA9973. Next base: position 36,033 of record JBBTUV010000001.1, on the reverse strand, counting down.
AGTTATCAAGTGAATATCTTGAATTAATTAAAGACGAACTCAATGTAAAAGAAGTAACGGTGGGGAGTGAATTTAAATTATCTACTGAGATAACTACTGAGTTAAAAATGGAAGGGGAGTATCGTGAATTTATGCGCGAACTTCAGGATCGCAGGAAGAAACTGGGCCTTAATCCTGGAGACAAAATGCCGCTTAAGGTAATGGAAATTTATAAGAAATACAAGATATTTCCGCGATTACAGGAGCATATGCTCCGTGTTGCAGCCGTGGTGACTTTGATTTGCGATAATTTTTCTTCACCGGTCGACAAAAACGATCTGATACTAGCGGCTCTTTTTCACGACATGGGGAATATTATTAAAACCGATCTGACTTATTTCTCCGATTTTGATAAGGAAGAAATAAAATACTGGGAAAATGTTAAAAGCGAGTATGTGAATAAGTATGGGCATGATGAGCACGTGCCAGCAATCCAAATCATGAAAGAGATTGGTTTACCGGAAAAAGCTATTTATCTGGCAACTCAGGATCGTTTCAGTTTACTTTGTGAACATAGAGATTCTAGCGAGATGGATGTGAAGATAATGAGTTATTCTGACAATCGAGTTAATCCTAATGGGGTGGTCTCATACGATGAACGCATGGAAGAAGCACGGGTTCGGTATCAATGGAAAAATCGCGGCATGGAAGAAGAACGACAAAAGTTTGTTGCCTGTGGAGCGGAAATCGAGAAGCAGATTTTTGCGCATTGCAAAATAAAGCCAGAAGATATCACTGATGAAGCGGTTGCGCCCATAATCGAAGAGCTCAAAAAGTTAGTGATCTGAACAATTTCTTGTTATCATCTACTTTACATATAATGAACGCGGCCGCTCCCATTATGGTAATATGATGGAATGAGAGTAATTGACAAGGAATCGAATAGCGGGAAAATCATCCGTGCCCTTGGGGTGGGAATAGGTATCAGTGTTGCTTTATCGAATCGGAGGGCAAGTTACAAGGTCACGAAATATTTTATAAAGGAAATTTTTGGATTAAATGAGAGGCCAAAGCGGATCTCAACATATTTTCTTAGACTAAGAAAGCAGAGATTAATCGAAATTGTAGAGGAAGGCAAGCATCACAAGCTGGTTTTGACGGAGAACGGGCGGAAAGTTTATCTACGCTTCAATTATGAAGAGATGAAAATCAAAGAGCCCAAGATATGGGATAGGAATTTTCGTGTTGTAGTTTTTGATATCCCCGAGAAGAAAAAGGCCGCTCGGGATTCCTTGAGGGAGAAAATGAAGGAGCTCGGATTTGTTAAATTTAATGACAGCGTTTGGGTTTATCCCTTTCGGTGCCAGAAAGAGATTGACTTTATTGCAAATTACTGGGAGATCGGGAAGTATGTCCATCTAATCTTGGCAAAAGATATCACTAACAGAAATATACTGGAAAAATACTTCAACCTATAGATACATTTATCATATATCATATAATGGTAGCGGCCGCTCCCATAATGCATAATATGTATTTTTGAAATGAAGAAGCAAAGTATCTGTGATAAAATAGGTAGATGAAGGTAAAAAAAATAGGGCACTGCTGTTTCGTGGCGGAGCCAAAGGAAGGGGTCAGGATAATGACTGATCCGGGAGATTTTACCAAGGGGGCAGAGAGAGAGGAAAACATCACCGCTATTTTAATTACTCACGAGCACGGGGACCATCTACACATTGAGACTTTGAAAAAGGTTCTTGAGAGTAGCCCGAAAGCTCTTGTCATTACCAACACCGCAGTCGGGAAACTCCTCGACCAAGCGGGCATTACCCACCAGGTAGTTGAAAAAGGCCAAGAAAAAGAGATCTCCGGGGTGGCTATTTGCTCCTTCGGCAATTTGCACGCAGAAATTTACGAATCGATGGGGCGGGTGCAGAATACCGGGTACATGATCGATTCGCTCTGCTACCCCGGCGATGCCTTCGAGGACCCTGGACATCCCGTTGAGATTCTGGCGCTACCCGTGGCTGGGCCCTGGATGCGGATGAAAGACGCTCTCCTTTATGCCCAAGCCCTAAAACCACGAATTTCCTTTCCAGTGCATGATGCGTTTATCCAAGAGTGGGCATCTTTCATTTGGAAATGGCCGGGAAATGTTTTGCCGCCTCTCGGGATTGAATTCAAAAAACTAGAACTAGGAAAAGAAGAAGATTTGTAATGCATCACATTTATCATACTGAAGGGATAATTTTGGGCAGCAGGAATTTCGGCGAGGATGGAAAATATTTTTACGTTTTTACCCGCGAGCTCGGCATGGTGACGGCGCGGGCGTCGGGAGTGCGGAAAATATCTTCGAAGCTGCGCTACATTTTGCAGGACTACTCTTACGTAAAAATTGATCTAGTGCAAGGCAGAGATTTTTGGCGGATCGGAAGCGCCGCGCCGACCGGCAAACTTGAAGATCTTTCGAGAAATCTTGAAGTCTTTAAAATAGTTTCAAACATCGCTCGGCTCTTGCGACGTCTTCTTCCTGGGGAAGGCTCTAACGAGCCGCTTTTCCTCGAAATCCTCGATGGATTTTCGGCGCTCGAGCAAGTGGGGAGTGGGGGGGAAATGCAGAATTCGGAAATAATAATTGTCCTTAAAGTTTTGCATCACCTTGGATATATCGGTGAGAGTAAAATAAATGAGCTCGTATCTGGCGTGACAGAGCGAAGAGGGGAGATACTCGCGCTCATCAACCAGACGCTCAAGGAAACGCACTTATGATATAATCTTTAAATGCCGCCCGACGATAAAGAGAAACTTAACCGCCTCGAAGAACTAAAAAGCAAACTCTGGAGCAAAGATTTTCCCACTAAAGTCGAGCACCGCGACAGCTTTACCCCCGCGCGGCATCTCGATGTGCCCGAATCATGGGAGAGGGGCACTCCAGCGCCGGAACCAGGCCAGTCTTTTAAGAAGTCGAAATTTTTCAAGAAATTTTTTTTCTTTTCTCTGGCGTTTTTCATTCTAGCTCTCATCTACGGAGGGTACTCTTTTTTTTCCGATAAAAACACCGTCTCCGCGAAAAACATCGATATCTCGGTGCTGGGGAACACTTTTTCCGCCGGCGGTGAGGAGCTGCCACTTACCATCGATGTGGCGAACCGCAATAGCGTGGACCTTGAGCTTGTCGACCTTATAGTTGAATATCCGAAAAGCGCCGATCTTTCCGGCGAAACAGAACGGATCCGAGAAACCCTCGGCGACATCCCCGCCGGTGCTTCCCGGAGCGCGAATGTAAAACCTGTTCTCTTCGGCGAGCAGGGCAGCGTCCGAAGCATAAGAATTTCCATCGAGTACCGGGTGGAGAACTCGAATTCTTTCTTCAAAAAAGAAAGGATCTACGACGTAACGATCAATTCCACACCAGTCGACCTGGTGGTAAGCGCCCCTGAGGAAGCCAGCCCGAACCAAAATTTTTCGCTTACAGTAAAAGCTATTGACAACGCCTCTAAGCCCGTAATCGGTCTCCTTCTCCGGGTCGATTACCCAACTGGCTTCCAGTTTTCTTCGGCAACGCCAGCTCCCTCTTTTGGAAACAATGTTTGGGCGATTGGCGATCTTTCACCAGGAGCGGATAGCTCGGTAACCATTTCAGGAAAAATGCTCGATGTCTTCGACGGAGAAGAGAAAACCTTTCGGGTATCCGGCGGCCTCGAATCTGCGCGAACCCGCGGGGTAATCGAGACCATCTTCAATACAATAAGCCACCGTGTTGCGATCAAAAAAGCCCTAATCGAAGCGCGGCTTTACATCAACGGCGTCTATAGCGGTGAGTATGCATCGAGCTCACGCACTCCGATCGAAGGAGAGATCCGATGGGCGAACAATCTCGAGACGAAAGTGAACGACCTTGTGATCCGTGCCAAACTCTCCGGTAATGCCCTCGACCGGAAAACTATCTATAGCCCTAAAGGTTTTTATAATTCGCTCGACGATACGATAACTTGGGATAAGAATAGCGAAAGGGATTTTGCTGAAGTCGGCCCTGGTGCCGTGGGCTCGGTACCCTTTTCTCTCTCTTCCGTGTCTCTCTTCGGAGCTTCCAAGGGAGTGCTTTCACAGCCTTCGATAGATATCGAAGTTTCGATCTCCGGCCGGCAGCCGCTTGAGACATATGATGCAAAAGAAGTGAGCAACAAGGAATCAAAAACGGTAAGGATAAGTTCGGACGTCGGTTTTGCGGCAAAAGCGCTCTTCCTCTCCGGGCCATTTACCAATCGAGGCTCGGTTCCCCCGAAGGTCGAGCGGGAGACCACCTACACTATCACCTGGTCACTTTCGAATACTTCCAACAATATCTCCAAAGCGCAGCTTCGCTCGAGTCTGCCGTCTTGGGTCAAGTTTCTCGGGCCGATTTCTCCGAAGGACTCTGACCTTACCTATAACACCCAGACCCGCGAGGTTGTTTGGAATGTCGGAAATATTCCAAAGGGTGCCGGCATTAGCGCGGGAGCCGTCTCCATTTCTTTTCAGGTTGGCTTTACTCCTTCGCTTTCGCAGGTTGGCACCGCACCGACAATCGTAAATGAATCGGTTTTGACCGGCCACGACGATTTTGCTAATGTGGATGTACGATTGCAGAAAGGAACGCTTACCACCCGACTTGTGGGCGATTCGTCTTTTCCTCCCGGTGGGGATATTGTGTCGGAATGATGAAAAAAGAGAGCGACAACCTAATGGAGAAAATTGTAAGTCTTTGCAAAAGACGAGGTTTTGTCTTTCCAAGCTCGGAAATTTACGGCGGCCTGGCCGGATTTTACGATTGGGGGCACTATGGAGTAGCGCTTAAGAATAATTTAAAAAAGTCTTGGTGGAATAAGTTTGTCGATGCCCGGCGCGATATGTTCGGGCTTGATTCTGCTCTCATTTTGAATCCGAAAGTTTGGGAATTTTCCGGCCATGTCGCGGGATTTTCCGATCCGCTGGAGGACGGGAAACAATTCAACGTGATGTTCAAGACTTCCGTCGGCGCCGGTGAGGAGGCGACGCCTGCCTATCTGCGCCCCGAAACCGCGCAGGGGATATTTGTTAACTTCAAAAATGTCGTCGACAGCTTTCATCCAAAACTGCCGTTCGGCGTGGCGCAGATCGGGAAAGCTTTTCGGAACGAAATTGCCCCGCGGGATTTTATTTTCCGCCAGCGCGAGTTCGAGCAGATGGAGATAGAATATTTTGTTCGCGGAAAGGAATGGGAGAAGTATTTTGAGTACTGGCGCGGTGAAATGCTCGGCTGGATAAAGGAAGTCGGGATAGACCAGAAAAAAGTACAGGAACTGGAAGTTCCGGAAAAAGACAGGGCTCATTACTCAAAGCGAACGATCGACTTTGAATTCGATTATCCTTTCGGCCGCAAAGAACTTTTCGGGCTTGCTTACCGAACTGATTTTGATCTCAAAAATCATCGGCTCGAATATTTGGACGAGGAGACTAAAGAAAAGATTGTCCCGCATGTGATTGAACCGTCCTTGGGAGTTGATCGAGTCGTGCTTGCCTTACTTTTGTCCGCTTACAGCGAAGATGTAAAGAATAAGGAGGTCCGCGTGTATTTGAAACTTAAACCGCAGATTGCACCAGTTATCGCCTGTGTTTCTCCGCTTCTTAAGAATAAACCCGAATTGGTAAAATATGCCGAGAAAATCTTTAGTGAATTGAAACGCGAATATGGCAGAGTTGAATTTGACGACAACGGCAACATCGGCAAGCGCTATCGCCGCCAGGACGAGATCGGCACACCTTACTGCGTGACCGTAGATTTCGACACGCTTACAGATGGCACCGTTACCGTCCGCGATCGTGACAGCGGGAAGCAAAAGAGAATAAAGGTTTCTGGACTCATACAATATCTCGGAGAGAAAATTGAATGAAACTTTCGAAGAAAGTTTTGAGAAACGGCTTGCGGGTGATTACCGTCCCGATGAAAGATAATCCGACGGTGACGGTTTTGGTCCTAGTGGAGGCTGGCTCGAAGTATGAAGAAAAAAGAGTGAATGGCATTTCCCATTTCCTCGAGCACATGTGTTTCAAGGGTACTATAAAGCGCCCAAAGGCAATTGATATATCTAAAGAGCTCGATGCCCTCGGTAGCGAATACAACGCCTTTACCGCGCAGGAATACACCGGCTACTATGCCAAGGCCGAGGCGCGGCATTTTCGCCAGATCTTCGACGTGGTCACCGATATCTATCTTAACTCCACTTTCCCGGAGAAAGAGATGGAAAAAGAAAAAGGAGTCATCATCGAGGAGATAAATATGTATCAGGACCTGCCGAACCGCCATGTACAAGACCTCGCGATGAAACTTCTCTACGGAGACCAGCCGGCGGGCTGGAACATCGCCGGAGAAAAAGAAAATATCCGAAAGATGAAACGGCTCGACTTCCTCGCTTATAAGGGGATGCACTATCTCCCGGAAGCGACGGTGATCGTGGCGGCGGGGCAGGTGAGCGAAAAGGAAGTTCTCGATGAAATAAAAAAAGTTTTCGGAGAGGTTCCCAGGGGGCAGAAGGTAGATAAACGGAAAGTGGCCGAGAGGCAAACCCGTCCCGGCATCCTCTCTGAATATAAGAAAACCGATCAGACTCATTTCGTATTGGCGGCGCGCTCGCATAAGCTATCGAGCCAGAGGAGCCCTTCGCTCGCGGTGCTCGCCGGAGTGCTCGGCGGCGGCATGAGTTCGCGCCTTTTCCAGAAGCTCCGCGAGGAAATGGGGGTGGGTTATTATGTGCGCGCGCACAACGATCCTTATACCGACCACGGAGTTTTCCAGGTTTCGGCGGGCGTCACCAATCAAAGATTGCTCGAAGTGATAGGAGTGATACTCGAGGAATGCAAAAGGATGGCTGCCGAACTCATATCGCCCGAGGAGCTTGAAAAAGTGAAGGAATATCTCATCGGCACGATGAAACTTTCTCTTGAGTCAAGCGACAGCATCGCTTCCTTTTACGGACTCTCCGAGCTTCTTCAGAAAAAGCTCCAGACGATCGACGAGCGGTCGGCGGAAATCCGCGCAGTTACCCGCGAGGATCTGCGCGTCGTATCCCAAGAAATTTTCAAGAACCGGAAGCTCAATCTTGCGCTGGTCGGCCCGATCAAAAAGGACAATGACTTAAAAAAAATCTTTGTGATATAATCCTGGCATGCCTCCCAAAGACTACCCCTCTCTCTCTATTTCGACCGGTACGATGATCCGCGCCGTGCTCATAATCTTAGGTGTTTACCTCATCTGGATACTTCGAGATTTTATCCTCATTATTCTTACTGCCATCGTTATCGCATCTTTCATGGAGTCCGCGATCCCGCACTTCCGGAAGATTCGGTTCGGGCGGGTTCCGGCGGTTATCGTTTGCTACGTGGTAGCGATCCTAACCCTCGCCGGAATGTTTTATCTTTTCGCACCGCTTCTCATAACCGAAGTTTACAATCTCTCTGTTTTTCTTTCCGCCTATATTCCTGATTCGGCACTTATCAATTACTTCAAAAATGACGCTTTCTCCGGAGCCAAAGACATCGTCGCGAATCTCTCGCACAGCCTTTCTCTGACAACCCTCATTACTACTTCCAAAGCTTTCGTTTCCAATCTATCCGGTGGATTTTTCCAGACGCTCGCCGGAGCCTTCGGAAGCATTTTCAATTTGGTCGTAATCACGATAATTTCCTTCTATCTCTCCGTGCAGGAGCGGGGGATAGAAAAGTTCCTCCAGATCATCCTGCCCACCGATTATGAGGCATATGCGGTTGACCTATGGCAACGCTCTCGGCGCAAGATCGCCCTTTGGGTAAAAGGACAACTGGTGATGGGCCTCCTTGATGCGGTGCTAGTTTACCTCGTGCTCTCGCTCCTCGGGATCAAATACGCGCTCCTCCTGGCAATTCTTGCAGGATTTATGGGGCTTTTCCCGTACGGAACACTAATCGCGCTCATCCCGGCGGCTTCGGTTTCCTATCTCTCGGGAGGGCTCACCAGCGCATTTCTAGTAGCCGGTGCGTATCTCATCATCCACCAGTTCGAAGTATTCCTCTTCGCACCACTCCTGATCAAGTCGATCGTGGGCCTCTCGCCCCTTGTCATCATCCTTGCCATCCTTATCGGTTATGAACTGGGCGGTGTCTGGGGGATGATACTTGCGATTCCCATCGCCGTGTTCGTAATGGAGCTCATCAGCGATCTAGAGAAGAAGAAAGCTCAAAGTCGGATGAGACAATGAAAAAAAGTTTCTATCTAACGGCCACACTTCCTTATGTAAACGCGGATCCGCACATGGGTCACGCGCTTGAGTTTGTGCAAAGTGATGCCGTCGCTCGCTATCAGAGATTAATAGGAAGAGATGTTTTTTTCTCGACCGGCACGGATGAGCATGGGCAGAAAGTTTTTGAGTCAGCACAGAGTGCAGGCGAGAAAGATACTAAAATTTATGCGGATAAGTATTCTCTACGTTTCAAGGAACTTTTGAAAGTATTGAATATATCGGTTGATAATTTTATACGGACCACCGACCCTCTTCATAAGAAAGCTGCCGAGGAAATTTGGAGAAGGTGCGATAAAGCGGGTGATATCTATAAAAAAAAATATAAGGGAAAGTATTGTGTCGGCTGTGAATCTTTCAAAAGAGATACCGACTTAGATGAGAAGGGAAGATGCCTTCTGCATCTGAATCTTGAGATCAAAGTTCTTGAGGAAGAAAATTATTTTTTCCGTTTTTCAAAGTATCAAGATAAACTGTTTGATTACCTCTCTCACCCCGGTGTAATTTTACCCGAGTGGCGGCGGGGTGAAGCGGTAAAATTCGTCGAGGGCGGCTTGGAAGACTTTAGCATCTCAAGAGAGAAAGAAAGGCTCTCCTGGGGTGTGCCGGTTCCGGGCGATGATTCGCAGGTAATGTATGTGTGGTTCGATGCGCTCACTAACTATATTTCTACTTTGGGATGGCCGAATGAATCAGGGAATTTTAAAAAATTTTGGGTAGACGGGGAGGTTGTTCAAACAGCCGGTAAGGATCAAGTTCGTTTTCAGTCTCTGATGTGGCAGGCGATGCTTATGTCTGCTGGCGTAAAAAACACCGATAAGGTGGTTTACCATGGATTTATAACCTCCGGCGGGGGAAAAATGTCCAAGTCGCTCGGCAACGTTATAAATCCCATTGACCTGGTGAACGAGTATGGAAAGGATGCTGTGCGTTACTTCCTGCTCCGGCACGTGAATTCGTTTGAAGATACGGACGTAACACCGGAGGGCATAAAAGAGGCCTACAACGCGAACCTCGCGAACGGCCTGGGCAATTTAGTTTCGAGAATTTTGACGCTTTCGGAAAAATATTTAGAAAAGACCCCGGAGATCCCGGAGAAATCTGAACTGAAAGAATATTTTGAGCTTTTAGAAACTTTTGATGTAAAGAAAGCCGCCGATTATGTCTGGGAAAAAATCCATAACCTTGATCAGAAAATTCAAAAGACCGAACCATTCAAAGTTGTCAAAAAGGATGAGAAAAAAGGTAAGGAGATAATTACTGAGATAACTCAGGAGTTATATGTAATTGCCAGAATGCTAAATCCGCTCTTGCCAGACACTAGCGAGAAAATAAAAAAATTAATCAGAGAAAACAAAAAACCGGAGAAACCCTTATTCCCTCGCAAAGACTAATGCCTAAATACATTGATGTTCATTCACATGTGAATTTCTCGGCTTTTGATGAAGATCGAGATGAGGTCATTAAGCGAGCGCTCGACAATGATACTTGGGTCATAAATGTTGGCACGCAGATAGATACTTCAAGAAAGGCGGTAGAAATGGCCGAGAAATATGAGGAGGGGGTTTACGCGATTGTGGGATTGCACCCGATCCATACCAGCGCTTCATTTCACGACAAGCATGAGTTTGGTGAGGGAGGAACAGAGTTCACTTCCCGAGGTGAATCTTTCGACAAGGCTGCTTACAGAGAACTGCTCAAGAATCCGAAGGTCGTGGGAGTGGGGGAGTGCGGGCTAGACTATTACCGCCTCGATCCCGATTCAATTGAGAAGCAAAAAAAGATGTTCATCGAGCAGATAGAGCTTGCCAATGAAGTAGGGAAGCCTCTCATGCTTCACGTCCGAGCCGCATACGCAGATGCGCTTGAGATTCTCAAAAAACATGCAAAAATTAAGGGCGATGTGCATTTTTTTGCCGGGAGCATCGAAGAGGCCAAAGCATTTCTCGACTTCGGATTTACCATTTCTTTTACCGGAGTTATTACTTTCACCCGTGACTACGACGATCTTATTCGTTCCTTCCCGCTCGATATGATTTTATCTGAAACTGACGCCCCATATGTCACTCCTGTGCCCTACCGCGGTCGCCGCAATGAACCCATCTATGTGCGTGAAGTAGTAAAGAGGATTGCGGAAATTAAGAATTTGCCGGAGCCAGAAGTTGCTGAGAAGTTGCTCGAAAATGCCCGCAGAGTTTACAAATTATAGGGTTTTTGCTAGTATCATAGGACATGGCAGAAGAAGAAGCGAAAGTTGAATCAGCTCCGACCGTCTACGAAGTCGGATACCTTGCCGCTCCGGATCTGACGGATGAGGAGGTGGCGAGGGTGTATGCGGGCCTCAAGGACGCAGTTTCGGGGGCGGGGGCGGAGGTCATCTCCGACGAGCTTCCGAAGAAAATCCCGCTCGCTTACAATATGGAAAAAATACTCGGCAACACTCGCAGGAAATTCAATTCCGCCTATTTCGGCTGGGTGAAATTCGCGCTTCCCACGGATAAAATTTCGGAAGTGAAGCAAAAATTCACAGATACTACGGAGGTTATCCGCTTTTTGGTAGTGAAGACTACTCGAGAGAGCGCTACTTCCGGCCGAAGGTTCATGCGGGACATTCCTTACCGAAAGCCGCTTGTTACCCGAAGGAAAGAGGAAGCCAAGCCGGCCGCTCCGATCAATAAGGAAGAGATAGATAAAGAAATAGAAGCGATGGTTAGTGCCGAATAAAAATATGAACCTAAACAAAGCAATCATCATAGGAAATCTTACGCGCGACCCGGAACTCCGGGCTCTTCCCTCCGGCGGAAAGGTCTGCTCTTTTTCGGTCGCGACCAATAGGGTATGGAAGGATAAGGCGGGAGCGAGGCAAGAGCAGGTGGAGTATCATAATGTTGTGGTCTTCGGCCGAGGGGCGGAAACAGTGGCGCAGTACATGAAAAAGGGGAGCTCGATCCTAGTTGAAGGAAGAATTCAGACCAGAAGCTGGGAAGACAAGAATAGTGGTGAGAAGAAATACCGCACCGAGATTATCGCCGAGCGGACACAATTTGGTCCAAGGGGAAGCGGGAGTGGCGGAGGAGCGCCCGCTCCGGCTAAATCAGCGGCGGCAGAAGAAGTAGACACCATCGAATATCCAGAAGACGAAATTAACCCCGAAGATATTCCATTTTAGAAATCCATGCGCCAAGACTTTTTTTCAGCCAATAATATCAAGCATATCGACTATAAGGATACCGAGATTCTTTTGAGGTTCATCAATCCGAACGGAAAAATTGTTTCTCGTAAGCGAAGCGGCATTACCGCGAAAAACCAGCGTGCGCTCGCGCAAGCGATCAAACGCGCTCGTTTCCTTGGACTTCTGCCCTACATGGCGAAATAACCTCCTAGACCCGCTCGACGTATTCTCCGGTTTCAGTATTCACCCGGATCGTATCGCCCTCGCTTATGAAAAGAGGCGCAGAGATAGTGACCCCGTTTTCAAGGGTGATGAATTTATTTCCGCCTTTTGAAGTGTCCCCGCGGACCGCCGGCGGAGCATCTTTGACTTTGAATTCCATCTTTATCGGCAAGGCGAGCTTGATGATTCTTTTTTCATCCTCATGTTCCCAAACGAGCGCAGTCACGTTCTCGTTCGGTTTCAAGAACTTTACTGCATCCCCCAAGAGTGCGGCGTCGAGTATAAATCTGTCTCGCGGATTATTAGGATCGGAGAACCAATATTCCCCCTTGTTGTGGTAAAGAAATTTTATTTCACGCTTCCCGATTTCCGCTTCTTCTGCGGTGTCCGAGACATGGAAGGTTGCGGCGATGGTTTTTCCGCTGATCAAACTCTTCAGTTTCACCTGATTCTGCGGTTTTCTCTGCTGGGTACGCGCCACGTGTGATTCGATCACTTCCGCTGGCTCACCAGCATAAATAATTATCCGCTTTTCGCGAATTTCATTATATTCAAGCATGCTAGAGATTAGCAGATTTATACTTGCTCTGCAAATTTTTTGCGGATATCCTTGAGAATTCTTTCCGCGATCTTCGAATTTTCTTTGAGAAACGTCCGAGTCGCGTCATAACCGCGCCCGAGCTTCACTTCTTCTGCGCCCTCCGGAACGTATGCGTAGGAGTTTCCCGATTTCTCGAGGATCTTGAATTTTTCCCCGAGCGCGATGATCTCACCCTCTTTGGAAATTCCCTCGTTGTAAATTATGTCAAACTCTGTCTGCTTGAAAGGGGCGGCAACTTTATTCTTCACCACTTTCACTCGAGTCCGGGAGCCCACGACCTCATCCCCCTTTTTGATCTGGGCAATTTTTCTTATATCTAAGCGCACAGATGAATAGAATTTAAGAGCTTTGCCGCCTGGAGTGGTTTCAGGGTTTCCGAACATCACGCCGATCTGCATGCGAATCTGATTGATGAAGATTACCGCCGTTTTTGATCTTGCTACAATCGCGGTCAGTTTCCGGAGTGCTTGCGACATCAGGCGTGCCTGTTTTCCTACATGATATGCTCCCATATCACCCTCGATCTCGTCCTTGGGCGTAAGCGCCGCTACGCTATCTATCACCACTACGTCGATTTTTCCCGTGCGCACCAAACTCTCGACAATATCGAGCGCCTGCTCACCCGTATCGGGCTGAGAAATCAATAAATCGTTTATGCTTACACCAAGTTTTTTAGAATATTCCGGGTCCATCGCATGCTCGGCATCGATATAGGCACAAACACCTCCGAGCCTCTGCGCCTCGCCGACGATGTGAAGTGCGAGGGTAGTTTTTCCTGAAGACTCCGGCCCAAAAATTTCAATGATCCTTCCCCGGGGTATTCCTCCTACCCCAAGTGCCATATCAAGGCCCAGGGAGCCGGTAGGAATAGTGTTAATGCCCACTTTCGGAGCGTCTCCCATCTTCATTATCGCTCCTTCGCCGAATTTTGTCCGGATCGCCTTCAGTGTATCTTCGAGGATAGGACTTTTTGAGTCTTCACTTTTCACTTTTTTCGCCATTTTAATTGATTAGTTGATAACTTTTTTGGCTCTCATGCCCGAATTTATCTTTCGCGTTTATATCGAGCAGGTTGTATCCCGGGAGAAGCGCCAAGGCCTCGTTCCAGTTCCCAGCCTGGTCGATCGATATTTCCCGTCCATTAAGGGCAAGGTGCACTGCGTTCTTGGCGTTCCCACTTATTTTTAACATACTTTCTTCTCTCTGCAAAACCACGTTTTTTACTTTTACTCCCCAAATCAATTCGGTTGATCGGAAGTAGGCATAGATCACAATGACGAGAGAAAAAACAGAGAGAGCCGCATACTTCAGAATTTTTTTTGCATCCCTGGTCATCTTTTATTGGGTGGGAGGTTCAGCTCCAGCTGGATTTGCTTTCTCGAGCACCTCCCTTGGCTTCGCTCCGTCGCCGGGGCCGATAACCCCGCGCTCCTCAAGCATATCCATGAGCCGGGCCGCCCGAGCGTAACCCAGTTTCAATTTTCGCTGAAGATATGAGGTGGAGGCCTTGCCGGCTTCGATGACGCAGGCTCGCGCCTCCTCGTACATTTCATCGTCATCTTCCGAAGAATCGATAGCACTCTCGAAGATGCTTCGGTCGGCCGAGATCGATCCTTCCGCAAGCGCGATTTCTTCCATGACCTCGTCTTTATAGGCGTCAGCGAGATATTTTGCCACTTTCTTCACCTCTGCTTCTGAAATGAAAGCGCTCTGGAGGCGCTCCGGCGGGGCCTCGCCGGAGGAATAGAGCATGTCGCCCGCCCCTAGGAGCTTTTCAGCTCCGCCCGTGTCAAGAATTGTGCGCGAGTCTACCTGTGAAGAAACCTTAAGAGCGATCCGCGCCGGGATATTCGCCTTGATGAGCCCGGTGATGACATTGACTTCCGGTCGCTGGGTTGAGAGAAGGAGGTGTATCCCGACCGCGCGAGACATCTGTGCTAGGCGCACGATCGCAGCTTCGAGTTCTCTTGGGTAAGAGCTCATGATATCGGCAAGTTCGTCTATAATTATAGCGATGTAGGGCAAGTTATCGTCGGTTTTTACGTTTCGGTGATAGGACTCGATGTCCCGCACTGATTCCGATTCGAGAATATCGTAGCGGCGGTCCATTTCCTTGGCTGCCCATTTGAGCGCAAGTATCGCCCGCTTGGCGTCGGTGATAACGGGGGTCAGAAGGTGCGGAATATTGTTATAAAGTGTGAGCTCAACCCGTTTCGGATCGATCATGATGAGCTTCAGATCATCCGGCGAGTTTCGGTAAAGGAGGCTGGTTATCATTGCGTGGATCGCTACGGATTTGCCGGCGCCGGTTGCCCCAGCGACGAGGAGGTGCGGCATCTTGCCTAGGTTGCCAAAGATCGCCCGTCCAGAGATCTCGCGCCCGAGCGCGATGGTCAAAGGTCTAGGAGAATTCTGGAATTTCTCGTCGCGGAGCATGGTCGCAAGCCCAACGATCGATTTCGAGCGATTTGGTATCTCGATCCCGACCAGCGATTTTCCTGGGATCGGGGCTTCGATGCGGATGGGGTGAGCGGCGAGGGCGAGGGCGAGGTCGTTCTGGAGCCCAACGATGCGGGAAAGCTTCATCCCCTCGGCGGGTTTCAGGGCGTAGCGTGTCACAGTCGGGCCGATGGTGATCTCGTCCATCTCAACCTCGATGCCAAAGTTCTGAAGCGTGCGCTTGATGATGTTCGCGTTCGCTTTGATGTCTCCGGTTGCGGGCTTGCCCTGATCCTCCTCAAGAAGTGAAAGCGGTGGGGGAACATAGGCTCCGGCCCCGCTTTTACGTCTCCGGATCGGCATCTCTTCCTCAACTTTTTCCTGCGCGGCTGCCGACAGAGGATTGACAACTGGTACAGGCGCCGGCTCCGGCTTAGGTCCACCATATTCCGTCTCTTTTTCTTCTTCCTCCTTCGCTGTTTCCTTTCTCTCCTCATTTTTCTTCGCGAACCGCTCCTTAAGTTTCCTTAGATATTCGAAATTGAATTTTGCATCAAAGATGACGAGGATCGAGATAAGGAGAAGTGCTGCGAGAAAGATTACACTCGCGTAAACATCAAAGAGGGACACGAAAGGGGTGGAAAGAATTTCTCCAAGGAGCCCCCCGGCACGTCCGGAAGAAGAAAGGATGTCGATAATGCCTAGGGAGGAAAGTAGAAATGCGGCGGAGCTTATGGCTCTGGTCCAGCCGATGTTCGGCGCTTTTGATTTCCAATAGGAGATACCGAGGAGAATGAGTAAGATCGGGAGGAGTATGTACCCTACCCCGAGAAGAAAATGGAGCTTTTCATAAAAAAACTCTCCGGCAACCCCTCCGCCAGAGAAACGCGACATCAGAAGAAAAAGCGCCAAAACAAAAAAAATAACCGCGAGGATAGCGTGCTTGGTTTCGGTTTTCAAACTAGATGGTGCGAGGGTTCTTTCTTTCGATTTCTTTGCCATTCGTTCTAATTTTATCACATCCCCAAATGGCTTGCATTCCATTAGGACTTGTATAATAATGGACAGCGTTATGGACGAGGAAAAAAATCTCAAGGACAGCCAGACGCTCACGGACGTTGCTCTCAAGGACACGAGCTTTATCATCACCTTCTCAAAGACAAATAAGCTAATAACGGCGCTCTATATGGTAACGGACATGATGGAAAAGGCCGAGCCCCTACGCTTGCGCTTAAGGACACTCGGCACCGAGATCATATCGGACATGCATTCTGCTCCATCCAGAACCGAATCCAAAATATCAGAGGTCCTTTCTCATCTCGACATAGGCTCTGCGGTAGGTATGATTTCTGAAATGAATGCAAACATTCTTCGAACAGAATTTTTGGGTCTGACAAAAGCAGTGTTGGAAAGCGCGGAGTCGCCGCTGGACATAGCAGAACTTTTTTCACCGAAAGAGTTGGGAGCTCCATCTGGTGTCCAACGAGTGGGAGTACAGAGGGCGGGCACTCTCCTGCGGGCACTAGATTCGATGTCCGATAAAAGAGAGAGGAACAAGCAAAAAATCGAATCTCCTGTCCTTAAGAACACACGAAAGGAAAAGATCAAAGGCATCTTAAAAAATGGGGGTTTAAGTATAAAGGACATCTCTATGGCCTTAAGGGATCCGCTTAACGGACAAAACAAGACAAGTGAAAAGACTCTGCAAAGGGAGCTTGTGGCCATGATAAAGGACAATGTCCTTTATCGTGTAGGATCAAAGCGTTGGAGCAAATACTTTCTTAAATCTTAGGTCTTCGTGCAATTTTCTGGGCTCTCCTACGTCATTACCAGTGGAGCCCTTATAAATAAAGGCCAAAGTTATCCACAAAGATGACATTGCCCGTATTTTTGGGGCGTATTATAATGGAAACTATCATTGTCCGGCATTTTGCAGGGACGATGTAAGTTTGTATCTCATCGTTATTTTCTCGCACATTAAAATTTATTATTAATTAAGCGAGAGAATGATGATAGGAAAAACGCGCCCTATAGTTTGTCGAAACTAAATTAATGGCGCAGTTAAAAGTTAAAAAAAATTATGAGTAATTTATTCAAATCAAAAATCTTTCTAGGGCTTTTGGTTGTGACTGCAGTTCTTGCGGCTGGAGGAGCACTCACCGCTTCTGCTGCTTATGTTCACACCACGACCCTGAAAGTGGGATCAACAGGACCCCAGGTTGTCTCTCTGCAAACCACCCTCGGTGGTCTTGTAGCTGACGGCAACTTTGGTCCTATGACAAAGGCAGCTGTTATGGCTTTCCAGTCATCCCGCGGTCTTGTCGCTGACGGAGTAGTCGGCCCGATGACCGGCGCGGCATTAGCTGGAGTAGCTACTGGTGGTTCTTATCCAGCTGGCTGCAGCTCAAGCTCTGGATACAGCCCCACAACGGGACTCTCGTGTTCTGGCGGAGCTTCAACCGTTCCAGGTTGTATGCCTGGATACTTGTTTAGCTCTACAACTGGAGCTTCATGTTCAGGTGGTTCAACACCTTCAACATCAGGTCCTTTGACCGGCGGAGCAGGTTCAGCTAACTACGATCTAATGTCAACCTACGCAAGCGAGGAAGTTGGCGAGGATGCAAATGATGTAGAGGTAGCCGGGCTTGAAATCGAGGCGGAAAATTCCGATCTCGAGATTACAGCAGTACGTCTTGTCTTTGCACGAGGAACTGCTGGCGCCGACTTCGAAGACTATGCTGATGAAGTGTCAGTATGGCTTGACGGAGAAGAAATTGGCCGAGTAGACGGTAATAAGTTTAACGATGGTAACACCTTCACCAGCACTATAACTCTCGCTGGCGGAGTCATCCGAGAAGATGATAAAGGCAAGCTTGTAGTTGCTGTTTCCGGAGTTGGCAACCTTGACACGAACGATGCAGGCGACACTTGGACGGTTGATTTCCGTTCTGTTCGCTACACCGACGCGTTGGGAGATTCAACCTCCGAAGACCCAGCAACCGCGGTGAAGACCTTCTCATTCGAGAGTTTCGCTACCTCATCCGACTCAAGACTTGACATGCGTCTGACAACTGGTACAGCCGCAGACAAGATCAACAAAGCTCACTTAATCAACTCCCATCTGACCGATGAGAACGAATTAAAGGGTATTGTGCTCTTGGAGTTCACTTTGGAGGCAGAAGGTGATTCCGACCTTGAAATTCGAGATTTCGGCGTTGACCTGATTGTCACCGGTGCACCCAACGTAGATGACATTATTGCCGGGGGCACGGCTCCAGAGGTATTCCTAGAAATTGAAGGACAGAGATATGGTACAGCTGGATACAACGAGGATGCTGATGACACCGATGTAGGGGCGGACGAAGAAGTCGCCTTTACCGATGCTGATTACACCGTTCTTGCAGGCGACACGGTTACAGGAAGAATTGTTGCTAACTTCGCTGCTCTTGATACCGATGCCGATGATGGAGACACAATCCTAGCTCAAATCCTCGAGACTCAGACCGATGACACAGCACTTGTTGATGTCAGGGATGAGTCTGGTACCCAACTTGTTGACGCTGATATAGTTGGTGAGCCGACTGGTATTGCAAGCACATTGCGCGACAGTGGATTCGACCTAGAATTCGTGTCAGCAAGCGCGGTTGTAAGCCACGCTGGTGACATTGCCAACACTCTTGACCACGACGAGGGAACATTCAAGATCGTGTTCAACTTGGAGGCATGGGACGACAACGCTACGGCTATCTTCCTTGACGAAGATACTCCACATGAAACTGGCACTACAGCCATTCTTGTTACTGTGAGCGGTACGGATGTTTATGTATCTTCAAGTATTGAAAGGACCGGCGGCAATGCTTCTACAGAAACCGCCGACACCTGGCAGATACTTGCGGGAGATGAAGTTCAGTTCACTGTTACATTTGTGACAGCTGCTGGGGCAGATGGACTCTTCAGGATTACACTTGAAGATCTCCAGTACGCTCTGACGAACATTGATGGAGACCTGTCGGTTCTCGACGCTCAAATCGAGCTGACAGATTCCTTCAAGACGCCTGAGCTCGCGCTGAACTTCGATGCCTAGTTAGATTTAAGCTAAATTTTCACAGGTCGATCTGTGAGAATTTCAAAAAACCACCCTGCGGGGTGGTTTTTTGTTTTTCCGTTATATATAATATGTCAAGCAGATGAATAAGAATATTGAAAAGATTATCGGCTTTTTTCCGGCACTCGCGCGTTTCCTGACGTACTTAATATTTTTCTTGGTTCCTCTGATATTTTTCAAGAATTGGATGTTCCCCTTTGTTTCATCCAAGCTCCCATTTTTCTATATCTTCTCTGCGTTGGCTTTTTTCTTTATCGCGATTAATCTTATTTTTCATCCGGAGAATCGTCCGAGCCGAAAACAATTACTGCCGATGTTGCCCGTCGTTCTTTTGGTGGGTTGGCTTGGCGCGAGCAGTCTCTTGGCGCCCCTACCCGAGGTTGCCCTTTGGTCCACCTTAGATAGAGGCGACGGCTGGTTCTTCCTTTTTCATTTGTTGCTCTTGATTATTACCGTTTTTCTTTTAATGTTAAAAGATCAGAGGGGCAGCTATAAAAAAAATATTTTGTTCGCGACATTATTGTCGGCAGGCGTTGTTGCGTTAACTGTTTGGCTTGGCAATGAAGGTTTGAATATAGGGGGCAGAATTTTATCTCAAGCACAAGGAGGTGGCGTTTTAGATAACTCATCTTTGGCGGCAACCTACCTACTGTTTGCCGCGTTTCTGGGCCTCTTGGTGATTTTTTCTCGCGACCTATTTGGCAAAGGGATGCGGAGATTGGCACTTGCGGGGACCATTCTAATTCTCGCATCGCCCCTATTCGTGAATTTTGATTTTTGGGGCCTGACTATTCCTGTTAAATCTATTTTTGCCACTCCGCAAATTTTATTGGGATCGGGGCGGGGCGCGGCTGTCGGAATTGTTTTAGGTGTGATTGTAGCCCTCGCCGGGAGATTGGTTTACGCGCAGAAAAAAGTGCTAAAAGTTGTAGTCCTAAGTATTATCGCGGCCAGCCTGGTCGGCTATCTGTTTTTTTTCATTTCCATCCAAAAACCTGAAACCGCTTTTCAGACAATATTTAAAGAACAAGCCGGAGGCAACCGACTAATTTTTTGGGATATCGCTCGGCAAGCGATTGCCGAGCGGCCGGTTTTTGGCTGGGGGTTGGACAATTTCCGGGTGCCGTTTCACCGGAACTTCAATCCTGTTTTGCTCCGTATTGAAGAAAGTTCCGAGCCGTGGACCGATAGGGCGCATAACATCTTTTATGATATGACCGTCGCGGGCGGGTATGGCGGTCTTCTTTTGTTCCTTCTGGTTATCGGTGCGCTTGCCGGGAGAATTTATTATATTGGTAAGCAGAAGATAATCAGCGCCTGGAGCGCCGCGTTTCTGTTGGGCGGAATGTACGCCTATCTTTTTCAAGGTCTTTTCGTCTTCGATACTATCTTTTCGTATTTAATGCTCGGACTCTTGTACGCGCTCTCTTTTGGTCTGACGGGGCTTCCGCCCGAGAAAAATAATCCCCCGGATAGCAAGAAGGGAAATTTTAACCACTCTGCCTATAAGATGGCCGCGGCTGGCCTTGTGGCCCTGGGCTTATCGGCTTCAGTCATTTTCATTACCTTACCCCTCTATCGCAGCGCATCCCTCTTCGGCAAAATAGTGGCTACACCGCTTTTGGAACGTACTACTTTATGGTCACAAATTGTCGATAAACCTAGCGTAATTAGACAGGGGGTGGATTTGGCGCGACTGGCGCTGTACGTGGAAACTGAATATAGCAAGAAGCGAGGTGAAATTTTTAGTCCCGGAAAAGAAAAAGCACGCGAAACCCTCTCTCAAGATTTTCAGATATTAGGCCATACGCTGGAGACAAGCATCGAGTTTCAGAAAAAACATCGGAGCGGAGAGGTCATGTATATGACCCAAAACACGATCGCGCGTATTTTTAACTCCGGGCTATTACTATCGGGCTCAAAGAACGAGGCCATACTTGCCAAGGCGGAAGTTTACGCCCGTGAAGCTGTCACCGCGTCTCCGGCGAATCCTCAAGGATATTGGATACTAGCGCAAACGCTTATTTTACAGAAAAAGATTAGCGAAGCGGATGCCATGTTGGAAAAAGCTCTCGGCATCGACCCCTACAATAAACAAAGCCATCGCCTCTCTATTCAACTGGCTTCTGGTGTGGGAGATAAAAAAATGGCAGCTATTCGATTCGAACGGGCCAAGACATATCTTCCGGATTTCTTTCTCTCTAGAGGATATTATCAAATGTAGAAAATATTATGCAAAGTAAAGTATCAAAGGGCATCATAGGCGTTTCTTTACTAGTGCCGCTTATATTTCCAATACTCTACAGTGCCGCGCTCTTTAATCAGTCTTCATTTCCAAAGGCGATTTTTTTCTATTTTTCCAGCCAAATAATAGCCTTTCTCTTTATCTGGTATTCTGCCGACAGGGGCAGTATTACAATTCCGAAAAATTATCTGTGCCTGGGTTTATTCGCGTATATATTAGTGCTATTTTTAACGGGCATACTCGGTGAGAACTTCCGGCAATCTTTCTGGTCGTACTATCCGCATATGACCGGTATTATAACCTGGATACATTTTTTTATTTTTTATATTGCAATTTCATCCGTTTATCAAGAAGTTAACTGGAAGCATTTTTTTCGTGCTCTTGCAGTCTCCACGATTGTCCTTTTAGGGTTTTCTTACCTAGGGCCTGATGGGTTCAATCTGTCTTCCTTACTTCCGTCAGGGGGATCACTGCTTACCAATAATACTAAAAGTGGGATGTACTATGTGTTGGTTTTTTTTATAAGCTTCATTGGTCTCTCTTTAGAGAAACACAAAAAATGGCGCTTTGGGTACATCTTCATTTTAGTAGCAATTTTCTTCAGTCCGGAATTGTTCAATAACGATATACTCTCTGGTAATGTAAGCGCAGGTTCTATATTAGAAGACCCTACCAAACTACTCGGCATGGCTCGTTCGTCAACTGTAGTGTTGTGGCTCGGGATGATAGTTTCTGGTGCGTTGTATATTATTCATAAAATTAAACAAGCAAAAATAAAAACAAGATTAGCCTTAGGGGGTGTTGTTTTTCTTTTGGCGTTATATGGAGTTGTCTTTAGCGCACTTCTTAAGAAGGATGAAAAGATGTCTAGCATATTGACACCAAATTCTATATCTTCGCGCTTGATCGTATGGGATAAAGCTGTGGACGCTATTAAACAAAATCCGATATTGGGCTCTGGGCCGGAAAACTTTGACTATGTCTACCAACGTTTCTTTGATGCTCGCACAATAAACCTGGAGGCGGGAGGAGCGTGGTTTGATAGGGCGCACAATTTCACACTAGATGAACTCTCCAGTGTCGGGGTAACTGGTTTTTTAATTACCATAGCCTTGTTTTTTTTCGTGGTTCAGATGTCATTGCGGATGTACCGCGAACAGCAAAAATTTTACTTTCTGCTCATCCCGTATATTTTTATTTTTCATTTTATTCAAGTGCAGACCGCCTTTCAGACCATTACTTCGCTATTTTTAGTATTTGTACTGTTCGCTTATCTTTCATCGCAAGATGCAAATACACTTTCTATATCTATTCCCGCCAAAATTAAAAGTATTATAAAAATTGCCGCAGTTCCCTTACTTTTAATTTTACTTTATTTTGCTGTCTATGTCCCGCTTCGGCAAAGCTTAATGCTCGCCACCCTGGAAAAGTCGGGGAGCTTCGCTCAGAGAGTTAAAATTTATAAAGAAAATGAAAAGAGTCTAAAAAGTTTGTCCATTAGCCCTGACCAGACCATCCAAAATTATGTGAACGAATATATATCCGCCTTGGCCCCGCGCGTTAATGATATTTATGAGAATGAATTAGAGCAGGCAAAAGAGGAAGCCCTGTTGTATCTTGATTTATATGAATCTTATTATCCCAAGTATAAAGATAAGTACAAGTTTTTGCTATACTATGGCCATGCGATAAATTTCGCGGGCATGCTTGGCGTGGATAAGTTGAAACAAGGAGAAGATATATTGCGAGAAGCACTCAAGATATCTCAAGCATATCCGCATGCCTATTTGGTTTTAGCTGTTAATCTCTACAATCAGAGAAGGGTTCCCGAAGCGTTGTCATATGCCAAGGAAGCTCTTGACCTTGACCCTCTATTAGTAAAATCAAAAGAGATTTACGAAACTCTGAAGACTAACGCTGCAGTTCGCACTGCGCCGAAGACATATTTATTTCTGTCGAGCATCTGATTTGTTAAAGACAGTAGGCTGTGTTAAAGTTGCAGGATAAGAACCCAATGATTAGTATTAAAGGTGTGATGAAGGATAAGACTATTTTGATTACTGGTGGCACCGGATCTTTTGGCAATGCAGCTACTGCCCGTCTTCTCACCATGCAACCTAGAAAGGTTATAATTTTCAGCCGGGACGAGAAAAAGCAGTTCGATATGGGCAACTTTTATAACGACGAACGACTGCGGTTCATCATCGGCGACGTGCGCGACAAGGATAGTGTGATGCACGCGATGCACGATGTGGATTACATTTTCTACGCCGCGGCTATGAAGCAGGTTCCCAATTGCGAGTTTTTCCCGATCGAAGCCATAAAGACAAACTGCCTTGGAGCGCATAACGTCATTGATGCGGCGATCTTCCATAAGGTGAAGAGAGTAGTGGTACTCTCGACCGATAAGGCGGTGCACCCCATCAACGTCATGGGCGCGACGAAGTCCTTGATGGAAAAGATCATGATCGCCGCTTCCCGAGAGAAAAGAGGTGAAACGGTTTTCTGCGGCACGCGCTATGGCAACGTGATGTACACCCGTAGCTCGGTTATTCCTTACTTTGTCGAACTGATGAAGAACAATAAACCGCTTTCCGTCACCAATGCGGGCATGACCCGTTTCATGATGTCGCTCTCCGAGTCGCTTGATCTTGTTCTTTACGCTCTCTCGGACGGAGGCGGAGGGGAAATATATGTGAGGAAAGCTCCGGCCGCCACTATGGGCGATCTGGCGGAAGTTTTGGTGGAGATATTTAATTACAAGGGGGGAGTCAAAGAAATCGGCATTCGTCCCGGAGAGAAGATTCATGAAACTCTGGTTTCTTCGGAGGAAACGGTTCGAACAGAAGACTACGGAGAATATTATAAAATTATGCCCGAAGTTCCTGGCATGGACTATAAAAAATACTATTTCTCGGGGCAGAAACCGGGCGGATTGCTCGAGGAGGGTTACACTTCGGAAAATACAAAACGTCTTTCAAAAAAAGAGCTGAAAGAACTTGTGCTAGCCCTGCCGGAAATTCGGGAGGAACTTAAGCACATAAAGCGATGAGTCAGAAACTCGTAATTCATGAAGATAGCCGAGGAAAACTCGTAGAAATTTTCAAAGTTCCCGATGTCGGTCAGGTTTTTTACGCGACGTCGACTCCGGGGGCAATTCGCGGTAATCATTATCATACACGGAAAAAAGAATATTTTTGCGTAATTGAAGGAAGGGGGAAAATAAGAATGCGTGACCGGCACTCCGGGGAGAAAAAAGAATATCTAGTCTCCGGCGATGCCCCGGAAGTGGCAGAAATGCCCCTAAATTGGACTCATCATGTGGAAAACGTGGGTGAAAAAGAAATGAAGTTGATTGTCTGGGTCGACGAGGTTTATAATCCAGAGGATCCGGATACCTATGCCGAGAGAGTCTAATAAAAAACTAAAAGTGATGACGGTTTTTGGCACCAGGCCGGAGATCATCAAGCTCTCCCGGCTTTTTGCCAAACTCGATCAATTTGTGAAGCACATCATGGTCCACACCGGCCAGAGTTTCGATTATGAAATGAATCAAGTCTTTTTCGACCAGCTGAAGATCAGGAAACCGGATTATTTTCTGGAAGTTAAAGCGGAAACTCTAGGCGAGCAGATAGCCAAAATTCTCGAGAAAGGGGAAAAGGTCTTAATCAAGGAGCACCCCGACGCGGTTCTCATTCTGGGCGATACCAACAGCGGACTTCTAGCCATCGTCGCCAAGCGGATGAAAATCCCTATTTTTCACATGGAAGCGGGTAATCGGTGTTTTGACGAAAACGTGCCGGAGGAAGTCAATCGCAAAATTATTGACCATATTAGCGACATCAATTTGCCTTATTCAGAACAAGCCAGGACTAACTTACTCCAAGAAGGGATACCAGCAGGCACCATCTTTGTTTCTGGCTCGCCTCAGCGTGAAATTTTGAAGCATTACGAGAAGGATATAGAAAAATCGATTGTCTTAAAAGAACTAAAACTTTCGCCCAAAAAATATTTTGTGGCGAGCATTCACCGGGAGGAAAATGTGGACACTAAGGAGTCGCTTACCAAACTTGTGGATATCCTTAACTCAATCGCCGAGGAATACAAGCTGCCGCTTATGGTGAGTACTCATCCGCGCACCAAGAAGAAACTTGATGAGTATAAATTCAAAGTGGATAAGCTTATTAACTTTCATAAACCGTTTGGTTTATTTGATTATGTGACCCTGCAAAAAAACGCGCATTGTGTTATCTCTGATAGCGGCACGATCCAGGAAGAGTCTTCGATTTTAGGCTTTCCCGCCATCCAAGTGCGAACCAGTTCCGAGAGGCCGGAAGCGTTCGACGAAGGCACGCTTATCTTGGCGGGCCTCGACCTGGACCGGGTGCTCGACGCAATTGATGTTACCGTCAAGCAGTTTGAGGGCGGCGAAAAATTCAATATCCCAAAGGCTTACCAAGACACTAATTTTTCCAGCAAAGTGCTTCGCTTGGTGCTGGGATATGCAAAAATAATAAAGCATAAAAGATCGGGGGAATAATGAGACAGAAATTTCTTACTGAAATAGATAGAATTTACTTGTATTTAAAACGCCAAGCAAGGCCATCGGGGAGCGTTTGGAGTGGTAGGCTGGATCGGTTACTTACTTTACGTAGCCGCTACTTGAAATATACTTTTAGCAAAAAATTTTTTCCAAATAGAGAGATAAAAGTAAAAACATTTTGGGGTGCTCCTATTAAATGTGTATTACCGGATCATGCCAATTTATTTCTTTATGGTCTATTTCTAGACCACGCGGAAATACGGCTGATGAAATTTCTGATAAAAAATCTTAAACCGGAGGGCATCTTTTTCGATGCGGGCGCCAACATCGGATTTTATACGCTGCTGGCTTCCAACTTTATAGAACCAGGGAAGGGCTCTATCCATGCCTTCGAGCCCACGCCTGCGATCTTCGAGTTTTTGAAAGTGAACTGTGCCGGACTTTCAAATGTACAGATCAACAATGTCGCGCTTTCAGATCAGGATGGTGTCGCGGAGCTTGCGCTTTACAGCGGAGAGTCCTGGAAGAACTCAATTGTAACATCTGTTCCAGGTACAGCGAGGGTCACAGTTCGCACCACTACACTTGACCAATATTCTCTTAAGAATAATGTTTTCCCCACCTTTGTTAAGATTGATGTGGAGGGCGCGGAAGACGGAGTGATTCAAGGAAGTCGGGAGATATTGCGAAGAGGCAGTCCGACAATTTCTCTGGAAATATTTCCAGGCGAAAAAATGGCTCAGCCGTATACTGGGGCAATGCACGCGCTCTTGAGAATGGGCTACGAGCCCTACATGATAAATGAGGCTGGCGACTTGGAGCAGATTTCCAGGGAACATCTAGAAAACATAGAGCCCTTGCCTCTGATAAACTACATTAACTTGATTTTTCAGAAGAGAAAAGCGCCCTAAAAATACTCACATTTTTGTTAGCGTCATGGTTTCGCATGAATGTTTTCTTGGCATTCGCTACTAACTTTCGCCTGAATCCCCCTTCAAACAATATCCGCCTTATCGCGGCCTTCAGGGCGTCTTTGTCTTCTTTGTCCACAATGGCCGCGAAGTTATTTTCCCGGGCATACTTCACCAGGAAACTTGATGCAGGCGCGTGAATGAGTATTGGTTTGCCGGCTATCAAATAGTCGGTCAGTTTCCCTGGAGTGGCAGTGTCAATGATCGCCTGGCTCTTCGTATGCCAGGAGAGGGGCAGAAATAATATATCCGCCTCGCTCTGCACCCGAGGCATTTCCTGTGGCGGGGCGAAAGAGAATTCCACTTTTTCCGATTCAAAAATTCCCATATCGTTCAAATACTCTTTTGGCATGGGTGAGTAGAGTTTAAAAACTACGTCTATGTCCTTTATTTCGTTCACAGCCCTGATAAGATTTTTTATTGCTCCAATTTGTGGCCAATTAACTCTACCAGTGAAGAGTATGGCGTATGGTGGTTTTTTTTCTTTGACGGCCTCAATTTTCTCCAGGCTTTTGTAATCCTGCGGGAAAACAGAATTATAAATAATTACTATCTTTTTACTCACAATGTCCCCATACTTTTTGTGAAAAAAATTCTTAGTTCCCTCGTTGTTGACTATAATCGTCGTGGCGTGTTTGAGAATGCTTTTTTCAAAAATAGTTGCCAGAAGTCCGCCAGGAAAAGGAAGAAAATTTCCTCTATATAAATCAAACATAAAAAGGTATAAAGGACGTTTTGTTATTTTATGTAAAAAATACGACCCAATCATTGCCGGTCCATAATCTGAAATACCCAGCAAAATTTCACTATTGGCCTTTTGAACAACATTTTTCCCATTTTTAGTAATAGCGAAAATTTGCGAAAAAATAACAGGGAACCCGGCCAAAATCCTAATCAGCCATATTTTTTTCATGAGGAGTTTTAGTTTCTGAACATTCTGACTCCGCTTATTTTCCGTAGTTTTTTCTTTTGCCGCCTGTTTCCTTGCTTCTTTGTCTCTTTGTGGGTTATCATAAAATACATATTCCCCATTTAGCCATGTTCCTTTGGCCGCCGAAATGTTATCAATATTATAGTAGCTAGTAAGAATGGAATAGGAATCAACGGGAAAATCTCGGAAAAGATTGTAAAGCATTTGCGGGCCGCCTATTGCTGGCGGTGCGTAGGATGAAACCACTAGGATTTTTTTTAACTTACTCTGCATAATGAGAAAAAAGAAAATAATTTTTATAATGAATAATTTCTGGATAGGGGGAACTGAAAAATTTCTCCTTGGCCTTATTGCAGAATTTTGCCGGACGAATGAGGTGCATATAGCCACTGTCCTCGGCGGTGGCCCGCTTGAGCCCGAATTTAAGAAGATGCCAGTCAGTATTTTTCATGCGAGCCCTGTGATTTTTGCCAATAAAAGATTGCCGTTGAAACTTTTTTGGCTTTTGGCGGCTCCGGTCACTCTCATTAGGTTATTAATTTTTCTTCTTAAAGTCAAACCCGATGCGGTTATTAGCTCACTTTATCAGTCCGATATTTTGGGTATGTCGGCAGCACATTTAAGTGGTGTTAAAAAAAGGATTTTAGTCCAGCACGATATCCAAAAATTCGGTTTCTTGAGAAAGTATTTCAAGTCCCTGTTTGCTTTACATAGAGCGACCAGTATCATTGCAGTCTCGGATTCAGTTCGAGGATTTTTGGTTTCTTACTGGCGAGTACCAGTGGAGAAAATTACCGTTATACCGGATGCTATCAATTTTGAAAATTTTGCTTCTGCGGTGAAGCCTCTTGATAAGAAAAATATAACTTTTGGCATTATTGGCAGACTGGAGCCGGTGAAAGGACATAGATGTTTTCTAGAAGCACTGGCTATTTTGAAGGAGAAATACAAAATCGAACCGAAAGTAATAGTGGCTGGCGGGGGACCCATCGAAAAAGACTTGAAGGTATATAGAGAAGCGAACTCGCTCAATAAAGTGGAATTTTGGGGGCCTGTCTTGGACGCACGGGAATTTTTTCGGCAAGTGGATGTGGCAGTTTTTCCTTCACTTGAAGAGGGCTTTGGTTTAGTGGTTCTTGAGGCACTGGCGGCCAAGAAGTTAGTAGTTGCTTCGGCTATCGGTTCTTTTCGAGAAATAATTCAGCCGGGGAGCAATGGCATTTTGTTTCCGGTAGATGATAGAGAAGCTCTCGCCGCTGTACTTAAATCTCTCCTAGATGAGCCGGATAGAATAGAGAAGTATAAAACCAATTTAGCTCTATGGTTCGAGCAAGTGGGTTATAAGTATGACCTAGGTCGTGCCAAAGACCAATATGAAAAGTTATTCGCGATTCTTTAAAAAGGCCGGCCGGGTATCCCTAAGCAACGGCTCTTTTAAGAGAACCAGAACGTAGAAAAAAACTGCGCCAGAGAACAATATGTTTAATATTACATGCAGATCAGCAGTTTTAAAAACAAAGGAAAATCCTCCCATAACCAGAGTGGCCAGGATTATTTTTTTTATGTGCGAAAGGATTTCAAAGTAGCTTATCTTCCTCGCTTTTTGCCACATCAGTATCCCCAGGACTAGATTTGAGAGAGTGGTACCAGTAGCTGCTCCAAGTATTCCAAATTTCTTCACCAAGATAAAATTTAAAAGGATGTTAAATAATGCTCCTCCGACCATTAAACTCACAAATTTCTTATGCTGATTAAGGACGAAAATATAGTTATTTATAATAAGCATCGGAAACATGAGGAGTATCGTAAGGAGCAGAATTTGAAAAACGGGTCCTCCAGGAGCGTAAGCGGCACCAAAAATAACTACTATGATTTCTTTACCCAAAACGATTCCTCCGGCGAAAAGGGGTAAGCCCAAGAGGAACATCCAGGCAAGCGTTTTCTCTAAGGTCGGTCGCAGCTCTGCCGGGTTTTCTGTCAGTAGTTTTGAAAAGACAGGGAACATGGCTATGGCGATCAAATTCGGGATGACCAGGAGAAACTGTATCAGCCGCTGCGCCACGGAATATAGCCCGACGTCTAGAGAATTTTTCCACCAGCCAATCATGGCGATGTCTGTATAAGTCATGATCACGCCGATTATTCCGAAAATAAAAAGCGGCCAGGTAATTTTGAGGATCGGCAGAACGAGGTCAACGGACAAATGTGTTGTCAAATCACTTATCTCCCGCCTTAGAGTATATAGCGCAATTAAGAGGCCGATTATACTTCCCGCTAAGTAAGCATACGCAAGATTTATAATAGATGGCGCCCTAAGGAGCACCATAATTCCCAATATGCTGGTTAAAAGGCTGGCACTAATTTTTATGAAGGTCTCTTTTTCCATCCGTTCCATTGCTCGATGAAGAGACACTAAAAAGTCCCGCACAGAATCTATCGCCGCGCCTAGCGCAACAATAAAAAGAATACCTACAGTGGTTATATCAGATATTTGAGGGACAATAGCCAGAATAATAACAATGGCGATGATAAGCAGTGCTATTCTTATGAAAAAAGCCGTCGATAAATATTGGAATCTTGCCTCCGATTTTTTAGCCATTTCCCGCGTTATCAAGTTATTTAACCCGAGGTCCGAAATCACTAGAAATAAACTCGCCATACCCAAGGCGTAAGAAAATACTCCCCAGTCCGACACACCCAAGATACGCGCGGCATAGAGAATCAGAGCAAATTTTAAAAGGCGACTGCCTACTTCGCTCACAGAAAGCCAGAAGGTGTTTTTTACTAGGGTTTGGCGAATCGAGTTATTGGTGAATAAAAAACTTTTTACTCGCTCTATCATAAAGGTTAGTTGTGCGTAAATATGATAACGATAGTCCGGAGCATAATTCCAAAGTCCATAAAAATATTTCTGTTTTTTATGTAGTATAGATCGTACTCAAATTTCTCTTTCGATTCGGCAATGCCGCGAGCGTTTCGGTATTTGATCTGGGCCCAGCCGGTGAATCCCGGGGCAATAATATGGCGCAGGCCGTAATGGGGAATTTCCTGCTCCAGATGCTCTGCGAAGGAAGGAATTTCCGGACGCGGTCCCACCAGCGCCATTTCCCCGCGGAGGACGTTCAAGAGTTGTGGCACCTCATCAAGGTGAAGCCGTCGGATGATTTTCCCGACTTTGGTAATCCTGGGGTCGTTTTTTTCCGTCCATTCGGAGCCCTGCTTATCCGCATCCACGACCATAGATCTGAATTTATAGAGATTGAAGCCTTTTCCGCCTTTCCCGACTCGAAGCCGATTGTAGAAAATCGGTCCGCCGTCCTGGAGCTTAATCCAAAGAGCGGTCAGTAAGAGCAAGGGCGAAGTGACAGTTAAAGTCAAAAGGGCAATCAGAGAGTTGATAATCCTGGTCGCCTTTTCGTATAAAATCTTTCCTCCGCTTCGGATATTGTGGAGAAACCATGTTTCATCAATGGAATCGATCGGCACTTTGCCAAGAATATCTTCGTAGGCGTAGGAGAGACCTAAAATATTCTCGGCTCTGTCGTAAGCCTGCTTTAAGTTTTTCCCATTTAGGGCACTCCTCGAGATAATCAATGTGTCAATTTTCCTCGCCGACTCCTTTCCGAAAAGTTCCTGGAGCGAGGAGTATGTACCCCTGATAAAAAGTCCAGATTGCGGGTAATTTTTTATGTAGTCTTCGAGTTCCCGCACATAGACCTCGTCTTTTTCGGAATCTATCACGAAGCAGACTCCTTTTTTGAAATAAGCCACAAAAATACTGTAGAAAATTCTTCGCCAGACCAGAAAGAGGAGCGTAAAAGAGAAACCGAATATAACGAGGTTCGTTTTTGGGGTAATGCCAAAAGAGGGAACCACGTAAAAAAGTACTGCGCTCCCCGAGAGGGATACCAAAGCGGCATAGCTTATTCTTCTCAAATGCGGGATGGTGGGCTTTACTGACTCTGTCTCATATAAGCCGAAAAGGAAAAAGACGAGAATCCACATTAGGGAGACGAAAATGAACGGGGTTTTGTGGCTTCCTATTATCTCCTGTGAAATTCTTCCAGGAAAGGCAGCCGCGAGCATGATAAAAAAGGCAGCTGTAAGTATGACCACGTCGCCCAGAAAGAGCAACATCACCCTAGCACCACTTTTCATGATCTTAATATACTTTTTTGAAGGCGAATAAACAAGGGGGTTTTTTTGTTTTGCTCATGCTATAATCAAGCCATGCTCACTAGGCATTTCCTCAAGACGCTTATTCTTTTCACCGGCATGATCATCCTCGGACTCCTCGGGGTATTTTTGGTGAGTTACTTTGATCAGGGAGAGCAAACCAGTACCTCTACTTTCACTACTTGCGTAAACGGAGAAGTGTGCTAGACTTTACCTACCGCATAGAAAAGAGGCGAACAAGTAAGTCCTCTAGAGTGGTCGAAGTTCAATTGCGGCTACACGCAATTTTTTAGTTTATGCCGTTAAAGAAAGAAAAAAAAGAAGAAATTGTTAAGGAGCTCGAGGGTGCAATTCGAGGTTCGAAATCGGTGGTTTTTTTGAATTTTCACGGATTGAACGCAACGGAAGAGAGTAAGTTAAGGCGCGGACTTAAAGAGCAAAGCGTGGGCTATAGAGTAGCGAGAAAGACACTCCTCGCCCGGGCGCTCAAAGGCAAAGCGGAGGGCGAAGTACCGGAACTTCCCGGTGAAGTCGCCATGGCATATGGGGCAGATGAAATGACACCGGCCCGGGAGATTTATAATTTCGGAAAAGGAAAAGAGACCGCTCTTTCCATCCTGGGGGGAATTTTCGGCGGTAAATTTGTCGGAGCGGATAAAATGAACGAGATCGCCACTATTCCTTCGCGGGAAGTGCTGCTCTCGAAGATAGCTTGGCTTCTCCAGTCCCCGATACAGAGGTTCGCGGTCGCACTTTCGGAGGTTGGGAAGAAAAAATAATGGATCCCGTTAGAGATTAAAAAAGTTTATTAACGGGAAGAGAGTGAATAAATTATTAGGTTGAAATTATTACAAAAATTAATTTAAGGTACGGAAATCTAAAGATTTCCTATCTCTAACGGGATGGACAAGGATAAATTGTTGGAGTGGTTGGATAAGGCGACGGTGCTTGAACTAAATGACATCGTGAAAGCGATCGAAGAGAAGTTCGGAGTGAGCGCGGCCGCAGTCGCAGCCCCCGCCGGAGGCGGGCAAGCCGGCGAGGCGCAGGAAGAGAAAGATTCATTCACGGTGATGCTCGCATCTGCCGGTGAAGGAAAGATCGCGGTGATGAAGGTGGTGAAAGAAGTAATGGGAGTCGGCCTCAAAGAGGCCAAGGACCTTGTTGATGGTGCGCCGTCCAAATTGAAAGACGGAATGAAAAAGGCCGAAGCGGAAGACCTGAAGAAAAAAATAGAAGAGGCCGGAGGCAAGGTGGAACTCAAATAAAATGGAAATTCTTGGTAAAATATTCGGAAGCGCCGGCAGGGTAAAAATACTCCGCCTGTTTCTTCTTAATAAAGGCAAGGGTTTCAAAGTCGCCGAGATCGCGAAGCGCTCACGGGTTGCTACCAATGCCGTGCGCCGGGAGCTTCGAACACTCGACAAGGTAGGGTTCGCTAGGCGTAAAGGCACCGACTGGTCTTTCAACTCCAATTTTCCTTACGCGGCCGAGCTGGAAGAGCTTTTGGTTAATTCCGACACCATCGATCACAAGGAAATCGGCGAAGATTTCCGGAAGACCGGCCGGGTGAAGCTCCTGATCCTCTCGGGGATATTCATAAAAAACAAGGATTCGCGAGTGGACCTCCTCCTCGTCGGGGAGAGGCTCAAGCGCGCAAAGATCGACGAGAAGATAAAGAAGCTCGAGGCGGAGATCGGTTCGGAGCTTTCCTATGCCGTTTTCGACACGAAAGAGTTCATTTACCGCCTGAATATGTATGATAAGCTCGTTCGGGACGTCCTGGACTTCCCCCATGTGGTGCTTTGGGGCAGCCGGGAGCTATCTCGGGAGTTATCCACACAAGCTCCAAAAAAGGCTTAAAAATTGGTATAATAATACCGAGAACTTTATAGGGTCGAAACTTAAAGGTTTTTTTTATTAGTTAATTTTAAATTATGGGTAATAATATATGGGTAACTTGGGGCGATGTATTTTCTAGCTCGCTCCAGGGCCTTTGGATCGGGTTTGTCCAGTTCGCCCCGAAGCTCATCCTTGCCGTAGTTCTCTTCGTCATCGGCTGGGTGTTGGGCTCCTTGGTGGCTCGCGCATTCGAGCAAGTGCTCGGCGCCCTTAAAGTAGACAAACTGCTTTCTTCCGTCAAGGCGGATGATCTTATGAGGAGAGCGGGCATGAACCTAAACGCCGGCTACTTTATCGGCCAGGTTGCAAAGTGGTTCATCGTCCTCGTTTTTCTTCTTCCGTCGCTTGACCTCTTGGGTCTCACTTCGATCCGGGTGTTCCTCGTGGAAGATGTTATCAGCTATCTCCCGCACGTGATTGTGGCCGCGTTTATCCTCATTATCGCTTCGGTGGTGGCAGATGCAGTGTCTAGATTGGTTGCGGCGAGCACCCGGGCAATGAGCGTATCTTCCGCAAGCATGCTCGGCACGATCGCAAAGTATGCCATTTGGATCTTTGCTTTCATCATCGCGTTCGGTGAGCTTGGCATCGCCCGGGACTACATGGGTGTGCTCTTCACTGGTCTGGTTGGGATGCTTGCCCTGGCCGGAGGCCTGGCCTTCGGACTCGGTGGAAAAGAAGCCGCTGCGCGGTTTCTTTCCAAGGTTCACGAGGAAGGTTCTAGGTAAATTACAGTTGGATTAAACGAAAAAAGATGTCCACATTTGACATCTTTTTTCGTTTGGACTATACTTACCCAATCAGCATGAATACTACAAAAAGCACACTCAAAAGGCGGTCACCCTAGGCTAATTCTTTTGGTCTATCGGCCGCCCGAAAGGCGGTTTTTTGATTCAGGGCGGCTTGCATATTGAAAACTAAAGGCTATCGCGTTTCTAAAGATGGCGTCTACGAGGGCGCCTGGGTCTTTGCGCAGATAGAACAGTCTTTGAGTATGGAAGCGGTTCCGGAAAGGAGACTATAAAGAATTAGTGGTTTCTAAATTTCTTAACAGGAAATTAAGGGCGTACGGTGGATGCCTTGACACAAAATGGCGATGAAGGACGTGGCGTTGCGACGATATGCTTCGGGGAGGTGCTGAGCAACCTTTGATCCGGAGATTTCCGAATGGGGAAACCCAATCCGAGTTATTTCGGATTGCTCCGA
Organism: Patescibacteria group bacterium; assembly: GCA_038063535.1. Lineage (GTDB taxonomy): Bacteria > Patescibacteriota > Minisyncoccia > Phycocordibacterales > UBA9973 > UBA9973. The sequence continues at coordinate 1,250 of JBBTUV010000001.1, read as the reverse complement.
CTCTAGTTGGAGCGCATACCCTGGGAAGTGAAACATCTCAGTACCAGGTGGAACAGAAAACAATAGTTATTTCCTAAGTAGCGGCGAGCGAAAAGGAAGAAGCCCAAACCTGCTACACTTACTCTGTCTTTCGCGCAAGCGGACGCCAGAGTAAGTGTGTGGGGGTTGTAAGTGAGTGATGCCCCGACTTCGGTCGGGGGAGGAGTCAAAAACCAGAGCGTTAGTTGAAGTTGCTGGAAAGCAATACCATAGACGGTGATAGTCCGGTAAACGAAAATGCTCTGACTCTTTTGTTGCTCTACTTGAGTACCCTAGGACACGACTGGCCGAGGGGAATCCGGCGGAACTAACCGCCAAGGCTAAATACATTTTGTGATCGATAGTGAACTAGTACCGTGAGGGAAAGGTGAAAAGCAGCCCGGTTAGGGCGGTGAAATAGACCTGAAACCGTATGTCTACAAGGAGTCGAACCCCGACCTCGGTCGGGGAACGGCGTGCCTATTGAAGAATGAGCCAACGAGTTTATGCATGTTGTTTTGACTAAGCTCGCTAAAAGAGCGGAGTCGCAGGGAAACCGAGTGTTAATAGCGCGAACATATATCATGCATAAGACCCGAAGCCAGGTGAGCTTGCCTCAAGCAGGATGAAGCAGAGCGAAAGCTCTGTGGAGGTCCGAACCGGTAGGTCGTATAACGCCTTCGGATGACTTGTGGTAAGGAGTGAAAAGCTAATCGAACCTGGTAATAGCTGGTTCTCTCCGAAATAGCTTTAGGGCTAGCGTCGTGTGTTCCTCTTGGGGGTAGAGCACTGGAAGATTTGGACAGGCCGAAAGGTCGCTAAATTTATCAAACTCCGAATACCAAGAGTCATAGCGCGGCAGTTACACCGTGGGGGCTAAGCTCCACTGGTGAAAAGGGAAACAGCCCAGACCTCTATATAAGGTCCCTAAATCCATGCTAAGTGCAAAATAAGAAAGTGAAGTTTCTCCGACAGTGAGGAGGTTGGCTTAGAAGCAGCCATCCTTTAAAGATAGCGTAACAGCTCACTCATCTAGAAATTTTGCGTCGAAAATAATTGGGGCTAAGCATGGTACCGAATGTGAGGATTCGATTTTTCTTCGGAAAGGTCGAGTGGTAGGAGAGTTTTCCGTTCTGCGTTGAAGGCGGACCCGCGAGGGCCGCTGGAGCGTACGGAAGTAAGAATGTTGGCACAAGTAACCGCAATGGCGCTGAGAACGCGCCACGTCGAAA